>JBEKZL010000137.1:0-20865 GCA_049509915.1 Bryobacteraceae bacterium | reverse complement strand
ACCCAGATGAACGCCGACTTGATCTATACGATCAATCCGAAGACGGTTCTGGATATCCATGCCGACTATGACAGCGTGGTGGACGCTTATAATTCGACCCCGCTGCCGGCCAGCGGCTGGAGCGCCTTCTGGGGCAGCAACCAGTGGTACCAGCCTTATTTCCAAAACTCGCCTGGCACGCCGATTTACGAACCCGACCTGACCATCAACGGCACCAATTTCGGCGGCCGCGGTTTTTATTGGAACCAGAATCCCAGGGGCGAAGCCTATAGCGCGAAGGTTTCCCAACAACGCGGCTCGCACTATCTCAAGGCCGGCGTTGAGTATCGCAGAACCTGGGGGCCGGAGTATGTGTCCAACACCACCCAGTTCCAGTCCGATACGTCTTTCACGGCGAACACGTACAACAACCCGAATACCAATATCTACGGCGATCAGTTCGCCAGCTTCCTGCTCGGCCCGCTCAGCAACGATACCGAAATGGTCGGCGGCCCCGTGCCGGTCTCCATCTCCAGCTTCTGGGGCTTCTTCATCCAGGACGATTGGAAACTGAACCGCAGAATCACCCTCAACCTGGGTCTACGCGACGAATACGAAACGCCGTGGGAGGATAAAGACCGCTTCCTTTCGCAGGCGATGAACCTGTCGACCCCGATTCAACCCATGGTCCAAAACCCGCCCAGTATGCCGTCGCTCGCGACTAACCTGGTTGGAAACAGCTTCTACCAGTGGACCGGTGCGTGGCAGTTCACTACCAACAGCAATCCCGGCATGTGGACCGCTCCGAAATTGGCGCTCGCGCCCCGCGTCGGCGCTGCCATCAAAATCGACGACAAGACCGCTCTCCGCCTCGGTTACGCGCGCTACGTGGTCCCCACCGAGTATAACTTCACAGCCGCTCCGATTTCCGGTTTCGAAGACGTCAACTTCCTGGAGCCGCCCTTCTTCGGCATGACCGGCTACCAGTTCGCGGCGCCGCTGCTCCAAGGCGTGCCGCAAGAGACCCTCTCGAATCCTTTCCCGGCCAACAACCCGCTGCTCCCGAACTTCGGTCCGGTCAACGGCAAGGCCTACAACGACCGCTTCAACATCAACCTGCAGCGCCAATTGCCTTACGGGTTCGTGGCGTCGTTTACCTACTTCCTCAATATCGGCCATCAGCACTACACACAAGAGCTGAACGCCATCAACCCCAACATCGAACTACAGTACGCGAATAACCCCGCCTACTTGAACCAGAATGTTGCCGACCCCTTCTATCACTACCTCAACACCACCGTCAACAACGGCCCGCTGTACAACACGCCGACCGTGTCGCTATCTTCGCTGCTCGTGCCCCGTCCGCAATACGGCCCGTTGTACGAGATCGGCGTCTGCTGCGCGCAGGAGCGTTACAACAACATCCAGTTGAAGGCTCAAAAATCCTTCACCCATGGATTCAACTTCCTGGCTACTTACGTGTATGTGGATGAGCGGTCGCAAATCAACAACTTCAACGACCTCACTTACTACACCAACACGTTCCAGTGGCAGGACAGCAATCAGCCGCGTCACCGCATGAATCTCGTGACCACGTATCAGCTCCCCATCGGGAAAGGGCAGACCTTCTTGAAGAACGCTCCTCCGGTTGTGGACGCCCTCGTGGGCGGCTGGAAGATCACTCCCGTTTTGCAATATATCTCGGGTGACTTCCCGCAGTTCGGGAACCTGATCGTCAGCGGTAATCCCTGCGTTTCGAATCCTTCTCCGAATCACTGGTTCAATACCTCGGCATTCAGCGCGATTCCGTCGAACACTTACGTGCTTCGCTCCAATCCTCTGCAGTACGGTTGTCTGACCGGTCCGAGTTTCTGGGACCTGGACGCCAGCCTGGCAAAGGATTTCCATATCATCGAGAGATTCAAGGCTCAACTCAAGCTGACGGCTTACAATGCCACCAACCGGTTGAACCGCGGCGATCC
The DNA here is from genome assembly GCA_049509915.1 of Bryobacteraceae bacterium. Classification (GTDB taxonomy): domain Bacteria; phylum Acidobacteriota; class Terriglobia; order Bryobacterales; family Bryobacteraceae; genus JBEKYD01. The sequence goes on along the minus strand of JBEKZL010000137.1, from coordinate 18,904 downwards.
GGACACCAACGTCTACGACTCTACCTTCGGACAGGCGTTGTATCAGGGTTCTCCGGGCGGCACCTTCGGCGCGCAGGGCGCGACTTCCGCGTTCAACAGCGGCCGCCAGATCGAGCTAGTCTTCAAGATACTGTGGTAACCCCCCAGTTATAGATAGCTAGCAACGCTAACATCGAACCTCCTCGGTGGGCGGGAATCATCCCCGCCCACCGTTTTTTTTGGGGAGAGCAGGCCGTTATACTGGTCGATAGGGACCTGAAACCGTAAGCATGCTTGCCCTCACGCGCCGCAGTCTTTTCAGCTTGCTGGCATGGCCCGCCGCCCGCCTTTACAGCCGGCAAGCCGCTTCCGGCCAGGGGATGGCCTCACGCGGAGTCGCCGCCGCGCCGCGGGGCAAATCTTCCGGACTCCCCTTTCACGCGCGCTTCACCGACGTGGCTCACCAGGCGGGGCTTCGCCAGGTGGTGGTGTGCGGCCATCCGCGCCGCGCCGACTACGTGATCGAGGCGATGAGCTGCGGGGCCGCTTTTCTCGATTACGACAACGACGGGTGGCTGGATATTCTGGTCTTGACGGGCTCGCGATTCGGCGATCCTCCGCCCGACGCTTCCGCGCGCCTCTACAAAAACAACCGCGACGGCACTTTCACCGACGTGACCGAAAAAGCCGGACTGTTCCGCACCGGCTATCAATACGGCGTTGCGGTCGGCGACTACGACAACGACGGCTTCGACGACCTGTTCGTTACCGGCTGGGGCCAGAACACTTTGTACCGCAACAACGGGGACGGCACTTTTACCGACGTCACCAGGCAGGCGGGTTTGTGGAACGCGCAGCCGCGGTTTGGCTCCGGCTGCACTTTTCTCGACTACGACCGCGACGGCCGCCTGGATCTGTTCGTATCCAACTATCTGGAGTTCGACCTCGAGACGGTGCCGCGCGCCGGCGTTTCCAGCAGTTGTAACCCGGGAAACATCTTCTGCGGCCCGCGCGGCCTGCGCTACGGCCGCCACAGTCTCTATCGCAACAATGGGGACGGTACCTTCACCGATGTCACGGAGGCGTCGGGGATCGGCAAGGCTGGCGGCGGCTACGGCCTGACGGCGGTTGCCGCCGACTTCGACAATGACGGCTGGCCCGACATTTATGTGGCTTGCGACTCCACCCCCAGCCTGCTTTTCCGCAACAATCGCGACGGAACATTCACCGAACTGGGCTTGGAGAGAGGCGTCGCCCTGAGCGACGACGGCATGGAGCAGGCCGGCATGGGAGTGGCTGTTGGCGATTTCAAGCTGGACGGGAGTCTGGACATCGTCAAAACACATTACTCCGCCGACACTCCGGGCGTGTATGAGAACAACGGCAAGGGCGACTTCCGCGACGTCACTCTGCAGGCGGGCCTGGCCGTCGAGACACGCTATGTGTCGTGGGGTATCGCGGTCGCGGACCTGGATAACGACGGCAACCCGGATATCTTCTGGGTCACCGGCGGTATCTACCCGGAGGTGCGCGATAACTACGATACGCCGCGGGTGGTGTTTCGCAACTTAGGCAACGGGCGCTTTGAGGAGTTACTGGGCCAAGCGGGGCCGGGAGTGGAAGCGCCGCATTCGAGCCGCGGTTGCGCCATCGGCGACTTCGACAACGACGGCGACGTCGATATCCTGATCGTCAACCACAATGAGCCGCCCTCCCTGCTGCGCAACGACGTGAGCGGAGCCGGGCACTGGATCAAGATCAAGCTGCACGGCGTCAGCTCGAACCGAGGCGCTGTCGGCGGACGCGTTACGGTGCGGTACGGCGATAAGGTGCAGGCGCAGGAGGTGCTCAGCCAGTCGTCCTATTTATCCCGTAACGACCCGCGTCTGCATTTCGGCCTGGGACCGATCAGCCGGGTGGATCTGGAGATTCGCTGGCCGCTCGGCCAGGTGGAGAAGTTGAGCGGCGTGGCGGCGGACCAGTTGGTTCATGTCACCGAGGGCTCCGGAATCACGCGCACGGAGAAGTTCAAGCGATGAGGGCTTGGGGCGCGACGCTCGCGGCCGGGGTGGCGCTGGCGTGCACGGCCGCACAGCTTGCGCAACCGAACCCGGTGGAACAGGCGTGGGCGTTGCTGGCCAAGGGCCGGCGCGCGGAGGCCATCGGCCTGCTGGATGGCGTGGTCAAGGCGAACCCGCGCGATGCCGACGCCCGCCTGCTGCTGGGCAGTATTCTGCAAGAGGAGGGCGACCGCGCGGGGGCGATCGCGCAGTTGACGGAAGCCGTCCGCCTGCGGCCGCGTTCGGCGGAGGCGCAGAATGCGCTAGGGGAAGCGCTCCACGCTTTTGGCGACTCTCCGGACGCCCGCGGGCCGTTTGAAAAGGCCGTTGCGCTCGATCCGGCGCTGGCCGACGCACAGGTGAACCTCGGTTTGGTTTTGCTCGAAGCCGGCGAGCTCGATTCGGCGGCCATGCACCTGGATCGGGCCATCGCACTGCTGGGGCCGAAGCCGGACGCGGCTTATCCGCATTATCTGCGGGCGAAGGTGGCGAGCCAGCGGAGCGAGGCGCCCAAAGCCGCCGCGCACCTGGGCGAAGCCGTGGCGCTGCGTCCGGATTTCGCCGAAGCCTGGTCGGACCTGGGCGAGGCGCGCAAGACCCTGTCGGACAATGCCGGCGCCCTGGCGGCGTTCGAGCGAGCGGTGGCATTGGCGCCGGACGACGCCGTGGCGCAGACCCGCCTGGGTTCGCAATACCTCGCCGGGGGTAAGGCGCAGATGGCCGTCCCGCACCTGGAGGAAGCCGCGCGGCTGGATCCCACCAACCAGACCACGCTGTATAGCCTGCTGCGGGCATTGCGCGAGGACGGCCAGGAGGAGCGGGCCGCGGCCGTCAAACAGAAGCTGGCGGAACTGTTGCGCAACAAAGACAAGGACGACCAGAACCTGGTGGCCGGGATTGAACTCAACAACCGCGGCGCAACTCTGGAAAAAGGGGGCGATTTGCGTGGCGCCGTGGAGAAGTATCGGGCGGCTCTCGATCTGGTGCCGAGCCACGTGGGAATCCGGGTGAACTTGGCGGTGGCGCTGCTGCGCCTGGGGCAGTGGAAGGAAGGTTTGGCCCAACTGCGGGAGGCCGTGCGGCGGGAGCCCGGCAACGCCACGTTCCAGGCGGTTTTGAACGATGCTCTGGCCCAGGCGCCGGTCGAATTCGGAGGCTTGGGCCGGCCACCTAAATCCCTGAACAGCGGAACCAAATACTGACCGCCGCGCGCTTCAGAAGGCTTGAAGAAATATAGCCACAGATCAACACAGATGAACACGGATAAGGAGGATAAGGGTTTTATCGGCGTTCCTCTGTGGCTCGAATTTGATTGATTCACAGGTTCTCACGCCATGGGCTTCCGAAATTCCCGCTCAAAAACCTGGCTCAGGCTCGGGTCGCCCCTGCTTTCGACCACGGCCGCGATCCGCTCCCGCATTCCGGTGCGAAAGCGGCTGGGCGCCAAGGCTGCCAGCGCGGATGCGGCCATTTCGCTCGATGCGTTTTCGAGGATGGAAACGAGGAAATCGGCGGCTTCGGCCAATGGGGAAGCTCCCATCGAGAACAGCAGCGCGCGGCGCAGTTCAGGGGACAAGGGGCTGTCCCAAAACCGCTTGAGCAGCTCGATCGCCTCGGGCTGCCGCGCCAGCGCCAGCGCAGCAGCCGCTTCCGAACGCACCTCGTCGCCGGAAGCTTTCAGGAAACCGCCGATAAAGGCGACAGAGTCGCGCGGGTCGAGATTCAAAAGCGACACGAAGCACTGGCCGGTTACTTCCGGTTCCTGGTCGCCAACCAGCGCCTTCAATCGCAATAGGAGGGCGCCTTCGGGCCGCCCGAGCTGCGCGATGGCGACCGCGGTATCGATGCGCACCGGCTTGGCCGGATCCGCGAGCCGATCGGTAAGATGGGTCAGAATCGCGAAGTCGTCCATCGGGCAATCGACCAGCGCCAGCGCGCAAGCTCCCCGCAGAGCCGCCGCCGAATCGGAACTTCCGCCCCAAACCGCTTCGGGTTGAAAATGCACCAACCCGCGCAGGTAGATTGCCGGATGGCGATGCCCGAGGTCTTTCAGCGCTTTGGCGATAGCGTTCTTGCCCCAACATTGCGGATCGGTTTTGGCCGGATCGACCAGAAACCGTTCGAACGCCGCGATCAATTCGGGGATCAGATCGGAGAAGCCCAGTGCGGCGATGATGGCAGCGGCCTTGGACGCGAGGTAGTTGTTGCGGTCGCGCAGGGCCTTACGCAGTTGACCGGCCGTGGCCGCGGAAGCGGGCGCGGAACGCAGTGTTTCCAGCGCTTCGATCTTTTTGTCGAAAGCCTGCTTGCCCATGGCTCAGTGCCAATCATAATTCCTGGCGGGGCTGACAGGGTCGAAAAACGATGGTCTGTCCCACCGGGGTCGTCAGGCGGCGGATTTATTGAGGCAGCAGTGCTTGTATTTCCGGGTGCTGCCACAGGGGCAGGGGTCGTTGCGGCCGGTTTTGGGGTCGGAACGGCGATAGGTTTCCGGCTTTTGTGCAAAATTGTGCATCTGGAGGACGGGTTCGGGTTGGGCGTTGTTGGGCGCGGTTGTGCAATTTTGTGCATCGGCCGCAGGTTCGGGGGGCTGCGGTGGAGCGAACCGGTCCTGCTCGGCTTCCGCCATGGCATCGAGCAAGTCGACCAGGTTGGCGGGCTCCTCTTGTTCGAACTTGGGCGGGGTGGAGACTTTATCGATGATGAAGATGGCGGCGCGGAGGCGGATGGAGGGCGAGGATTTCGGATCGGTGAGGACGGCGCGGATGGCTTCGAAGGCGAGGTCGGCCAGATCGAAGGCGCGGTCGCGGTAGAGGATGGCACGGTCGTGGCGGGTGATGTCTAATGCCTCGCGGAAATCGGGCGAGTTAAGGCGCCAGTTGGCGATGGTGTTGCGATGGATGCCGGCTTGGGCGGCGGCAGCGGTCATGGAGGCGCCATTGGACAGGGCGTCGACGACCTTGAGCTGTGGGGGAGTCAGAATGAACATAAGGATCGCTCGCGATTACACGATAGCGGGGGAGCGGGAAGAACCGGGGTTGGGGGGAGGCCGCGGATTGGGGGTAAGACGCTGGGGCGGAAGGACTTAGGAATATTTCAAAAGGCTGTGATCGATTTCGAGATCACTGAATTTCCATCCGTAACCAAATCTCCGGTTCCGGCGAAAGAATATAATAGGAAACAAAAGAGGATGCTGATCAAGAAGCCTGAGGATTTACGCTATTCCGACATCACCCCGCGGCCGGTTTATCTGAACCGGCGGCGGTTTCTGGCCGGCTTGCCGGTGGCAATGGCGGCGGGCCGCGAACTGCTTTCGCCCATGCGGGCGCGCGCTGCCGGCGGGAGGTTCGCCAATCTCGTCAAGAGCCCGTTCAGCACCACCGAAAAGCCGAACAGCTTCAACGACGTAACCCACTACAACAATTTCTACGAATTCGGCACTGGCAAGGACCAGCCGGCAAAGCTGGCGCAGAAGCTCAAGCCGGGGCCGGATTGGAAGGTTTCGGTGGAAGGGGCGGTAGCCAAACCTCGCAAATTCACGGTGGAGGAGTTGATGGCGCTGGCGCCGATGGAAGAGCGCATCTATCGACATCGCTGCGTGGAAGCCTGGTCCATCGTGGTGCCGTGGGTGGGTTACTCGCTGAGCGTGGTGCTCAAACAGGTGCAGCCCACGGCCAAGGCTCAGTATGTGGCTTTCGAAAGCTACTACAGCTCCAGCATGATGCTCTCCTCCGAACAGGCCGGCATCGAGTTTCCATACGTCGAAGGGCTGCGCCTGGATGAAGCCATGCACCCGCTCGCCATGCTGACGTTCGGCATGTACGGCGACGCGCTACCGCCGCAGGACGGCGCGCCGGTGCGGCTGACGGTGCCGTGGAAGTACGGTTTCAAGAGCATCAAATCGCTGGTGAAGATCAAGCTGGTGGAAAAGCAGCCGGCCAGCACCTGGAATTTGACCAACCCGCGCGAATACGGGTTCTATTCGAATGTCAACCCGCAGGTAGATCACCCGCGCTGGAGCCAGGCCAGCGAGCGGCGGCTGGGCGAATTTTTCAAGCGCCCGACCCTGATGTTCAACGGTTACGGCAACGATGTGGCCGGCCTGTACAACGGCATGGACCTGAAGAAAAACTACTAGGGTGATGAACATGCTGCGCAGCCGCTGGATGAAGGTAGTCGTGTTCCCACTGTGCCTGACCCCGATTTTCCTGGTTCTATGGCGGGCTTTCTACGGCGAAGGCCTGACCGCCAACCCGGTGGAATTCATCACTCATTTCACCGGCGACTGGACGCTTCGTTTCATCGTGATCACGCTGGCCATCAGCCCGCTGCGGAAGCTGCTGGCGCAGCCGGACCTGATCCGCTTCCGCCGGATGCTCGGCCTGTTTGCCTTCTTCTACGGCACGCTGCATTTCCTGACCTACTTCTGGCTGGACAAGTTTTTCTCCCTGCCGGAAATCGCCAAGGACGTGGTGAAACGTCCATTCATCACGGCCGGTTTCACGGCGTTCGCGCTGATGGTTCCGCTGGCGCTCACCTCCACCAAGGGGTGGATCCGGAGGCTCGGGGGCAAGCGTTGGCAAGGAGTGCATAGGCTAATCTACCTGACCGCCATTGCCGGAGTGGTGCATTACTACTGGCTGGTGAAGTCCGACATTCGTCTGCCCGCGCTTTATGGCGCCCTGGTGGCGGTGCTGCTGGGCTGGAGAGGGGTTGCCTGGCTGCGAAAAGGAAAGAGCCGTCAGCGATCAGCGGTCGGATTTCAGCCTGCCGCCGAGGTGCGCCGGGGCGATGGGGGGCTGAGAGCTGAACGGTAGGGGCGCCGATGGCAATGCCGGCGACAAGATCGTCGGCGCTACGCAAGCAAAGAACGTCGGCTGAAAAGCCGACGCGGCAGACCGGAGGCCCGCGCCACGTATGTCTTCATTTCCTTTCGTGGCCCGCCGCGGCTATATGGCACTCCGTTGAAGACGCTCTCAAGGTTGCTGATTCGCCATCCGTCCGCCGGGGCGCCGGTTGACAACCGGCGGGCAGGCGGAACCGCCTGCCCCACCAAGGGATGCCGCGTGCGCCTTCATTCCCTTTGGTGGCCCGGCGGTCGCGGCTCGGTTATATTCGCGAACGCCGGGCTCCATGGGACAATCGGAACAGATATGGATCACAATCCTATCATTGTGGCTTTGGACGTGGATTCGGCGGGGGAAGCGCGCGCTCTGGCGACGCGCCTGGGCGAGGGCGTCGACTTCTACAAAGTCGGGATGGAACTGTACGCGGCCTGCGGCATGGAAATCGTGCGGGAATTGAAGGACCGGGGCAAGCAGGTGTTTCTGGACCTGAAACTTTACGACATTCCGGAAACCGTTCGCCGGGCGGTCGCCCAGGTGGCTCGGGTGGGCGTTCGCTTTCTTACCGTGCATGCAGTGGGCCCGGTGATGCGCGCCGCGGTGGAAGGGAAGGGCGATGCCGAGCTGCAACTTTTGGGGGTGACCGTGCTCACCAGTTTCGGCCCGGAAGATGCCGCGGAGCTGGACTTCACGGGCACGATGGCGGATCTGGTGGACCGCCGCACGCGCCGAGCCGTGGAAGCCGGCGTAGAGGGAATCGTGGCTTCGCCTCTCGATGCGACGGCGGTGCGCCGCATCCTGGGCCCCGGTCGCATACTGGTGACTCCCGGCGTCCGTTCGGCGGGCCGCGACAGGGGCGATCAGAAGCGGGTGGCGACGCCATTCGAAGCGGTGCGGGACGGCGCCGACTACCTGGTGATCGGGCGCCAGATCACTCGCGCGGCCGACCCCGCCGGCGAAGCCGCGCGCATTCTGGAAGAAATCGCCGGGGTCGATGCCTGAGCCGGCGCCATGAAATTGCCCGTCACGTTTCGCGCGCTCGAATACCGTAATTTTCAGCTTTTTTTCGCCGGCCAATTGATCAGCCTGATTGGGACGTGGATGCAGAACGTGGCCCAGGCCTGGCTGGTCTACCGGCTTACGCATTCGTCGGTGCTGCTGGGCGCGGTAGGGTTTTCGAGCCAGATCCCGGTGTTTTTGTTCGCGGTGGCGGGTGGTATAGTGGCCGACCGTTTCGACCGGCGCAAGGTGGTGATCGCCACCCAAACGGCCGCCATGCTGCTGGCCTTCGTGCTGGCCGCCGTCACCCTGAGCGGAACCGTCCGCATCTGGCACATTTTCGTACTGTCGACCCTGCTGGGCGTGGTCAATGCCTTCGATATTCCGGCGCGCCAGTCGTTCATCGTGGCGATGGTGGGCAAGGCCGACCTGATGAATGCCATCGCGCTGAACTCGTCCATGTTCAACGCCTCGCGGGTGGTGGGGCCGGCGGTGGCCGGCATCCTGGTAGCCACCATCGGCGAGGGATGGTGCTTTTTCGCCAATGCGGTGAGTTATATCGCCGTCATCGCCGGCCTGTTGCTGATGCGCATGGCGGAAAAGCGGCGGCCGGAATCGGCCGGATCGGCGCTGGCGAACGTGGGGGAGGGGTTCCGGTTCGTGATCCGCAATCCACCGGTATATTCGCTGCTGATACTGCTTGGGATTATGAGCCTGTTGGCCATGCCGTTTGCGGTGCTGATGCCGATTTTCGCCGACCGCGTGCTGCATGGCGGCGCCGCCACGCTTGGTTGGCTGATGGGCTGGACCGGGGTGGGCGCGCTGGGCGGAGCGTTGCTGCTGGCAACCCGCACCGAGCTGAAGGGCCTGAGCACGTGGCTGGCGGCAGCCGCCACCGGTCTGGGCTGTTTTCTGGTGGGGTTCGCCTTCTCCACCAGCCTGGCGGTCTCTTCGGTCTTGCTGGTAGCCATCGGCTTCTGCATGATGGTTCAGATGGGCGCGACCAACACGCTGGTGCAGAGCATGGCGCCGGACGCATTGCGGGGCCGCATCATGGCGGTGTATTCGATGATGATGATGGGGATGACGCCGTTCGGCTCGCTGCTGGCGGGAGCGTTGGCCGACCGGCTGGGCGCGGCCCGAACGGTCGCGCTGGGAGGCGCGGTGTGCCTGCTGGCGGCGCTGGGGTTCTGGCGGGTGCTGCCGCGTCTCCGGCCGCACACTCGCCGGCTGATCGGCGCGCAGAGGGCAGCCCAACTCGAGCCGGAAAGTTGACCCGAGGCGAGCGGGTGGCACTGGCGGCCAACGCCACTGAGTTTCGCGGGGGCTGGGTCCTGCGTGAGTGACGGTGCGCACCCGCCGGACTCGCTCTTCTCCCGAGGAATCAAGCGCTCGCCACCTCGGACAAGCCGGCCGGGGGGCCGACTGCGGACCGGGCGTCCGCCCCACCGGGGAAGATTCAGAATTCGTTGGCCCTGGGGGAGAGCGCAACGTCCGGAGGCCAAGGCGCGGAGCTATGATGCAGGCCGGCGCTCATTCGCTCCATGCCGAGCTTGTCCAGACGCAGCACACCATTGAGCAGATCTTCCACTGAATAAGCCGCTTTGCTGACGCCCGAGCCGTGCCGCTGCGTGTTGGCGAAAATGTGGTAAATCTCATGGGCGAGTACGCGCCCCATCGCGCGGCCAAAGACGGCCGCTCGTTCCGGCGGGGGAAGGTGCAGCATGCCGGCCTCTAAGAAGTCGCGCAACCGGTTGCAATCCACGTCGGTAAAATGGAGGATGGCGCCGTCGCTGATGTGGGTCCACCCCAAGGGGCCCGGGTTCGGTATGTGGGACGTCAGACTCCGGGCGTCACAGCGTCCGAAGAAGCGTGCCACCGCAATTTCCGCGGCCGGCGGCGCGTGGTCGGCATCGGCGGTGGAGCGCCAGTCGAACTGCAATCCAGCGGGCCGCATAATGGCGAGCAGTTCCCGCTCCATGGCATCGGCGACAGCGGGCGGGGGCGGTTCCGAAAACTGGGTATAGAGAGCGACCGAAATCGGGTCTGGCGGTTGGGCCCAGACCTGCACGTGCGCCAGAATCAGAATCGACACCGGCCCGGCAACGAGCAAGCCGAAGGATTTCATAGATTCACGTCCGCAGGGAGCGGTCCGTGATCAAATCCGGGTGTTCTTGCACCATGCGATTCGCCATATGGCAGGCGAAACAGATGGGTTTAGCCCGAGCCAGGATTTCGCGCAATCGATCAACGGGGATCTCGCTCCATTCCACGCTCTTCTTATCGGCAGTCATTATCGCGGGTTGAGCGCCGGCGGCGAGAATCGCTCCGAACGGCCGGCCGCAGGAACAGCAGGATTTGCCGGCGTACCATTGGAGGACAATGTTCCGGACCAGGCAGTCGCCCGGCCGGGATTCGATCTCCCGCAGGCACTCCTGCCCGCAGCCGGCCTTCTCCGGCCAGCGGGTGCATTCCAGCAGTTGTAGTTTGGGAGCATGCAGCAGGCCGCCCAGCGCGGCACGGGAAGAATCCAGCCTTACCCCGGCGGGACGCTGGTTTTCCGGGCACGTCACCAGACGGCGTCCGCGGTACTTCCACCAGCCGTACAATCCACGCAGCACTGCTGCCAACAGGACCAGAGCGACAAGGACCCAGACCTGAAACGGCATAAACGACTCCGAAATCTATACAGCACGAAAGGTGCCACGGGCGAAGCCTCTGCCGCCATATCCAGTGCCCCTTGATTTCAATGAGATGCGCGTTACAGGGTGGTTACGCCTGAGGGTCTTGACCCAAACCGAGCAACGAATTGGCGGTTGTCAGCGTCTATTCCCACATGTCCGGGACCGCAAAATTCGCGATCTGGCTGGTATCGGCGGCCTGTTTATGGGCCACGGCCGGCGAGTACGCCACCGCCAGGCACAAGCTCGACCTGATCGATTCCGACCTTCTTCGGCCCGGCGCAACGGTGCAATTGACCCTGGGTGAGCTGAACGCCTACGCCGCCGGCGAGGCCCCGGCGGGAGTGCGCGATACGCGTATCGGGATCCCCGCGCCCGGCCGGGCCACCGGCAGCGCCACCATCGATTTTCTCAAGTTACGGCGCGCGCAAGGTGCCCAGCCGGGCTGGCTGATGTCCAAGTTGCTTGAAGGCGAGCGGCCGGTGAGCGTCACGGCGCGGATCCACTCTTCCGGCGGTTATGCGACCGTGGAGGTCGACGAAGTGACCATTTCGGGCGTCGGCATCGACGGCCGGACCCTCGATTTCCTCATCAATGACGTGCTCCTGCCGCTTTATCCGGCCGCCTCCGTCGGCCGCCCGTTCGAGTTGGGACACCGCATTCAAAGCGTCGACGTAACACCCGCGGGAATGACGGTGCGGATCAAGCGGTAGGAGTGCGCCGGGCCATTTCGGAATTACGTTCACATAACGAGCAACCGCTCCCTAGTTTAGCTAGCTAACGGCCGCGGCTCGGTTTCGCGCGTTTCCGAGCCGCGACCGCGGACGGTACACCTGATAGAATCAGTTTCGTTTATCTGTAAACGACGGACAGGAACGACTCTGATGAGAACACTCCGGTATGGCTGGCTCGCACTGGTTCTTGGATTCTGCTGGCAGGCGGCCGCGGCTGCGGGAACACCGCCCAAAGCCTGGAGCGCGGAATGGATCGCCTCCGCCGATGGCCCGGCGCGCGAGGAGAACGTCAGCTACTTTCGCAAGTCGCTAGAGCTCGAAAAAGTTCCCGCACAATTCCTCGTGGACGTCAGCGCGGATACGCGTTTCGAGCTTCACGTGAACGGTAAGCGCGTGGGCGCCGGGCCGGCTCTGGGAGACCTGCACCACTGGCATTATGAGACTTTCGACCTGTCCGGGTACCTTCGTAGCGGCTCGAACCTGATCGCGGCCATGGTATGGAACCACGGCACTGTCTCCGCTTTGTCGCACATGAGCTCGCGGACGGCGTTTCTGCTGGCGGCCCAGGACGCGGCCAACGCCGCCGTCAATACCGGAGCGGGCTGGCAGGCGAGCCGCGAAATGGGGCGAGGCGCGGCGCAGTCGGGAGCGCGGGGTTATTATGCCGCCGGACCGGCAGAGTCGATGGATGGCAGGAAGATGGACTGGAACTGGGACAGCTTGGAGATCGACCCAGGCCGCTGGACGGGAGCCCGCTCTTTAGGGCGCGCGGCGGTTCGCGGGGTGCAGGATAGCCCGACTCCCTGGATGCTGGTCAAGGACATGCTGCCACAGATGAGCTATGCGCCGATTTCGGCCGGGCGGGTGGTCCGCATCTCCGGCCCAGGGGGCGCGGCGCCCGCTTCGCTCGAAGAGCCGTTGACGGTTCCGCCGCATAGCGAAGTCGCCATCCTGCTCGATCGCGGCGAACTGACCACGGCTTATCCGGCGCTCGAAACCAGTGGCGGCAGAGACGCTTCGATCGACCTCACTTATGCGGAGGCGCTGTATGACGCGGATCACAAGAAAGGCAATCGCAATGAGACCGCGGGCCGGCACATCGAGGGCGTGCGCGACCAGATCGTTTCGGATGGAGGCAAGCGGACCTATCGCACGCTCTGGTGGCGCACCTGGAGATATTTGCAGGTCGAAGTCAGGACAGGGGGGACGCCACTTACGATTGAGAAGCTGTCGGGCTTCTATACGGCCTATCCGTTCCAGGCAGTTGGGCACTTTGAGAGCGACGACGCCGAGCTCGCCCGGATTTGGGAGACAGGGTGGCGCACGGCGCAGTTATGCGCCCATGAAACTTACATGGATACGCCGTATTGGGAGCAACTGCAGTACATCGGCGATACCCGTATTCAGGCGTTGATTTCCTATGCCGTGGCGGGAGACGACCGGCTGGCGCGCCAGGCCCTGGAAGCATTCCACAACTCGCTGATGCCGGATGGGCTCACGCAGAGCCGCTATCCGTCGTCACTCACGCAGATCATACCTCCTTTCTCGCTGCTCTGGGTGGGAATGCTGCACGATTACTGGCAGTACCGCGACGATCCGGCTTTCGTAAGCTCACTGGTTCCGGGGACGCGCGGGGTTCTCGATTGGTTCGCGGCGCGGCAGCGGCCGGACGGGCTGCTGGGCCAGATCGAATGGTGGCCCTTTGTGGATTGGAGCCCGCCGGATTTTGTGTCGGGCGTGCCTCCGCAGGATGCCGACGGCGGCTCGTCGGCTTTGACGCTTCAGTTTGTCGAAGCGCTGCGCAACGCCGCGGCACTCGAGGACGAATTTGGTGAGAAAGATCGCGCCCGCCAATATCGCGAGCGGGAGCGCCGGGCGTCGGAAGCACTGATGCGGCTGAACTGGTATGAGCAGGCGGGAATGTTAGCCGATACGCCCGCCCGGAACCATCTCAGCGAGCAAGCCAACGCCATGGCCGTGTGGCTCGAGGTGATTCCCCAAAACCTCCAGCCGGCCGTGATGCGGAGAGTCCTGGACTCGGACGATCGAAGCGGCATATCGCCGGCGAGCTACTATTTCCGTTTCTATGTCGCCCGTGCCATGGTTCATGCCGGGTTAGGCGACTTATACATCCCGCAACTGGAGCCGTGGCGCAACATGCTCCGGCTCGGCCTGTCGACATGGGCCGAGACACCGGAACCTACCCGCTCCGACTCGCACGCGTGGAGCGCCCATCCGACTTTCGATCTGATGACGATAGTCGCCGGCATCGGCCCCGGCGCGCCGGGATTCCGCACGGTGGCAATTACCCCTTACCTTGGCAAACTCCAGCACGTGGCTGCCTCGATGCCGACGCCGCATGGCGCGGTCGAGGTGTCGTATGAAAAGCGGGCTGGCGCCTGGAGCGCGAGCATCAAACTCCCCGAGAATGTTTCCGGCAAGCTGACGTGGCACGGGCGGGTGCTGCCCCTGCATGGGGGAGCGCAGACGCTGGAACTCGGGCAATAAGGGCGGCGCCGGAAATTGCAGGCAAGCCGGGGATTGCCTGGTTCAGGCGCGGCAACCGCTCCGTTGAAGACGCTCTCCAGGTTGCTGATTTCGCACCGTCCGCCAGAACGCCGGTTGACAACCGGCGGGCAGGCGGAACCGCCTGCCCCACCAAGGGAACTCCCTCAAGATCGCGGCTCGATTTGCGAGGGTCGCGTGTCCGCGCAACCCTCAGGTTATCCCCTGACAGGCGCTCGGGCCGACGAGGAATAACGGTGCCGTTTCAGCGTGGCGAGGCACGTGCGAGCCTCGGCACTGTTGCCGACGCCCGCAGTACCGTGCGCAGACGGGTGTCGAGAAGAGTCTCGACACCGCACGCACGAGTGCGTGCGCCACGCCGCGGTTCAGATTCGGCCCGATTATTCTCATAACGATTCCCGTGTCAGGATTCACGCCTCTGTGACAGAGGCCGGGCGAACGGTGCGAATCTTTACCTTCTCGTCACGCGAGTGAAAACAATTTCGGCGCCCAATGTTGTTATGAGACCCATACGGCAACTGTCGAGCTGCGCTCCTCAGGTGGAGTGCCTTTGGCGAAATCCCGAAGCGGCGGAAGGTTACACGTCGGCCGTTTCCCTGCATAGCCACACGCTGCACTCGCGCGAGTCGTTGGACTTTCTGCCGCCAGTGCTCGAGAAGATTCCCCCGCTCCATGCCATCGTCAAACGGGTCAGCGACCGTCGTAAGGCGCGCTGCGGCCGGGCGGTAGATTTCAACCGCGCGTTCTGGCGGCCGCCGCTGCACGCACAAGCGGCATACGAGCTGGAGGCCGCGCAGATCGGCAAAATGCCAGGTCTGCGGCCGATGGTATCTCTCACCGACCACGACGATCTGGAGGCGGGCACGGAGCTGAACGCGCTGGGCATCGCGGCGCCAATCTCGGTGGAATGGACGGCGCCGTTCGGGGCCGCGGTATTCCACCTCGGGGTGCACAATCTACCGGCGGAGGGAGCAAGGGGATGGATGGCGGAAATGGCGCGTTACACGGCTGCTCCGAATGAGGCGCTGCTGGGGCGCCTGCTGGCGGAGTTCGACCGGATGCCGGAGGTTCTGGTGGTGCTGAACCACCCCTACTGCACCGAGCAGCGGATCTCCCGCGCGCTGCAGGTCGAGGAGCTGACGCGATTCCTGGCGGCCCATGGCCGCCGCATGCATGCGCTGGAGCTGAACGGGATGCAGCCGGCTTCCGACAATCGGGAGGTGGTACGGCTGTCGCGCGAAACGGGGATTCCGCCGATCTCCGGCGGCGACCGGCATTGCCTGGAGCCGAACGCCAACTTGAACCTTACCAGCGCCGCGAGCTTCGCCGAGTTCGTCGATGAGGTGCGGGTGCGGAAACTGAGCCGGGTGCTATTCCTGCCGCAGTACCGGGAGCCGCTGGTGGCGCGGATTATCGAATTCATCTGGCAGGCGGTGAAGAACCACCCCGATCTGCCGGGCCGGGAGCGCTATGTGGACCGGGTCTTCTACGATCACGAAACCAATGGCGTGCAGCCGCTCTCGGCGATCTGGCCGGGCGGGGAGCCGGGAGTGCTCAACGCCTTGATTGCCGCCATCGGATTCCTGGCCAATCCGGGCGTGCGGGCGACGCTGCGGCGGGCGATTGGCCGGCAGGAACCGACCGAGGCATAGCGCCATGGCGATCGCTCGCGTGGCGCTGTTGGCCGATACCTACCACGAGGTGAATGGCGCCGCGCGCACCTGCCGCGAATGGCTGGGCTACGCGCGGCGGAAGGGGCTTCCGTTCCTGTGCGTGCGCTGGAACGGTGAGGCCGGGGCGCGGGAGGAGGGGTCGATGCGAACGATGGACCTGGTGCGCAGCTCCTGGGCGGTACCGGTGGATTCGGAGCTCCAATTCGACCCCTGGCTCGGGCGCGTCATCGAACCGATTGAAGCGGAGCTGGAACGCTTCCGCCCCGACGCAATTCATGTCACCAGCCCCGGCGACCTGGGCATTGTGGGCGCGATTCTGGCAGCGCGGCGTAAGACGCCGCTGGCGGCATCGTGGCACACCAACCTGCACGAGTTTGCCGGCCGGCGGCTGGGCCGCTGCCTGCGCTGGCTGCCGGGGGCGGCCGGCGAACGGTTGGGTTGCGCGCTGGAGAGGTTCGTGATGGGCCGGGTGTGCTGGTTCTTCTCGCGAGGCGAGCTGCTGTTCGCGCCCAACCCGGAGTTGAGCGGCATATTGCGGCAGCGGACAGGCAGGCCGGTGTTTCCGATGCGGCGCGGGGTGGATACAGCTCTGTTCACACCCGCGCGCCGTGACCGCACGGACACGGACGTAGTAGTGGGTTTTGTGGGCCGGCTGATGCCGGAAAAAAACGGGACGCTGCTGGCCCGCGTCGAAACGGCGTGGCGCGAAGCGGGCCTCAGCAAGGTGCGGTTTCAAATCACGGGCACGGGCAGCGAACGGCCATGGATGGAACGTAACCTGGACAACGCGGTTTTCACGGGGGTGCTGTCCGGGGTCGAGTTGGCGCGGGCTTATGCGAACCTGGACATCTTTGTGTTTCCCTCCAAGACCGATACCTTCGGGAACGTGGTGCAGGAAGCGCTGGCTTCGGGCGTGCCGGCGGTGGTGACGGACGCGGGCGGCCCGCGGTTTATCGTTCGCCACGGGGAAACGGGCTTCGTGGCGGGGGACGATGAGGAGTTTTGCGCCCGCGTGGTGGAGTTGGCCAGGCGGGAAGATTTGCGCCGGGAGATGGCGGCGGCGGCGCGCCGGCAGATGGAATCGGTTTCCTGGGACGGGGTATTTGCGGAAGTATATCGGGGCTATGCGAGCCGGCTGGGAAGTGCTTAGGCGGTTGCTGCCGCTGATGCTGGTGGCGGCGGCCGCGGCCGAGACACCGGAGGAACTGATTGAAGCGGGACACTGGAAGCGGGCGCGGGCGTTGGTGGAGGCCGGGCCGGGGTGCGTGGAGCGGAATCCGGCGGGCTGTTTCCTTCTATCGCAGATCCGCAACGCATTTGGCGATCGCAAGACGCCGCTTCCGCTGGCGGAAAAGGCCGTGAGCCTGGACGGGCAGGTGGGGCGCTTTCACCGCCAATTGGCGGAGGCCCTGGGCGTGGAGGCGCAATCGGCAAACGCGATTCAGCAGTTCTTTCTGGCGCGGCGTTTCAAGAAAGAGATCGAGCTCGCGCTGGGGCTGGACGGGCGCGATCTGCAGGCGCAAGAGGACCTGATGGAGTTCTATCTGCTGGCTCCGGTGGTCGCGGGCGGCGACCGCGGACGGGCAGGGGAGGTCGCCCGCGGGATCGCGCGCACCGACGCCTCGCGCGGATTCCTGGCCGAGGCCCGGCTGTCGGAATTCGACAAGCGCGCCGAACGCGCAGCGGCGATGCTGCGCCAGGCTGTGGACGCCGACGGCGCCAGCTACCGGGCACGGATCGGGCTGGCCCGGTTCTCCCTCGGAGCCGGTCACGAAGACGCTGCGGAGGCCGCGCGGCAGGCCGGCGAGGCCACCCGCATCGATCCCGGCCGGGTGGACGGGTATGTGATTCTAGCCGAGGCGGACGCCATGCGCGGGGATGGGAGCGGGCTGGACGCTGTGGTAGCGCGCGCAACCGAAAACGTGCCCGACGACCTGGCGCCGTATTACCGGGCCGCGGCCAGGCTGCTGGCGGCGCGCAAGGATTTGGCGCGCGCCCGGCGCTATCTTGAGAAATATCTTAGCCAGGAGCCGGAGGGAAACGAACCTACGCTGGGGGAAGCCCACTGGAAGTTAGGCGACGTGCTGGAGAAACTGGGCGAGTTGAAGCGGGCGGGGAACTGATACGTGGCTGTGACAAATGATGCCGTGGAATCCGGGTTGAGCCAGGTTTCGAGTCCGCCGGCACACAGCCGGGCTGGCGCCCGGCAGGACCGATTGACAATCGGTCTGCAGGTTGGCAACCTGCCCCACAAAAAACAGATCGGCTCATTTCCCCCGATGGCGCGAAATGCGACGATTCCTTTGCCGATCGCCGACCGCTGAAAGCTCCTGGGCTACTTCCGGCACAAGGCCGTGAGGAAGCGTCCGTCCGAGGATGGGTATTCGCGCACGATTTCGAGGCCGCCCTGTTCCGACAACAGCCAACGAAACGCTTCGGCCGTATAGGCGTATTGGAAATTCAACCCGATGCGTTCGCCGCGTTCGAGCGAAATCTCCTGGCTGGCGACGGTCGCCGAGATGTCGCGGCTGGCGCGGAAATGCCGCGTGACCAGGTGCAGTCCGGCGTGGCGGGAATCGTTCTTCAAATTGAACCGGATTTCGCCGTCGGGCTCGCTGATACCTACTCCCGCCAGCAGGGCGGAGATGAATCGCCGCACGGCGGGATTGTCGCGCCGCGCCAGCGTCAACTCCGGATGAAAGATCTCGCCGTCCACCAGCAGGCGGTCGCCCGGCTTCAGACACTGCGCCACCGAACGAATCTGCGCCAGCGGGTCGAACGACCCCATGGTATTGCCCGAGAACAGGAACAGGCGAGGCGGGTCGGCGGCGTCGGCCGCATATACCAGGTGCATGGGGCTCGAAATGTCGGCTTTGATGCCGACCGTCTCGATGTCTTCGTCTTCGGCCCCCGCCGAGGCCATCTCCAGCATGCTCTGGCTGGCATCCACCGGGTAGTAGGAACATTCCGCGCCGGTTTTCTTCAACGCATCCATCAGCAGCCGGTCGCGCGCTCCATCGCCGGCGCCGAAGCTGATCACCGGGAGCTTGGCGGGGAAAATCCCGGCCAGCAGAGAAGCCTCCGCCGCAATCCGCGTCCAGGTCTGCCACAGCCCGCCGTGCAGGTCCGTGTCGGAAGCCAGCGTTACCCATTCGGCGGCCGACCGCGGGAACCAGAAGAAAAACTTTTCCGGCAGATCGCGCGCCTCCATCGCCTCGGTAAACTCCTGGGTGATGTCGGCTTCCGTCAATACCACTTCGACTCTCATTTAGAACCCCATTACATGCATACCGGAATCCACGAAGATCACGTTGCCGGTTACGCCTCGGGCCAGATCGCTGGCCAGGAAGACCGCCGTATCGGCCACCTCGGCGGGGTCCGTGTTGCGCCGCAGGGGGGTTCTGTCGC
>JBEKZL010000136.1:0-19842 GCA_049509915.1 Bryobacteraceae bacterium | reverse complement strand
GGCTCCTTGGGCCCCACAGGCAAGGAGTTTTTTATTTACCGGCAACGCTGAACCAGGCCGTCCTACTTACGGCGCTCTAGCAGATACCCGTCCTGCCAACCGCCGGCCCAGCCGGGAATGTACTTCTCCAGCGTAAAGTGAACGCCCCAAAACTCGCGAACCCATGATTCAGAAACGAGGGCTATTCCATAATCGCTGAGTGGATGGTCCGCCTGCAGGACGAAGCTGAATCCTCTGCGCGCAACTTCTACTATTGCCGTCTCAAAGCGGCTCTCGGAGATCTGAAGGATATCAAAACTGGCCCGGCTCCGCTGCGCCGCGTCAATGGCCGCTTGCCCAAGGGTGGTCATGATCAAGCGACCGCCAGGCGCCAGCACGCGAGCTAACTCATCGCGCCACTTCAGATGTGCGTCCTCCGGAAGGTGCGAAAACACCGACAGGGACACGATCCTATCGAAGCGATTCGCCAGAAATGGAAGCGGGGGCACCTTCTCGGTTCTCGTAACCAAGGCAGTGTTCAAGTTGCAACTGCACCACGCGATGTGCTTCGGTTCGACATCGACGCCAACCAGTTCCACGCGATGGGAATAGAAGGCCAAAAACCGAAGCAGCCGGCCGCAACCACATCCGAAATCCAATAGACTCATTGCCGTTTCCACATTGCCCAACTCCGCCACGGCCAGGAAGACCTGTGCGCCCGAAGTCAGGAAGTCCAGGGGAATCTTCCCCGATCCAATTAAGATACACAGCTCTTCAGGGGGCAGCGACGGAGCTAGTTGCGCGAGTTTCGGCGACTCAAAAACACCGTGCGAATTCGCCCATGCCCAGTAGTCCCGCGAGCCTGGATCACTAAATGCCAGTTGTAGGTCTTCACGATCTTTGTGAGCTGGTCCGCGGCCTCTTTGAAGCCTCTCACATCCATACGATCTCCTACGATCCCGCTCTATTAGGAACTTCGAGCGCTCCTTATTTGCAGTCCACGCGGTCGATTAAGATGGCGTGATCCTTCCAGCTATCGGCTGGTTGCGGCAAAGTAGCTAGAACTACCGGCAGAACCCTCATTGGTTTAGCAACATACAATCCAATTCTCAGGTTATAGATGCCGGGCACCGGACCCGGGGGTGGCACGGTCAAAAACGACTCTGTTACCAGATCCCCCGGCGACCAGGAGGTCGGAAGTTTTCCGGATGGTGCTTTGAGCGGATGGTCCAATTGAAAAACGATGCCATTGGAAGCGTCAAGAACGTGGACGAAGACATCGTAGTCCGCAGTAGGCGTCCGATAGCTTTCCATCGCAGGTCCACATTTGTGTGACCGCCCCGAGGCTGTACGGAACACCCCAGCAGAGAGAGCTCCCCACCGAAAACCGTGGTGCTGAAGGCTACAGGAGACGTGGGTGACTCCCCAGCCGAACACGCGGAGAGGAATATGACCAAAACCGTCAACCACCCCGCAGACACCATTTCACGAAGAACCATAAAGAGAAGCCCTCTGAAAAAGGTCTACTTGGCTCGAACAGTTATTATTGCATATCCGCCACCCGATTAGGAGCCGTACTCTGATCTGCTCCGGAACCTCTTAATCGGCGCTACACCCGGCAAGCTGTTCCAAACGGTAACCAGCCTCTTCCCCGTCGGAGACATTCTGCTAATCGACGGCCGATACACGCAATGCGAACGGGCCGCCGGGAGGTTCAACGAGAAGACTCGCGGTCAATGGGATGCCGCAGGCTGTGGACTGGAAACGTCCGACCGCCGCTACCGCTGACGGCCCGGACCTAAAGGCAGCAGGGAAGGCCGATGGCGCGCACGCATTCGTCTTGGATTTGCCCACGAAGCTGAAGGATGGCCGAACCCATTCTATTGCCGCGAAGACAGACGACTCCAAGTTTGAATTGCCCAACTCTCCACAGCTTCTTATATGCGAGTAGGAACCGGTCGCTAACGGCTGGATCGCCGACTTCACTCGATTTTCACGTTCGTCCAATAGGACCAGTCCCTGGCGTTGCTGCCGTTCGGGGCTGTCTCGAGAATGAGGCGGGCACCCTTGGGAGGATCGAGGGAGATTTTCGCGGACTGCGTTCCACGATCCTGGGCCTGTACCAACGGATTCAACAACCTTGACCAAACCAGTGTTTTCGATCCACTGGCAGGCTCAAGCCAGATTTCAAACAGCACGCCGTTGCACCGGCCTTCATTTGTATATGCTCCTGGCAGGATACCAAAACCAAAGCCGATGCTCTGTTTCCGCGCGTTCAGGGCTTCGAATAACTTCGCGGGGGCATGTGCGAAAACCGCGTCTGCGCCATCCTGCGTCTTGATCAGCGTCGGATAGAAGGCCGCCGAGAGCACGTTCGAAACCAGCTCGAGTGTGACGTTGGATTTGATCTCGGCAATTGCTTTGCTGAGCTCCGCCTGCGAGGCGCTGGATGGCCCGACGGCCCAGGATCGCGGGCGGTTGAGCCGGAAGCTGGGCGAGTATTGCGGCGCTGGCCGGTCGGACACATCGTTGAGCTTCCAGAGCGTCAGGCCTTTGACCTCGAACGCGCTCACGTCTCCTGGGTTCACCAGGTCCAAGCGCAATGTTTGCAGTCTGTCGCTCAGGAGCCATCGAGGCTGGGATCCGAGCGGCAAGAGCGCCGTTCCCGATTTCGCAAGAAAGGTCTGCACGGGAGGGTGTTCCTCATCAGCGGAGGTCCACGAGACTGCAACCCGAGGGTCTGGGTGCGCGAAAGCTGCTGTCGGCGACTTTTCCAGCCTGAAGTCGACGGTCGCGAAATCCGCCTCCGCTCCGGTCACATTGAGCGGCTCCAGATAAAACGTCGCGGATGAGGTCACAGCCCCACCAGAGGTTGCGCCTGGTCCAATCGCCACGTTCGCAACTTTCTTAAACCTGGCCTTTAGCAGCGGCCACGACCTTCCCCACGCCGAAGGCAGGGCCTGAAGGTCAGGAGCGAAAAACGAGGAATCGAGGATGGCAAACCGCTCGGATGGGGTCAGGGAATCGGCCGGAAGCCGCTTAGGATCTACCAGGAACGTAAACCCATCCAAAACGATCGGCGTGTAGGCCGGCAGCAATTCCCGATACCAGCGGTAGCAGCGAAGAGATGGTAGACCACCATCAAAAACCTCCGCGGGAGCGATCAGGACCACCGGCGCCGGATCCGCTCTCCACTGCTGAACCATTCGTTCCTGCATTTTCTCTGACGCGGCCACAAAGTGCATATAGAGCTGGGGAATCGGCAGGTCCAGGTAATAATAAAAGGCTTGCCGATTTGTGAGATCGATGTACGTTTCGCCGGGCCGCAACAACATCGATAAAGCGTGCCTCAGGGCAAGAATTTCATTCACGGTGGGGGCATCCGCGCACAAGCGGCCCATATTCGGCAGTCCTAAATCCCTTCCGTCGGTCAGCGTATAACCGGGTGGATAAGAGATTGGCTGTGACAAAGGGGCGGACTTGAATCTCAGGTAAGTCAAATCGACCCGTAACTTGTCCGGCACAAAGAAAAGGATAAATGCGTATCCGGCGAGTAGGAACATGATCGGTTTGAACGGGGGAAGGATGCGCGCGTTCAGGACGGGCAAAATGGCCGCCAGAACGACGACGCTGATAGGGCCGCTTCGCGAGAGGCCGGTGGGCTCAATGCGAACGAAAGTGTAAAGCGACAATACCAGCGGCACGATGAACACAAGCCATGCGCCCAAGATTGCCGAACTGCTTCTCTCATTCCCGGGCTTGCGCACTTGAATGAAGAGCAGATAGAAGCCATAACTTCCCGCCAGAATCCAGGCCTCACGAAGAAAAGGGGGCAAGACCTTTTCAAGCCCCGAGAGGTCAATCAGCTCGCGGACAGGCGGGACCGCACCAAGCGCCCCTCGAAACCCCATCCCGTGTGCCACCACATTAGAGCTTCCGTTGTCTGTAGCAAACCAGATCCATCCTCGAACTGCGGGAAACGACCATATCAGGCACAGCACTCCGAAACCCGCCACCACGGCAATTGACCAGATCCGAATTTTTCGACGGTTGCGAATCCAGACCGCCAAGAAATATCCGAAGGGAACGGCACAGGCCACCACAAGGGCGCCTCCAACCGGCACGTTGTATCCCAGGGAAAACGCGCAAACGCCCACACACGTCAGAAGCCATTTCCCCGGTCGGCGGAGTGTCGCCGGATTCACAAGCAGAAAGATGGCCGCCGCTAGGAACGCGTCCCGGTCCAAAACGAAAGTAACCGGGATAGCGCAGGCCGCCGCCAACAAGGCGCCGCCAAGGGGCCGGGCCGCGCAAACCGTTGCCAGGACCGCGATACCAAAGAGGAACCGCTGAGATTCCATAAAGCTGGCGGCCGTACCGTCGAGGAACGCCGAAGAGATGAAGCCACAAGCGTACGACATCAAACCGTGAATGGGGGCAAAGTCGACGTACGGAACGCTGTGGAAGTGGAGCAACTGCTGCCATGGCAGGAGTTCCTCACCGGTGTGAAAGTGATCGCCGGGAAATAAGAAGAAATAGCCCCCGCTTATGTAGGGGAATCGCTCAGGGAACATCGCGAAATAGGTGGCGGCCGCAGCGACGCATAGAGTCGACAGAACTGAGTCCAGGGCATAAGGCGCCTGAGAGACGCGTCTCCACCGACTATATGCTCTCCAGAGCTCCCACCACGCTCCTACCATCAGGGCAAGCAGGAGAATCTTCAAATAGACGGTGGAGCTAAGCGTGAGTATCCCGTCCGGCGTCAGAAGGTGCGCGGGGAGGAAGATGAGGAAGCAAAAGGGGAGAAGCGCTTGCGCACCAAGAACGGCCAGCCCGAGTCTGTGGCGCAGGCCCGAGATGGAGCGGGCAAGAGCGAGGTTCAGGGTCACGAAACTCGCCGCCGCAAATAGGCAAATCGATGGGAGGGCTAAGAGTTCCCGCTGGACGCCGGGCAGCGGCCATAATAAACGCCCGGGAACCGCCGCAGCTCCGAGTCCGGCAAAGAACGCCATCCCTGCCAGCGTCAAGGCGATTCCGGCAAACCAGCGTTGGCGACTCCGGAGAAATTCTTGCCTCTCCCACGCGACACACGCATAGCACACGGCCCAGAAGCCCAGGAACCATAGAGTGCTGAGCCACAAGAGAACCCCGCCGAAGCAAAAAACCGCGCTGGCGCAAACCGCGGCCTTCAACCACAGAGGAGCCTTTCTCAAAAACAAACGAACCGCGCCGGCCGATGCGAAGGTAAAGGACGCGAGCAGCGCGACAAAAAGATAAAGATAGGTCAGGTCACTCGACTTGTTGGAGTCGGTCCAGGTAACTGCGCCTACGACCAGGTCCCGGTACCGTTCGACGGGGTGAGTGTGCGCGACAACAAAGAAGGTTCCGGCGCCGGCCGCGAGCACCGCGGTTACGATCACAAATAAAACGGCTATAGATCGCCCAATGAATGGAAATACACCCTGGCTCGGAGAAGATTGAAGAGGCAGAGATTGAGGAGGCACTCCCCATGGAATCAAAGTTCCACCGGTGTTGTCAAGAGGATATACTCTATGTTCGGCTTTCCAGAATCGCGGAGCCGTTCGAGCCTTAGCCCAAAAGTCTTGGGAGCTCGCGGGAGGGCCGCTGTATTTCGCCAGGGATTATGCCGTTGCCCAGAACCTCTCTCTGTTTCGTTGTGTGGAATGAAAAGCAAGGCCGCGAGTGTGACTTGCCGAAGTTCGACTTCTCGGGTTTTGACGAGGTCTTCGCCATTGATGGCGGCAGCAGCGACGGGACGGCTGAGGTGCTTCAAGCATACGGCGTGACCGTTTACCCCCAGACGCGACGAAGTCTCTGCGCCGCGTACTGGCAGGCCGTGGAAACCTCCACCTGCGAGAACATAGTCGTTTTCTTTCCCAAGGGCACCCTCGATCCTTCGATCGTCCATCGGATCAAGGCACTTCTGCTAGACGGCAACGAGTTGGTTGTGCCAAGCCGCCAGATGCGCGGCGGCCGGAACGAAGAGGATGATCGTATCTTCCGCCCGCGAAAATGGGGCGTCAAGGCTTTGGCGCTGATCGTAGCCGCCCTTTGGTGCAGGCGGGGGCCTATAGTCTGGGACGTGCTCCATGGCGTGAAGGGCTTTACCAAGCAAGCATTCCTCGACCTTGAGCCCTCTCGGACCGGTGTTAGAATCGATCTTGAGATGGCGGCTCGGGGATATAGGTTACGTTTACGGATATGTGAATTTCCCGTTATCGAGAGGACGCGCCCATGGGGCTGCACCCGGTTCAAGATTCTGCCGACAGGCTTCAGCCTCGCGAAGTACCTGTTCCGCGAATTTCGAAGGCCCGGACCGATTCGGCGTTTCTCTGAAGCGGCTCCAAAGGAAGTTCCCGGGCCGGTGATCTCCGGTGAATAACCCCAGCGCTAACTTCTCCGTGGTGGTCACCTCTATTGCGGCCCCGAATCGAATACTTCGTGCACTTGCGGCTGGCTGCCGCGAACGGGGCCATCGATTTTACGTCATTGGCGATGTTCCAAGCCCTGCCGATTTCAATCTGCCGGGATGCGATTTCTTCAGTCTCGAGCGGCAGCACGAGAGCGGATTTCGGATCGCCAGAGAAGGGCCGACGCGTCACTATGCCCCGCAAGAATGTCGGATGTCTTCAAGCGATCCGGGACGGCGCCGCCGCGCTTGTTGAGACCGACGATGACAACGAACCTTATGCCGGCCTTTTGGCGCAAGCGGACTCTGCATCACACCCAGACGTTGGTAGATGAGTTGCAACCACGTGCTCCGTTGTCCACCCAGTATCCCTCATCATAAACCATGGCTACGTTCGCATCCGCCTGCAAACCATCCAGGGCGTAGCATGCCACCGTCAGGTCCTTCGCATTCGGCAAGTCGCTCCTCCACTTTCTTCAGCCCTGCCGGTATATGGGTGCAAAAAGACAATCCGATTCCAGTCTTTATGGCAGAGAATCGGCAAAGATGAGGAGGGACTCTAGCCAATCCGTCAGTGCGAACTGAGGGCATGTGAACGCGACGCGTCGGGATGTCAGTCTGCACCGACACCGGAAGCCACGTGATAAACTGCAACGACTTGGAAGATATGGCGTCAGCGCGGAGATGAAGGTACCGGTTGACCTTTCCGCCCCGGCAGACGAACAGCGGCGCAAGGAGCATTGGGACTCCGTTTATTCATGGCAACCCGTCGCCACAAACCCTGGGGAAGGAGTGCTGTATTTGCCAACCGACATGTTTTATGCGTCGGCAGGCGGTAGAAGGAGCCGGAATGCTGAATACTGAGCTGCAAGCTTCATTTGATTACGACTGCTGGATCCCCATGGCGCAAGGGTTCCGAATGCTGCATATTGCGAAACACCTGGCCCAATCGCGAATGCACCTGGAGAACTCGCTTTGAGGGAGACGGCACGTTCGGCGAACAGGCCGACATGGCGGCCCGCTACCTGGATGTGTTTCGCCGAGCCACACGGCCCTGGCCAGGAACCGGAGGAGTGCCAGGGTCATGCATTTGGCGCCGCCGCTTTCCCCACTGGGTAAGACAGGCGCCAGATCGACGACAACGCTGCGGTGATCGTGCGCTGATATAATTGGGGTCGGTCCATCGAATTATGGCTAGCCCGCACCGCCTATGCGCTCTGCTCATGCGGCTCTTTCGAATGCGCTCATACCTGGGGGTCGTGGGTCGGCTGCGCCGGGATCCGGCGCGCCTCTTCAATACAGAATACTACCTGGCATCGAATCCAGACGTGGCGGCCTCGCGGATCGATCCATTGTGGCACTTCGTGCTTTTCGGAGGATTTGAAGGACGGAAGCCGAACGCACTGTTCGATCCGGAGTTCTATCTGCGGGAGTGCGCGGATGTGGCGGATACGGGTGTCAATCCGCTGCTGCACTACCTGAAGCACGGTGCGGCCGAGGGGCGGAGGCCCCATCCTCTGTACGAGGCGGATTCTGTAGGTCCCGAGAACTCTTTGACACCGTTCCTGCGCGCCTTGGAGAAACCTGCGGAAGCGATTTTGTACTCGTGGTGGATGCGGCTGGAGTCTCGTGCGACGCTGCCCCAATTGACGGTGAGGCCGCGCTTCAGCGTGCTGATGGCGATCGGGCGGCCGAGGCGCGATTGGCTGGAGGCGGCGATAGCATCGGTGCGGGAGCAGAGCTATCGGAACTGGGAGTTGTGTATCTGCAGCGAATTCGATGAAGGTTGGCTGAAGGAGTACCTGGACGGGGTTGCAGAGGTGGATGAGCGGATCCGCGTGACATACACCCATGACAGGCTGCCGGATGCACTTGCACTGAACCGGGCTGCCATGCTGGCTACGGGCGATTACGTGACGGTGCTGTATCAGGCGGACCGGCTGAGGCCGGATGCTTTGTACCGGCTCGCGACGGGAGCGCCAAGTGATCTGATCTACAGCGATGAGGACCATTTGGATGCAGCGGGCGGCCGGACGGCCCCACTTTTCAAACCGGACTGGTCACCCGATCTGCTGCTCTCCTGTATGTATATAGGCCGTATCATGGCGATTTCGCGTGCCGCATGGGAGCGAAGCGGCGGCTTTCGGCAGGAGTATGAAGGCACGCAGGATTACGATTTGGCGCTCCGGGTGACCGAGAACGGCGGCAGCGTACAGCATATTACGCGGGTTCTGTATTCCCGAAGAGATGATGTAGAAGCTGGCGCACAGGGCGCTGATGCAGCACGGCGCTGTCTTCTGGATGCCGTCCGCCGACGCGCGGTGCTGGGGGAAGTGGAGGCAGGGCCGCGACCGGCGACTTTTCGCTTGCGATGGAAGGCGAGCAGGGAGAACCTGGCGAGTGTGATCATCTGCTCGCGCTCGGCGCAGTTACTGGAACGTTGCCTAGCGTCGCTGGAAGCGCAGACTGCGTACCCGCGCCGCGAGATCATTGTCGTGCAACACCTGGATGGAAAGCCGAGCGCGCTCGAGACGGTGATCGCACGCTACCGGGCGCTGCGTCTGACATACGCGGGCCCGTTTCATTTCTCAAAGATGAATAACTTGGCGGCCAAGGTGGCGAGAGGCGAATTCCTGGTTTTCTTGAACGACGATACGGAGGTTTTGGATTCGTCGTGGCTGGACCGGCTGGCCGGGCAGGTGGAGCGGCCGGATGTGGGCATTGTGGGAGCGCGATTGTTGTATCCTTCGGGAACTTTGCAGCACGGTGGCGTAGCGATTGGCGTCGGACCCGGGTGCGCCCACATTGGCCGCGATACTGCAACTCCTGTGGCGCATTGGCCGTGGCTGGATTTGACACGTGATGTTTCAGCGGTCACCGGGGCGTGTATGGCGATTCGAAGGCAGGTGTTTGGAGAAGTGGGGAGCTTTGCTGAGGCGTTCCCAGTAAATTACAACGATATCGACCTGTGCTTGCGGGTGCGGGAGGCTGGATACCGGGTTATCTATGACGCGGGGGTGATAATGCGGCATTACGAGTGTCAGAGCCGAGTCGGGGTGGTAACGGCGGCGGAGCGCCGCGACTGGGAGGGTCGTTGGGGGAAGCGATTTAAGACAGACCCATTCTATACTCCGAGTCTCTCGCGCGAGCGTGAGGACCTGTCCCTTGGAACGCTGAAACGCTAAGAAAGTTGTTGATTCCGGTTGGGCCACGAGATACTATCTGCAAATAGGCAATTCAAATAATATTTCCGGTCCCAGGCTTACAGGTGTGGTAGGCGCCAGAGGTTTTATCGGCGCATATTTGACGAAATTCCTGCTCGCCAAGAGAGTGGGACCGTTGCGGCTGTTTGTAAGAACGACGCCGCATGATGTCGCTTTGGCTGGTACCGACGTCTTTTGTGGGGACCTGCTTTCACGTGAGGATTGCGAGCGCTTTGCGGATGGCGTCAAAGTCATTTACTATCTCGCCCATACAAGTTCACCGGTGGACTCAGACCGTGACTGGCCGGGCGATGCCCTCAACAACCTGATACCGCTGCTGAATCTGCTGGAGGCCATCCAAGCTGCCAAAACAAAGCCGCATATCGTCTATTTCAGCAGCGGTGGCGCTCTTTATGCACCAGCACCGGCTCGTATCCCTTATGTCGAGACGGACCCGTGCGCGCCGGTATCGTCGTATGGAATCCAGAAACTTGCCGGGGAGTATTACCTCCGTTTAGCGGCCCGTCGAGGACACGTTACCGCCACTGCATTGCGGGTCGGAAATGCTTTTGGAACACAACTGCCGGAGCATCGGCTCCAGGGGCTGATTGGAGTTGCTGTAAACAACATCGTTCATGGCAGGCCGGTTCGCGTTTTTGGTAGTCTCAGCAACGTGCGGGATTACATCCACCTGGAGGACATCTCCGCAATTGCAGAGATAGTTGCCCAGCCGCGGGAGGACTTCAGCATCATAAACGTCGGTAGTAGTGTCGGCCACTCAGTTGAAGAGGTGCTGCAAATTGTTGAATCGTGCTATGGTCGGCCGATCCAGTTCGAGGCGGCCGAAATAGACGGCCAAGGCTTAACCGACTGGGTAATTTTGGATAATTCCAAAGCAAAACGCGAATTCGGATGGGCGCCTGTCATCGATCTTCGTTCGGGAATCAACGAGATGCTTGCGCGTTTGCCAAAGGAGCTGAAGCTTGGGGTTAGCATACGCTGAGGGCTTGGCGCGCCCACTCCGCTCGCGTCAGACGGCGAACATTCATGGCTAATCTGGCATCTGATGTACAGGCGTCAATTGTCATTCCCACCAAGAACGCCGGCGCCGAGTTTCGCCAGACATTAGAGGCTATTCGGCAGCAAACCCGGAAATCCGAGGTCTTTATCGTAGACTCAGGCTCGACAGACGGAACAGTCGAAGTCGCCCGCGACTTCGGAGCGCACATCACAACGATTCCGCCAGAGGCGTTCAACCACGGGGACACCCGAAACCTCGGCATACAACAGACCTGTAGTCCCTTCTGCATTATGCTGGTGCAGGACGCTCTGCCTATCGGCGAGACGTGGTTGGAGGCCCTGCTGTCGCCGTTTTCCGACGATCGCATAGTCGGTGTAACCGGACAGCAGGTACCGCGCGTCGACAGCAGCTTAATAGCGCGATGGCAAGTCGAATATAGGATTCAATTTCTCGGCGATCAGCCGCGTGTACAGAAGCTCGATGACTGGGACCATTTCCTGACTCTTGGATTTCAAGAGCGCCTGCGATTAGCGTCTTTCGACAATGTCTGCTCGGCGATACGCAGGAGTTTCTGGGAGGAATATCCCTTCCGCCGTATGAACTTCGCCGAGGACTTGGATTGGGGCATACGCGCGATCCGGCAGGGTTGGTGGCTAGTATATAATCCGGCTGCCCGGGTCATTCATTCTCACAACCGGTCGGCAGCATACCATTTGAAGCGCAGTTATGTTTCCGGCCGGGTCGTGCCGGCCATACTTCACCTCGGGGCTCCGGACGTGGGGGTGCATTGCGATGCGGAGATGCTCCGGCTCCTGGCACACTTGTGTGGTGAGGCAAGGACAATGCTTGCCGATCGGGTTACCGATTGGCGCGGTTTTGCGCGATATGCTCTACTGGGCATTCGCGATCTCCTTCGCATGCCTCTACGCTTGCTGCGGCCAGAGCCCGCTCGGAGCGAAATCATGCGACGCAACTTCTATTTCATTCTGGATCAGGTTCTGGGACCCGGTGAGGCCAGCACGGCGAGTTTACAATCGGTTGTGCCACCGGCGCTGGCGGAGGCCGCCGGCGCTTTTATCGCAGACTATTATAACTGGTGCGAGCTACGCGGGAGTGTATCCGAGGGTCTGCGGCGGCTCGATCAAACGCTCTCGGTAGGGGTATAGATGCAAAGCAGCGATCCTTCGAACGCGATAAAGGAACTCGAAGGTATTTTCCAATTGCTCAGTGCTCACCCCGAATTCCATGTCGCTTCTGTCCGGCCGTCTCAGGTACTGATCCGCGCCACTCCAGCTCTCGGTCGTGTTCTTAAGCAGGTTCTTTCCTTGCGTTTCTGCGCGGAGTTCGGTCGTTCGTTGACGCTGGTGTCGTTTCGCGTGCGGCTGGAGGACGCTTCGGCAATCACCCTCAACCTCCTCTGGCATGTCGAATCCGTGGTGGCCGACTGTTCGGTTTTCATTCACTTCACCGACGAGACGGGCGCCATACGATTCCAGGGAGACCACCCACTGCTATCGGGCCATTCCAGCCCGCTGCGGCTTTTGTCATCGCAGAACAGAATTCCGGCGCCGCAGGACTTTCGCCGGAGAGTCTACCACGTAAGACTAGGGGTATGGTCGCCTGCAACCGGCATGCATCTGCATTTGACAAAATTGCGCGGTGGCACGCGCGATTCGAGCCACGGATACCCCAATGCCGTGATTCTCGGCTCCTATTACATTTGAATGAAATGCGAATAGTCTTCATCGTCCACACATTCTTTCCGAACTGGCAAGCCGGAACCGAGGTTTATGCCAGAAGCCTAGCTCGCAAGGCTATCCTGAACGGTCATGAGGCTTTTGTCGTTTGTTATGAGCCGCCAACGCCGGACGTCGAATATTTCGAAGATCTGAAAGCCTGGGATTGCACATGCGACGGCTTGCCCGTTCATCGCATTTCGTTCTTCACAACCTATGGCTATTTTCACGTCAAAGAGTACTTCCATCCAGCGGTGGAAGAACATCTGAGGGAGTACCTTTCCGTGCTGCGGCCCGACATCGTTCATGTCGTCCATTCGATGCATCTGTCGACGGCTGGCATTTGGGCGGCAAAACGGCTGGGACTGCCGGTGGTCGCTACCGCTACCGACTTTTGGTATGTGTGCCCAACTTATCAACTTGTAAGGCATAACGAAAGATTATGTCGTGGGCCAATCCCGGTTTCGTGCCTGGCATGTGTGACCGCGGCGCCCCCAAAGACGAGGCTTCACCGTCTCGCCCGGTGGGAAGCACTCTTCCGCACGATATCACCCGTACTGTTGTTCCTGGCTGAACTGCGGTGCCTGCCTGTGGCGGCCGCCGAGGTGCTGATCTGGACTGCCGTGCGGCCGGCCTGGATGAAAAAGACGATTTCGCATGTAGACGTCTTATTGGCGCCCACTCCCAATACGGCCCGCCTGCTGGGCGAGAACGGCTTAACTGCCGTGGAGGTGCGCACCTCGGGTTTTGGGCTCGAACAACGGCCCTTGGCCGCACGGCCGCTACGGACCGACCCTGCCGTTAGGCTCGGTTATGTAGGCACCTTCCGCGAATCCAAGGGCGTTCATGTGCTGCTGGAAGCAATGCGGCTGTTGCCCAATGACCGGCTGCGACTCGATGTTTACGGCAAGGTGGGGCACTTTCCGGAATATGACCGGCGGCTGTTTGCCTTGGCCAAAGACCTCGACAACGTCACGTTTCGCGGGACGTTTCCCAACGATAACCTCGGTGCGGTCTTTGCAGACCTCGACGTGCTGGTGATTCCTGCGCTGTGGTACGAGAATTCGCCGTTGGTGCTGCTATCGGCCTTTGCTCAGAAGGTCCCGGTTATTGCTTCCCGCATAGGGAGCCTGGCAGATCTGATAGAGCACGGCAAGAGCGGTTTGCTATTCAAGATGGGCGATCCCGCTAGCCTTGCCGCGCAGTTGCAGCGGGTACTGGATGATCCCGAATGTATCCCACGACTTCGGGCAGGCATTCCGGAAGTAAAGACCGTAGACGAGAACGTGGCAGAGTTGTTCGCGATCTACGAACAGTTGTCTTCCCGCTACCAATCGAGCCGTCCGGTGGCTCCAGAGCGGCCGTCGTATCTACCGAAGCTTTCGCTGCTGTGCGGCTCCGTCTCCGCCACAATCAGGCTGTCGAGGTTCGGCGCAAAATTCGAAAACGAATTGACACTGCTTCGCTGCAGTATTGCCGCAGCCGGCGACCACAAGTTGCGTTTCCAGTTTTATTGGCACTCCGGAGCGGCGAATGCCGCATGGATGGTCTTTGTCCATTTTCTGGACCAACACGGCCGGGTTCGCCTCCAGGCGGATCATCAGCTTTGCCGTTACAATCAGGATCCCTGGGGTTTCATCGCGTACACGCTCGACGTGGCGAGCCAGCCACCCGATATTGGGAACACGTACTCGGTCCAGATCGGGGTCTGGAATCCTAAAACAGCCATACGCCTGCCCGTAATCTACAGCAGAGGATTGACCATTCATCCCGCAAAAGACGCCGTCTTATTGGGCGACGTTCAGGTACAGTGAACGCCGGGGCTCTCCGCCGGCGATGGGAGTCTGTTCGCAGTGAAGGGGCTTTGCTATCATGAGGGTGCCTGGGTCTGCTTCATGCCTGATGCCCATCTTTGCTTGCCAGCCAGCGACGGCCACTATCTTCACACTCTCGCGTTCGATCTCTATGAGCGGTACTGGGTTGCTGCTCAGGTGGTGGGCGCCCTACGACGGAGCACATCGTATTCCATGTTGGATGTGGGCGGCCATTCGGATGTCTTGTGGCCGGGTTTTTCATCCCTGGTGTCCGCTTTTGTTCCGGAGGCGCAGTCGTTTGTAATCGACCTCCACAGGGAACCGGGGTTGAAGAACTATGCAGTCGGCTCCGGCACCTCCCTTCCGTTTAAAGACGCGACGTTCGACTTTGTGCTGGCGCAGGACACGCTCGAACATGTCGTCCCGGAAGAACGGAAACCGTTTATTCGGGAACTGCTACGTGTATCGCGCGATATCGTCTTTCTTAGTTTTCCATTCTTCACCCCGCTGAATGCCAGTTGCGATGGGCTTGTGTATCGTTATGTCGAGTTGCGAAAAAACGTTGAGTTGCCTGCGCTTAAGGAACATTTGAGTCTTGGTTTGCCGGAACAGGCTGTAGTAGGCGATTGGCTGCGCGAGGCGGGGTTCCCATTCACGCTGTGGACACACGGAAGTACGCTTATCTGGCTGCAAATGATGGTCGCGCAGAACCACTTGTGGGCCCAGGGCGTTCCCGAATTCGAGCAGGAACTGAATTCCATTTTCAACTCGCGCTTCGCATCTGGAGACTATCGGGAACCGTGTTACCGGAGCTTTGTATTGATCGCGAAGAACCGAGATGAAAGAGAACTCACAGCGGCGGTGGAATCGTGCCGGGGAGGAAGGCTCTCCGACTCCGATGAACAGGCGGTCTATTCTCTTTGCGAAATGATGATAGGAAGCACCTGTTCCGTGGAAGTCGAGAGGCGCGCGCAGCACTCAATCAACTTGATCGGGCGCCTTGGAGAAGAGCATCAGCAACGCATCGCCGATCTGGAAATCCGCTTGGCGGAAAAGAAGGCCGAGGCCCAACACTTCCGTAACCTGCTCGTGGAAAAGCAGGCCGAGGCCCAACACTTCTGCAACCTGCTCGATCAGGTACAACCGCAACTCGCAGATGCTTCGACCCGGCTCGCCGAGGCGGTCAGCCAGGCGGCACATTATCGGAATCTTCTGGAAGCGCAGCAGCAGCACAACGCCGACGTAGAAACGCGCCTGGCGGCGAACGACTCGCTGGGCCGTTTTCTTCTGGAACAGGAAAAGCTTTCACGCACTGCCGCGGAAGAAGAGGTCCGTGCCCTGAAAGACCGCCTCGCGCGATTTCCTTTACGCCTGTTTGTCGGTTAACGGCAGATTCGCACGGGTTCCTGTAATCTATGTGTCGCTTCCGGCACAGTTGGTTAGAATCAAGAGATATGGTCCGTCCTGAAGGACGCGTTGTTCTTGCAGGTGTAGGTCCTGCCCAGGTAAGCGACGGAGCGCCTGGTAGCAGACTCCAGCCGGGAGGGGAGATCCGACCGAGCCGAGCGGAGTGTCAAAAGCCCTTGAAAGAGAGGGGAGCAAACCGGCGGGCCGCAAAAATCAGTGAACCAATAGCCTCGTAATATTGTCAGCCGAAAGGTGCTTGGGAGGGCCGAGCCGCTCCTATCGCGGCGAAGGCAACAGACAGCATTCTGGACCGGAACGAATGCGAACGAATGCTGGACCTCCCCGCCATCGATGCGACGGAACTGCTTCTCGGCAACGACGAGCCCGGAACCGACCCAGCGTTCGACTTGATTGCTAGGCCGCCATCGCTTCACGTTGCGGCAAACCACGCGAACAATCGAGAACGGCGACTCGATGACATTGGTAATGCGTAACGTCTTCCAGAGTTCCACCGGTACTTTCAAACGGTGCAACGTCAGCGTTTCAAGCCCTCCTCCATGCCGCAGCCGCGCTCGGGTTGACGTGATTCAACTCGTCCTGAATACGCAGCAGCGCCGCCTTTGCGTCACGATAACTGCGGAGGTCGTAGGCATTGGCCATGCCTGTTGTCGGTCATCAGAAAACGTGGTTTTCTGGGTCTTTCGGCAGTGTAGAGGCGGCTGGCGACATCATCCGCGCCGAAGGCGCGATCATCTGTCAATCATCAGCATCAAAACATTCCAGCGAAAACTTGTATTGTGGCTTGGAAGGCGGTAGGAGAACCCCGCCGTTCGAGCCGCGGGGTTCTGGCTCGGCAACCTTCATGAGAAGGCCACCATCGAAGCTGGTTCTACCCTGGCATGAGCCGTTGCCATAGTCAAAGTCCGCCTGCATGGGCGGATGGCGGTTCATGGAGAAGTGGTTCTCCGGCAGCGCGTTTGCCGCGGCCAGGGATGCCAGACGCTGTTCTGGATTTGTAGCCATTGCGATCGCGGACAATGCGATTGCAGTTCGGCGTGCCGCACCGCAGCCCGGCGCCGGCAGCACCGGGCTGCCAACCACCGCTATCAGCGGAGCCCGGAAGGCCGGCTCGACCACCGGGATCGGCAGTAGCAGTACCGTGAGCGCCAGTGCCGGTCGCGCCTGACGGATCAATCTTCCCTTTCGGTCATTTCTCCGGCACCATCCGGCTATGGAGAAACGATCACGACACCGGCGGCGGTTGCGCTGCGATTTCAGTCACCGGGCCGGCTGGACAAGCGGGTCGGTGCTCGATCTGCGGCCGGCCAGGCCGTTTCGTCGATCCTTTCCCACACATTCCACGACGAAGGGGAGCTTCGATGATCACCCCCGAAATCCGTGTACAGATTCGCCGCCATTTTTACGCCGAGCATTGGAAAATCGGTGCCATTGCATAAGCCCTCGACGTTGACCCCGACACCGTACGGCGCGCGATTGAGGTGGAACGTTTCCAGCACGCCGAGCTGCGGCTGCCCTCCATGGTCGATCCCTATCTGCCGTTTGTGCGCCAGGTGCTGGAGCAGCATCCACGGTTGCGCGCCACGCGCCTCTACCAGATGATCCGGGACCGCGGGTATTCCGGCAGCGTCGAGCAGTTACGGCGAGTGGTGGCACGCTTACGCCGGCAACCGCATGAGGCCTTCTTGCGCTTGCAGGTTTTTCCAGCCGAGCAGGCACAAGTAGACTGGGCCTATTTCGGCTCCGTCATGGTCGGCCGCGCGAAGCGCCAACTCTCCGCGGCGGCTTGGCGCAGTTTGATGCGGAGGTAGTCGAGATAACCTTCCGGCGCAGGATGAGCGCGGAGTTCGTCGATGACGGGTCGGAAATAGGCCAGAGAGCGGATCGGGGACAGCCG
Organism: Bryobacteraceae bacterium; assembly: GCA_049509915.1. Taxonomy (GTDB): domain Bacteria; phylum Acidobacteriota; class Terriglobia; order Bryobacterales; family Bryobacteraceae; genus JBEKYD01. The sequence goes on along the minus strand of JBEKZL010000136.1, from coordinate 2,337 downwards.
GGGCGCATCTGCCGGGCGAATCAGGCGGCGTAGGGAACCGAGGAGCATCGCAGTCTCCACCACTCTCAGGGGCACGCCATCATCATGGAAGCGGCGGGCGAGCCATTGATCCGAAGCACTCGCGCGCAAAGGAGTATCCGGCAGATCGACATAGAGCGTCCGCACCGCGGGGACGTATAACGCCGGGTTGGAGTCCGGCTGCAACAACTCGGCGGCAGGCGTCACTTTTTCCTCCGCCGCCGGGCTGCCGTCTCCTGCTCGCTTTCGCACTTCCGGTAGCTGTCGCCCTCGATCGCCGTCCGTCGGCATGATGCAGCAGACGGTTTGAAGGGCCGGTTCGTCGTGAGGATCACCGATTTTCGTTCGTAGCGCCGGTTGATGACTTCGTAGAGTAAGTCGGCGGACTTTATCGTCAAAGGAAAGATAACCTACCTCATCGACGCAAAGTAAGCCGACGTTGGCATAGGTGCGGAGCTTGCGGTGGCGGCCTTCGAGGGTCTGGCGATGCAACTCTTCCAGCAACGCCGCGGCGGAACGAAACAACACGGAATGGCCCGCCAGCAGCGCCTGGTGGCAGATGTTCTGGGCGATCATCGTCTTGCCCAGCCCGTTGCTGCCCACCAGGATCAGGTTGCGGGCTTCGGGGAGGAAGTCCAGCGGCAGAGCCCGTTCGATGACCGCGGGTTCGATCTTGGTGGGCCAGGACCAGTCGAAGTCGGCCATGGGCTTGAACTTCTTGATCTCGGAGAGGCGAGACGCCGCTCCAGGCTGCGGTGGGCGCTTTCGGCGGCCTCGGTCTGGGCCAGACGTTCCAGCATTTGGCGCGGCGACCAGCGCTGTTTGGTGGCCCGCGCCAGAAAGTCGTCCAGTTCGCCGGCCACGACGTGTAAGCCTATTTGTTCGAGTTGTGCCGGCAGGCTGTTACTCAGAGTCGTCGTCGTGGGGGTCGGCGAGCTCATCGTAAGTCTCCAGATCGTGAGGACGGACATCCAGCGCCTGCGCCTCCGGATGGCGGCTGAGATCCAGCGCCGGCAGGGGTGCGGGGCGAGGATGCCGGCGCAACAAGAAGGCGACCGAAGAGGCGCGCGGGGGGTTCCGCTCCAGCGCTTCCCGGATAGCGCGGCGCAGAGCGGCCACACCGTACAGGTCCAGCAGACGGAGCAGTTGAGAGGTTTGGCTGGTTGCCGATTCTCCTTGGGCGAAGGCCCGTTCCAGCAAGTTTTCGCTTTCCGGAACGGCCAGCGCCAGGCGGCCCGCGCGCGTTTGGTGGAGGGCATTGCGTTTGGTGCGCAGCAAGGCTTGTTCATGCGCCGGCTCCAGAATGGATTGCTGCCGGTCATAGGAGCGCGGATTGCGGGCGATCTCGGCGGCGCCGTCACCAGCGCCTGGCGATTGCACTCCGCCAGAGTGGTGAAGACGCGGCCGGCCCACTCACTACCATTTCGCCCCACGTCCTTGCCAAGTGCGGGCGGGAAATCAAAAAGGCCGCGTGGAGAGAGCCATTCGGTATGTACGGGACTCCTTCTGGGGTCATGACGAAGCAGGAGAGTTGGCGGCGAACGTCCAAAAAATCTACGTTTTCTGATGACCGCTAACACGCGCACAGCGGGCCGGACGTTGCGCTCGATTTCCCGGAGAGAGCGGGGTGGTTCACGTCTACAACCTGGATCCGAGTGGCGCCTTGCCTTATGATCGCACGGAGTTGGATGCAGCTTGGACACTGCTGCCCGATCAGCCGATGCGGATCGACCCGCCAACTGCGGCGAGATGGTCAAGGCTGCTCATCATGTTGATGACGAACTGACCCTCCAGCGGTACACGCCGGCATCGCGACGTTTGGAGTGCGAGGAACGAATCTGGAACAACGTTGTAGGGCAGAACCGAGGCGGTGTTGCCGATCTAATCCGGGAGCAAAGCGACTCGATTCGAGTGGCCATATGCGACGATCCGCAGGGCCGTACACCCGGGAAGATGGAAGGCGTCTCACTTTATCGGTATCAGTTGCGCCGCATGACGGCCCTTGGGCCAATATGGGTTTTCGACACCGATCGGGGATGGGTCGAGACTCGCGATCCCGCCGACGTTGATCGTTTATACGCCGCGGCCGTCCCGCGTGCGTTGACGAATTACACGCCGGAATTCGGATTGGAATTGGGCATAACTGGCGACTACCAGAGTCCGGAGAGGCAATTGCCGGCCACGCCGGGGTACAAGCCTCTAGTATTACTTCGTTAAGTATTGACAAAACATAAAAATGGCGTTATGTTTGGGCATGACCGACGCCCAGATGGGTCGATGCCGAAAGCGCCTGGAGCAATTCTTGGTCGATCTGTTGGA
>JBEKZL010000135.1:0-20410 GCA_049509915.1 Bryobacteraceae bacterium | reverse complement strand
CGCCAGCCCTTCAACATCCGGTTCATGTACAAATTGGCGAGCGCTGGGCTGATCACCCCACCCTGCGGGGTACCGCGATCATTTCCCTTCCCGCCCGTCAACCGCCCTTCCCCGTCTTGATCGGTCGTATCGAGATGCGTCTGCGCGTCAACGTCGCCAGCCACGAGTATCAACGTGGCGGCAAAGATGGCGGCGAACGTGCATTTCATAATCAGATTTTCTCAAATATGGTGCCCGAGCGGCTTATGCGCGACTCGGAAACCGGCTACCGGCCGAGGACCCGCGTCCAGACAAGGACCGTCAAGCGCGCCTGGGCAAGGAATCCGCCATCGGCCCGGCGGTGTCGTCTATCCGGAAAAAGTGCTGACGGCCATATTTCAGCGCCAATGTGGGGTCCGCCCCACCTACCTCAGCGCTGTTCCTTACTGCTTCGCCGGCCCGTTTGGCGACCGCTGCACCATATCGCGCGGATCGGTCGACACCCCAGGGTCGCGCCACAGCCAGCGCATCATCTCGGGGAAAACGGTCTGCAGCATTTTCTGGCCGTGGCGCTGAATCCCCCAGGAGTAATTCACCTCGTAGCCCTTCTCGGTTAAGGCCTGCTCCATGCGGACGTTCTGGTAAAACCAGTCGCGGCGCTGGTCGTAGGTTCCGTCGCGGGCCTCGCCCCGATTGTCGTTTCGCCCGTCGACCAGAAACACCCGCAAAGGTTTCTTCGCGGTCTTGCGGATGATGTCCGGGTAGGCATCGCCGCCGCGAATATTGGTGAAGCTGCCGACGTTGCTCAACACCTTGCGGAACTGGTCCGGGCGCTCCCAGGCGACGGTGAATGCGGCAATCGCTCCGGAGCTCGATCCGCCGATGCCATGGCGGTCCGGGTCCTTCGATATGTTGTAGCTTTTGAAGAGCACGGGCAGCACCTCGTCGACTATGACGCGGGCGTACTTGTCGTCGAGTGTGTTGTATTCGGTGGGGCGGTTGGTGGTGCGGTCTCCCCATTCCTGCGGCGTCGGCTCGGGTTGGTCGGGTCGCCGGCCGGGGTTGATAAAGACGGCAATCATGACCGGAATCTCGCGCCGGAGGATGAGGTTGTCCATGACGAACTGGGCGCGAATATCGCCTTCGGGCGCCATAAACGCCTGTCCGTCGTTATAAATCATGAGGCTGGCCGGGACGGCCGGGTCGTACTGCGCGGGCACATAGACCCAGTAGGTGTGCTGAGTTCCAGGATACGCTTGGCTGGGCAAGGTGAAGGGCCCCCGAATCTCGCCTTTCGGAACGCCGTCCTGCGGCACGGCATCGGGCGACAGTTTGTAATAAACGCCGGGGTCGGGCGTGGCGGCCGGCGGCCGGGATTGGGCGCACGCCGCCGTGGCCAGCAGAGCGAGAATCGGAAGTCGAACGGTTTTCATGGGTTATGCCAACATATCACAGTTGTGGCGCAGGGTCGGTTTGGTGGGGCGGACGCCCCACCATTGTTGCAGTATCTTCCGGAATTGGAAAAGCATGCGGCATTATGCCAAGGGCCCGCCACCCCGACCTCAGGCGGTTCCCGTATTACCTGGGGCTACATCCGTTTGTGAACCTTTTGGTAATAGATACGGTCTTGCCGTGAGCGGTACAACGAGTCATGGTACTGTGCCGCGGCCTCCGCGCCGTACTTCCAATCTGCCTGCTCGCTTCAGCGTCATCGGCCCAGCAGAGTTCTCTCCCTGCCACGCTCGATGCCCGCAATCCGGTAGTTATCAGTGGCACTGCTCCTCCCCAGGCGCAGCCGACGTACGATCTGGGGGCGGTGGAACCCGGTTTTCGGCTCGGCAACATCACCCTGATACTTCGCCCCGCGGCCGCGCGTCAGGCCGCGCTCGAACAGCTATTGACCGATCAGCAGGATCCAGCATCGCCCGAATACCATAGCTGGCTGACGCCGGAAACCTACGCCGAACGCTTTGGGACGAGCACGGCGGATTTGGATAGGATCGCCGCCTGGTTGGGCGCCCAGGGCTTTGCCGTGCAGTATACGGCGCGCGGCCGCGACTTCATCAGTTTCAGCGGCACGGCCGCTCAAGTCGCCGCCGCGCTGCACACTGAAATCCACCGCTACCGGGTGAACGGGGAAACTCACTTCGCCAATGCCACGGACGTGTCCTTGCCTGCGGCGATCGAACCCATGGTGGCGGGCGTTTTGGGGCTTCACGACTCTCACCCCAAAGCGCCGCGGAAGCAAGCCGTGCCCAACTACACCGCGGCTGACGGAACCCACTTTCTGCTACCGGACGATCTGGCGACGATTTACGATCTGATTCCCCTGTACAGCTACGGATATATGGGCGAAGGACAAAGCATTGCGATCGTGGGGCAGAGCGACATCGATGCAAGCGACATCGCCGCGTTCCGCGCCAGTTGGGGCCTTCCGCCAACCACCATACAGATGGTCCCCGCCGGCACGTACCCCGGGTTCACCGCCGACGAAGTGGAGGCGGACCTGGATCTAGAATGGGCCGGCGCGGTAGCTCGATTCGCGACGTTGATTTATGTCTACAGCGACGACGCAGGCTACTCGGCTTACTATGCGATCGACAACGACCTGGCGCCGGTGCTTAGCGAGAGCTTCGGGCTGTGCGAATACCAGGTGGCGGTGAACAGGATGGGCCTTTCCGCCTTTGAGGTGGAGGCACAAAAGGGCAATGCGCTGGGCATTACGTGGCTGGCTTCGTCGGGTGATTCGGGAGCGGCTGGCTGCGACTATGACGTGGCCACGGCAACCCAAGGTCTGGGAGTGAGCCTTCCGGCCAGCGTTCCCGAGATTACCGCTGTAGGCGGCACGGAATTCAACGAAGGAAGCGGCAGTTATTGGGGAAGCAACGGGCCCTACGGCGCCTCGGCACTTTCCTATATCCCGGAGATGGCGTGGAACGACACGGTGGCGAGCGGGGGACTGGCGGCCTCGGGCGGCGGGGCGAGCGCGGTGTACAAAAAGCCCGCGTGGCAAACCGGTCCCGGCGTTCCCGGCGACGGCGCGCGCGACGTTCCCGATGTCGCCCTGGCCGCGTCGAACGACCACGACCCCTACATCATCGTTTCGGGCGGCGCGGCAATTGGCGTGGGCGGCACGTCGGCCGCGGCGCCATCCTTCGCCGGAATTGTCGCCCTGCTCAATCAATACCTGGTCGAAAACAAGGTGCAGACCAAACCCGGAGTGGGCAACATCAACCCGAAGCTGTACGGCATGGCGGCGACGGGCGCACCCGGCATTTTTCACGATGTGACCACGGGGAACAATATCGTGCCTTGCCAGGCCGGAACGCCGGACTGCGCCGGCGGGCAGCTTGGCTACACGGCGGGTGTGGGATACGACCTGGTAACGGGTCTGGGTTCGGTGGATGCATACAAACTGATCGCGGCATGGGGCGGCATCCCGGTCACTTCCACGACGACGACGCTCACCCCGACCCCGGCCGTTATCACGGCGGGAGCGTCCTCGGTGTTGACCGCTACCGTGGCCGCTGACAGCGGCAGTACGTCGCCTAGCGGGACGGTCTCCTTCACGCTGGGGAACCTTTCGATCGGCGCCGCGACGCTTTCCGGGGCGGGAGGAACGGCCACCGCGTCCCTGACGATTTTCGGCGGCCAACTGCTGGCGGCCAACAACACGGTACAGGCTAGCTACGGCGGCAGCGCCACCTTCAGTGCTTCGTCGTCGTCTGCAACGCTGACGGTGGGCACGCCGGCTGCGGTTTCCGCGGTGTCGCTATCGGAGACGCCGAATCCGGTCTACCAGCAGGCGCCGGACGCGAATGGAGCCACCTTCGCTTTCACCGTCCGGTTGAACGAAACCGCCGGGGTGGCCACTACGGTGACCGGGTTCACCTTCGACGGGGTGAGCTACGCGGGCTCGATCGCGGAATTTTTCGGCAGCGCCACGCTGCCCGCGCACGGCACGCTTTCGGCAAACCTGACGGCGGGAAACATCGCCGTGCCGGCGTCGGTCGTGATCGCATTCAGCGGCCAGGACGCCAGCGGAACAGGTTGGACCCGGCAAGTGGCTGTTTCTTTCCTGCCAACGCCAACGGCCACGCACTAAATAACGTGGCGAGACGCGTCTCCGAACTCCTGAAGGCATGGGGAGGATCTCTCCGCCCGTGGGGCACATCGTTTTCCGTGGCCCCCAAATACCATTCACTCAAGTAGGAAGAGCCAAGGCTCGTGGGGCAGCCCTCGGCCTGCGGCGGCCTCCCAGGCCGCCTCGTCGCGGCCAATCAGATCAAAAAGACGGAGGTTCGGGAAGGGTTCTTCCAGGGTCGCGTATGGAAGTGTGGCGCGGCGGGCGGCCTGGGAGTCTGCCGCAGGCTGAGGGCCTGCCCCACGATCTCCGAAATCTGGCTCAACTCCCCCTATGCTCCGCCCGGCGCCATCGGGAACCTGCCTTCGATCACCTGTTCGGCCACGAGCCGCATGGGAGAGCGGCGGCGGCGGCTGGCGTTGCGGATCACGAAATAAGCTTGCTCCTCGGTCAGGTTGCAGGACGATTGCAGCAATCCCTTGGCGCGTTCCACCAGCTTGCGGTCGGCCAGTTGCCTGGTGAGCTTATCGAGTTCGCGCTCAAGCGCGGCGCGCGTCAGCGAGGCCGCCATCAGGCTGCCGATGGGCACGCTCAGGTTGAGCAGAAACGCCAAATCGCGCGCTTGTAACGGCATCGCCCGAGAGCGGCAAATGTTCACCAGGCCCACCACCGCCCCGGCGTCGAGTAGCGGAATCGAGACTACTCCTTCGAAGCGGTTCCTGCGGAATTCCGGGAAAAACCGGAAGCGAGGATCCGCCTCGGCCCCCTGATGCACAACGATGGGCGTAGTGCGCGTCAGGTCGTTTTGAAATTCGGCGCCACCCACCTCCCGCCCTTGAGCACCGGCTTCGACGGACGGCGGCAGGCCCTCCCACAGCACGATCCTCGCCCGGACCCCGGCAGCATCGAACCAATACAGATACGCACCTTGGGAATGGGTCTCGCTGAGAGCCAGGTCGAGCAGAGGCGCAATTGCGGGATGGCTGCTCTGGGACTGGGAACGCGCGATTTGTGGAAACGGGAACGGAATCACTGCATTTGTCATTGCTGTTGAGTCTCCTCGAGTGAAACGGAAGGCATGACCTTGTCACGGTCTGACAACCGACCCGCGGCTGCGGCTCAAAACTCAAAACGCGCCATCACGGCCGTGCCGCCGCCGTGCGGCGCACCGGACAGCTCCGCACGGTAGCGACGCGCCCGCGCGATGGCGAAATGGGCACTGCCATTGCGCGGGATTTGAGAGTCGCATGCTTGTCCACTTGTCTAGAGATTAGTAGAGTATGCAGCGTCCTGTCAAGATCACGAGCTTGGGAATCCACCACCTACTGCTCATAAATAATTGATAATACATATTATAAAAATGTCGATGGATTTTATATATATTCAGCTTGATTGTAATTTAGGATACTGTATAATGTCCATATATATTATCTAGAATCTGCTTCAGAAGAGAGGATCTTGGCAATGCGAATCGATTCGGCCAGCGTCTGGGGAGCCCACGGCTTCCCGCCCCACGGTTGGCGGGTGGGCCGCTGCCGCAGACTTGGAACGCCGTTCACGGCCGTGCTCGGCGTGGTGCTCACGTCGGTAGCGGCGTGGGGGCAAGCCGCCGCTTCCGGAACGGTGAGCGGGCAGGTGACCGACCAGGCTGGCGCCGTGGTCGTGAGCGCCGCGGTCCAATTGGTGGATGTGGCGACCAAAACGATCCGGGCCACGGTCAGCAACCCGGCCGGACGCTACGACTTCGTCGACGTTCCGCCGGGTATCTACGATTTGACGGTCGCGCATCCCGGATTCGCCGTGGTTCGGGTGCCGGAGCAGAAGGTCGACGTGGGATTAAGCCTGGCGTTGAATGTCAAGCTCGAAGTGGGAACGACCTCGACCACCGTGGAGGTAACCGCTTCGGCCGGGGCCGAGTTGCAGACCCTGAACGCCACCGTGGGCTCCACGATTGCCGGAGATTCCCTGCTGCTGCTGCCCAACCTGAACCGCGACGTATCCTCTCTATCCGTCCTGCAAGTCGGCGTCACCCCCAGCGGTCAGGTGGCGGGCGTGCAGAGCGACCAGAATGCTTTCCAACTCGATGGCGGCAACGTCAACGACGACATGGCGGGCACCAGTAATACCTACACCACCTCCTTCGCTTCCAACAGCGCGCCCAGCGCGGTGGTTCCCACGCCCATCGAGAGCGTGGAAGAGTTCAAGGTGAACCTTAGCAACCAGACCGCCGATTTCAACGGGGCGGCCGGCAGCCAGGTTCAGTTGGTCACCAAGCGCGGCACCAACGAGTTTCACGGTGCCTTGTACGAATACTTCTACGCCAGCAACGTAGGTGCGGCCAACACCTGGAAGGACGATCACACTCCCTCCGGTAACCTCCCCTACACGCCCTTACCCAAGACCCACCGCAACCATTACGGCGCGGCTCTGGGCGGTCCGCTGCTGCCCAGATGGATTGGCGGCAAGACCTATTTCTTCGGCAATTTCGAAGGCTACGATTACCCCAATGCCACCACCGTGGAAAAATATGTCCCCACGGCACTGATGCGGGCCGGAGTGATTCAGGTGCCCAATAGCGCGGGCGTGTATTCGGCCTACAACCTGAATCCTTATCCGGTAACCGTCAATGGGGCCACCTATGCCCCGGCGACTTGCGTCGGAGGGGCCTTATGCGATCCGCGCGGCCTCGGGCTCAACCCGATCGTCAACCAAATCTGGCAGAAGTTCATGCCGCTGCCCAACGATCCGCAGTCCGGCGATCTGTACAATACCCAGGGGTATCGCTCCAATGTGGACCTGCCGCAAACCCAGCGCTTCGCGGTGGAGCGAATCGACCACGACTTCGGCTCACGCAACCACTTCACCGTCAGCGACCGATATTACACCTTCAATCAGTTGACTTCCGGTCAGGTGGATATCGGCGGCGCGCTGCCCGGGGACACTCTCGGGCAGGCCGCCGCTTCCTTTACCAAACCGCAAAAGGGCGAGTATTTCGTGACAGGGTTGACTACCAACATCACGCCAACCCTTACCAACGATTTCCATCTCAACTACATCCGCAATTACTGGGCGTGGGCCGACGCGGGCGGCACGCCTCAGTTGCCGGGTTTGGGCGCGGCCGTCGAAATCGGCGGCGAATCGTCCAACGCCCTGATTCCCTATAATGTGGACAGCTCCGACACGCGGCAGCGCGCCTGGGACGGACACGACCAGAACTATCGCGACGATTTGACGCTGCTTCATGGCAACCACTTCCTGCAGTTCGGGGCGTCTTATACCCGCAACTTCGATTTCTACACCCGCAACGACAATGGCATCGCCACCGACGCTTATCCCGTCTACCAGATCGGCAACGGCTCCGGCCTGGTTACCTCGGCTTATCAACCCGCCGGCCTGGCTTCGAGTCAGTCTTCCAACTGGCAGAACCTGTATGCCGAAGTCCTGGGCATTGTCTCCCAACCGCAGGTGATGTACACACGCAGCGGCCCTAGCCTGACTCTGGACCCGGTGACCGACCCGATTTCGGTTCACGCCATTGTGCCCAGCTATAACTTTTACGCTTCCGATAGTTGGCACATTCGGCCGACTATCACCTTCACGTACGGCCTGGGCTACGCCATCGAGATGCCTCCCTACGAACTGGATGGCAAACAGGTGCAGCTTGTCGACCAGGCAAATCCGGACGTTCCGATCAATCTGGCGAGCTATCTGGCAAAGAAGCAACAGGCCGCGCTGGCGGGCCAGGTTTACGACCCGACGGTCGGTTTTGCCACCGTGCGCAACGTCGGCAGCGAAGAGAAGTACCCGTTCGATCCTTTCTATGGCGAACTCAGTCCACGGCTGGCGGCCGCCTGGAATCCAAACTTCAACGACGGCGTACTGGGCAAGCTATTCGGCCGTGGAAAGACGGTGGTGCGGGGCGGATATAGCCGCATCTACGGACGCTTGAACGGCGGCCGCGTGGTAGGCAGCCCGGTATTGGGCGCGGGTCTGGAACAGGTGGACCAGTGCATCGGGGCCAGCATCACCGGCCAGTGCCTCGGCATCAACGGCGTGAATCCCGCGTCGGCCTTTCGCATTGGCACCGACGGCCTGTCCTTCCCGCTTCCCGTGACACAGACATTGCCCCAGCCTTATTACTCGGGTGTAAATGGCGCGATTTCCGCCGGCGACGGCGCCGGCGTCGACCCTAAGTTCCGGCCCGACCGCTCCGACCAATTCAACTTCACCATTCAACGCGCGATCTCCGCCCGGGTGACCCTCGAAGCCGGATATGTGGGGCGTATCATCCGCAATGAATACAACCTGGTCAACATCGATGCGGTTCCCACCATGACTACGCTGGGCGGGCAGACCTTCGCCAACGCTTTCGCCAATCTGTATGAGGAAGTCAGCGCGGGCCAAGCCATCACCGCGCAGCCATTCCTCGAGACCGCGCTGGGAGGCGCCAGCTCGAAGTATTGCGCCGGCTACGGCAGTTGCACGGCGGCGGTGGCCAGCCTGCAGAAATCCGCCATCGTTTCGACCCAGGTCTACAACCTCTGGAGTGCGCTCAACGCGGCGCCGTCGTGGACTCTGGGCCGCACCCTGCTGGCTTCGCCGGCCGTCAACGGCGGGAGCGTGGGCACGCAGCTCACTTCCTACGAAATGGCTTCCAGCGTTGGCTTCGGCAATTACAACGCCGCATTCCTTCGCTTCACTTCCCGCGATTGGCACGGCCTCACGGCACAATCCAACTTCACCTGGAGCCGCGCGTTGGGCACGGCGGATTCGGCGCAGAGCAGTAGCTCGCAGACAGTGGTCGATCCCTGGGACATGCACGATTCCTATGGTCCCCAGGGCTTTGACATCCGGTTCACCTATAACTTACTCATGCTCTATAAGCTGCCGTTCTTCCGCGGTCAGCGCGGTGTGCTCGGGCACGTCCTCGGGGGCTGGGCGGTGGCGCCGCTGTTCACCGCCCAGAGCGGCTCGCCGGTCGAGGTGAGCATCGGCACGGGTAGTGCGTCGGACGCCCAGTCGTACGGGGAAGAGTACGGTAACAGCAACACTGCCGTCGAAAACGCTCAGTTGTTAACCTCCTTCACCGGCGGGAATTCGGCGCACTACAACGTCACCGTGGCCAGCGGCGCGGGCGTGAACGGCAACCCGTCGACGGGCGGATCGGGGATCAATCTGTTCGCCAATCCTAACGCCGTCTTTTCCGGGTTTCGCCCCCTGATTCTGGGCCTCGACAACAACGCCAGCGGCGCCGGACCCATACGCGGCTTCCCGACCTGGAACCTCGATGCCACCCTCTCCAAAGAGATTCGCGCCACCGAAAGAGTCGGTGCCACGCTGACGATTCAGGTCTACAATACGCTGAATCACTTCCAGCCTTCCACCCCAAGCCTGAACATCGACAGCCCGCAAACCTGGGGCGTGGTCACAGCCCAGGCAAACACACCGCGCACCATGGAGCTCGGCCTGCGCGTGCATTTCTGACCTGAGACTAATTATGCAAATCACCACACCAAGACCGGGCGTGCGACGACTGACCGCCCTCATTCTGGCTATAAGCGGCATCGTGTATGCGCAAAAGGCGATCACAGCGCCGAAATTCGGCGGCTACACCGTCGGCGACGACTATTTTCTTGCCAACTACACTCAATTGCTCGACTACTGGAATGCCGTAGCTAACGAGTCCGACCGCATCAAGCTGGTTCCAATTGGCAAGACTGCCGAGGATCGCCCCATCGTCATGGCGATTATCACTTCGCCGGCCAACTTCAAGAACCTGGCCCGGTACAAGGAGATTTCGCAGCGGCTAGGGCGGGCCGAAGGGTTGACTGACCAGCAGGCGCGCGCGCTGGCCACCGAGGGCAAGGCGGTTGTCTGGATCGACGGCGGCCTCCACGCCACCGAATGCGTCAACGCCCAGGCCCTCTTCACCGAGACGTACGAGTTGCTCACGCGCAACGACGCGGAAACCCTCCGCATCCTGAACGACGACATTCTGCTGCTGGTTCCCATCAACCCCGACGGCATGGAGTTGGTCTCGAACTGGTACATGCGGGAGAGCGATCCGAAACTGCGCAATGTCAACTCCATTCCACGCCTCTACCAGAAGTATGTCGGCCACGACGACAACCGCGATTCCTACATTGCCAATCAACCCGAAACCGAAGCCGTCAACCGCCAGATGTACGTCGAATGGATTCCCCAGATCATGTACAACCAGCACCAGACCGGCCCGGCCGGCGCTGTGCTGTTCTTTTCGCCATTCCGCGACCCCTTCAATTACAACCAGGACCCGCTGGTTCCCATCGGAATCGACCTGGTATCGGCGGCCGTGCATGAAAGATTTCTGGCCGAGGGCAAACCGGGCGCGGTGATGCGCACGAACGCCCCCTACTCCACCTGGTTCAACGGCGGAGACCGCACCACCACGGGCTTCCACAACCAGATCGGCCTGCTCTCGGAAATCATCGGCAACCCTACGCCCATCAGTATTCCGCTGGTTGCTAACAAGCTGCTGGCAAACGGAGACCAGCCGGCGCCCATCGGCCCCCGCCAGGAGTGGCACCAGCGCCAAACCATCGACTACCTGCTCACCGCCGATTGGGCCATTCTCGACGTCGCGTCCCGCTTCCGGGAAGAGTTCCTCTACCGGATCTATCGCGCCGGGAAGAATTCCATCGAGCGCGGCAGCCAGGATTACTGGACACTGACTCCCAAGCGCATCGCCGCCCTGGAAGCTCAATTCGCCAAAGACGAACCGGCGGCGGCCCAGCGCCTCGCCGCCGGCGCGGGCGGCGGAGGTGACACCGGCGGAGGCGGCGGATTCGGCCAGGGATTGCCTCTCAAATATTGGGAACACTTGCACACCCCCGAGACGCGCGACCCTCGCGGCTACATCATCCCTTCCGATCAACCCGATTTCCTCACCGCCACGAAATTCGTCAATGCGCTGATCAAGGCCGGCGTGGTGGTCCAGCGCGCCACGCGGGACTTCCAGGTCGCCGGCAAAGCGTATCCGGCCGGCTCCTATGTCGTGTTGGCCGCCCAGGCTTTCCGTCCGCATCTCCGCGATATGCTGGAACCGCAGGACCACCCCAACGATTTCGTCTACCCCGGCGGTCCGCCGCGCCCTCCCTACGACATCACCGGCTATACGCTCGCCTTCCAGATGGGCGTGCAGTTCGACCGCATTCTCGATGCCTTCGAGGGTCCTTTCGAGAAAATCCCCGACCTGCTGAAGCCTTCGCCCGGAAAAGTCACCCGCGCGGCCGGTACCGTGGGTTACCTGCTCAGCCACCAGGTGAACGATTCGTTTGTCGCCACCAATCGCCTCCTCGCCGCCGGGGAAGACGTCTACTGGCTGAAGAAGGAATTCACCGTCAACGGCAAGACTTACCCCGCCGGCACAATCTATATTCCCGCCCAGCCCTCCACCGCGCCGCTGCTCGACAAACTCGCCGCGGAAATCGGCCTGAGCTTCGAGGCGACCGCGGCCAGGCCCGCCGGTGCCGCTCTTAAGCTGCACCCCGTGCGTGTCGGTCTGTGGGACCGCTACGGTGGGTCGCAGGATTCCGGCCAGATCCGCTGGCTGTTCGAACAGGCTTTCCCGACGACCTATCAGCGCGTCTACGCCCCCGCTTTGGATGCGGGCGACCTCAAGAGCAAATTCGATATTTTGATCTTCCCCGGCGGCGGTCTTCCCGGCGGCGAGGGCCGCGGAAATCGCGGCGGTGGTGGTGGCGGCCCGGACGCGGCCGGTGGGCGCGGCGAACGTGGCGGTGGCCGGAGAAACGTGCCGGATGAATTCAAAGACGAGATCGGCAACGTTACCCTCGCGACTACCGCGCCGCAGCTTCGCCGCTTTGTCGAAGACGGCGGAACGCTGCTGGCCATCGGCAGTTCTGCCAGCTTCGGCTGGGTCCTTGGTCTGCCAGTCACTAACGCACTCACCGAATTGGGCCCGGACGGCAACCCGAAAAGGCTGCCCACGTCGAAGTTCTACGTGCCAGGATCGGTTCTCGAAGCCACCGTCGATAACACCCTGCCGATTGCCTACGGCCTGCCCCGGAAGCTCGATGTCTTCTACGACAACAACCCCGCTTTTCATCTGTCGCCCGATGCCGCTCTCCAGGGCACATACCCGATTGCCTGGTTTGCCACGCCGGAACCGCTGCGCAGCGGTTGGGCGTGGGGTCAGCAATACCTGGCTGGCGCCGTCGAAGGTGTGGAGGCCAGTCTGGGCAAAGGAAAGGCATACCTGTTCGGCCCCGAGATCACCTTCCGCGCGCAACCGCACGGGACCTTCAAGTTCCTGTTCAACGCCATCGATCTGGCCGGTGCTGCACCGGTAGATCTTCCCTAGCGCGACGGGGACGGGCCTTCGCCTTCGGTGGTCCGTCCCGCCTCGCCCCAGTCCAACGATTCGCGCTCGACTGACGACATGTATTCCATTTCGCTATGATGGAACACAACCTACCAGGGGCTGACCAATGAAGCGATCTGTCCCTATCCTTCGTTTACCAAGCCCGCAGTCACGTCGTCGCCGCGATCACCCACCACGGTGGCCTTGCCCGCCCTGGACGGATAAACATCTGGTCGGATGGACATTATGATGGTGGTCGCCTTTGGTATTCTTGTACTCCCATGCGTGCTCCACGAGAAACCGAGATCCCGCAGTTTGATCGCGAAGGCCACGCCCAAAAACAAACAACCCGGCGGAAGCTTTTCGCTCCCACCGGGCCGCGTCGATCCAATTTGACCCTGTATGAATTACTTCTTGGTCCCCTTCACATCGGGGCTCCCTCCACTATATCACTCCACCGTCGCCGTTTTGATGAAATCGAGCAAGGGAAAATGGCCCTGCAGGTACACATTCCCCTGGTCGGTAATCGTCTGCTGGTCCGGTCCCGCGCCGCTCGGAGCGCCTTCCCCGTAGCCGGAATAAAAGCTCATCACCGCGTCCATGCCGGAAATCACCGTACCCAGCGGGGAGAATCCCTGCGCATCGAGCCGCGAATTATCGGCCATGTTGATGAAAAGCTGGGTGGAGCGCGAATTCGGTTCGTTGGTCTTGGCGTAGGTCAGCATGCCCGCCGTATTGTGCTGCGTCACCGGGTCGTCGGGAATCCGAGCGTCCGCCCATTTCTTGGATACCGCCGGATCCGCGGCGATGCCGAACTGCGCCATAAACCCCGGCAACACGCGGAAGAAACGAGCCCCGTCGTAGTAGCCGTGCTTTACCAGGTCGTAGAGATGATCCGCCCCTATCGGCGCCCAGTCGCGATGAATTTCAATCACCACCGGACCTTTTGAAGTATCGAGCTTGATCTTGAATACGTCCGGCGCCTTGAAACTCCGGACCGCCGCCTCTTTGGCCGGCTCCGATGAGGAACATCCACTCAACGCCAGACACGCGGCCGCTGCCGCAACGCATAGAAATCTCATTTTCCCCAGTATGCCATGGCCATAGAGGCTTGAGGCGCTCGCGCGCTCGCGCGTAGCGGCAATTTTTTCCGGCAGCGTCCGACGCAAGCTCACGCCTCCTCAGGAGGCCGGTCACGTACGCTGGATCCGCTTATCTGAGCGCGTTGGCCAGAAGGTTGTCGAGCTTGGCTTTGGCGGCTTCCGGAGACTCGCCGAGCCATGAGGATCCGGCGTTGGGAAGATAGGGGATGAGTTCCTCCCAGGTCCAACGCTTGTCCGGCGAGAAAGCGGCATAGCCGAGCGCGTCGGCCAGGCGCCAGCTCACCCTGATGAGATTGTCCAGGCTGAGTTCCCCGGAAACCAGGTCGTCGTGATGGGTCGCGATGGCGGCGGCGATTTCGTCCGGGAAGTTCCAATCCTGGGCCAGGTAGGCGCCGGCGGTGCAGTGGTCGATCTCGAACAGATCCCGTTCGGTCTGCAGCAGATCGAATCCGAAGTCGTCGGAAACCTCCAGCATGCGCGAGTATTCATCCGGATACGCCGACATCATCCCCAGCGTGCCCAGGTTGTGCAGCAAGCCGGTGGTATAGGCGGCGTCGCGATCAAGCCCGGCGATGCGGGCGACTTCTTCCGCGATGATCGCGGTAAACAGGCTGTGGACCCAGACTTTGCGCAGTGCCGCGATCCGCACCGAGGAGCGGACCATGCGGTTCACCGCTACCAGGGTGGCCATGGTCTTGATGCGATCTGTGCCGACCATCATGACAGCCTGGGGGATGTTGGTCACCTCCCGGCTCAGGTTAAAAAGCGCGGAGTTGGCAAAGCGAAGCAACTCCGCCGTGAAAGACGGGTCCATTTTAACGATATTACCGAGCTCACGAGCGCTGACGTTTTCATTCCCGGCAAGGGTAAGGAGACGTTGAGCGATATGAGGAAACGGAGGCACCAGCCGGAGGGCCCATGGTGCTTGCGGACGGGCGAGAAGTTCAGGCATTACACACTCCGGGTATTTAATCGGCAGAATTCGCTCCAAGATTAGAGGTAATTTTCGCCGCGGCTCGCCGACACAGCTCCTCGTGGTTCTAACTCATTGATTCCGCTCGGCGATAGACGTCGTCGACGGCTTGGGCGTTAGTAAACGCCAAGCGAAACCATGCCGCATCACCGCTACAATAATGTTTGCACTCCCGCATCGCCATCTTCTTTTTCCTGCAGGCATCACTCTGTCTGGCTCAACCCGCGGCGCAGGAGCCGCGGCATGAGACGGTGGTGGTGACAGGCACGTTCGAGCCGTTATCGCTGGACGAGATCGACCGCGACCTGGTGACGCTGCCGGTGCGTACCGAAAAACTGGTCCTCAATACGCTGGCCGACGTATTGAAGCTGGATCCCGCTCTGGACCTGCAGGAAAGAGCGCCGGACGGCATCCAGACCGACGTTTCCATCCGCGGCGGCAGCTTCGAGCAGACCCTGGTGCTGGTCGACGGGCTGCGAATGGACGACGCGCAGAGCGGCCACCACGATATGGATATTCCGATCCCGCTCGACGCCATCGACCGGGTGGAGATATTGCAGGGCGCCGGTTCCACGCAATACGGTTCGGATGCGGTGGGCGGCGTCATCAATATTATTACGGCGCCTCCGGAAGGGCTGGAAATCCGAGTGCGGACCGCGGCGGGCAACGACGGCATCAATCAGCAGCGGGTTTCGCTGGGCGATTCGTTCGGCGGCCTGTCCGAGCAGCTCACCTTTGCGCGCGATTTTTCCACCGGTTTCACCACCGACCGCGATTACCGCAACCTGGATTTTGCCTCCACCACCCATCTGGCCAGCGCGTGGGGCGGGAGCGACCTGATTCTGGCCTACATGGACCACCCTTTCGGCGCCGACCAGTTTTACGGCCCGTACCCTTCCTGGGAGGATACCAAGACCTGGTTGGCCGGTTTTCGCCAGACATTCGGCGGCGATACGGAAGTGGATTTCGCCTACCGGCGCCATAGCGATCTGTTCGTCCTCTACCGCGACGATCCCGAGATCTACACCAACCATCACGCGGACCAAAGCTGGCAGGCCGCATTCCGGCGGCACAAGCAAATCAAGCGCAACGTGACATACGCCTATGGCGTGGAGGGGCTGCACGAGTCCATCGTCAGCAACAACCTGGGCATTCATGCGCGCAGCCGGGGCTCGGCGTATGCGGCTCTCGATTTTCGCGCGCTGCGCCGGTTTTCGCTGTCGCTGGCGGCGCGGGAAGAAGTGTATCGCACCTGGTCGGCGGAGTTCACCCCGACGGTGGCGGGAGGGTACTGGCTCAGCCCGCACTGGAAGCTCCGCGCCTCGGTGAGCCGGGCGTTCCGCGTGCCCACCTACACCGATCTCTACTACGAAGATCCGGCCAATCTGGGCAATCCGAACCTGCGGCCGGAGCGGGCATGGAGCTACGAGAGCGGGGTGGAGTGGAACCCGGCATCGCGGGTGCGCGCCGATTTGACGGTATTCGAGCGGCGCCTGCGCGACGGCATCGATTACTACCGCGCGTCACCGGCGGATCCGTGGCAGGCGCTGAATATCGACAGTCTGAATTTCACTGGCGTGGAAAGCGCCCTGCACATCGGCCTGGGCCGCGGCCAGACGCTGGATTTGCGCTACGACTGGCTTCTGGGAGTGGAAAACACGGTGCCCATCGGCGAGACCAAGTACACCTTCAACTACCCCACGGATTCGGCCGTAGTGGCGTGGCAGGGCAGCCTGAAAAGCGTGGCGCTGCGCACGCGCCTGGGCGTGGTGAACCGCCGCGGTCAATACCCGTATGCGCTGTGGGATGTCTCGGCCGCGTATACCGGCGGACGGCTTCACCCTTTCCTGCAGCTTTCGAACCTGACCAATACCGGTTACCAGGAAATCCAGGGCGTACCCATGCCGGGGCGAACCGTGATCGGCGGGCTGGAGTGGGTGATCCGGGGCCAGTAGCGCTGGTGAACCCCCTTCTATTTTGTCGCGCTCGCGGTTCGCGCCTTGGCCACCATCTCCTTCACCTGACCCAGCAGCTCCGGCGCGTGATAAACGATGCCGTCCTTGATCGTCCATTCCACTCCGCCGGTATGCACCGCCTGGCCGCCGCTGATCTCATCCACTCCGGTTGGATACAGCACCTTCAGGTTTTCAAGCGGGTTGCCGTTGACCACAATCAGGTCGGCCATCCAGCCGGCGCGCACCCGGCCCAACCGTTCTTCCTCGCCCAGAATGCGGGCATTGTTGCCGGTGGCCTGCTCGACGATCCGGATCGGATGGAAACCAGCTTCCTGGTGCAGTTCCATGCTGCGAATCAGGCCGAAGCCGTACATCTGGTAGATGAATCCAGCGTCGTCGCCCATGCCGATCAGCCCGCCCAGCCGGTCGAACTCCCGCAACCCGGCCATCCAGATGCGATAGTTTTCCTTCCAGAAAGTCTCATCTGTGGACGTCCAGCCCAGGAAATAGGAACCGTGGTTGGCCGGGTTGGGCCGGAAATAATCCGCCAGCGCGGGATGCAGGTAGTCGGCAAACCAGGGCTGCGTCTGGGCCCGCTGCAGGTCGCGGCTGGCCTCATAAATATCCAGTGTCGGCACCCACGCCACGCGGGCATCCACCATGGCCTGCAGCACCTTGGTCAGACGCGCCGGATCCGCCTCGCGCCACAAGTGGCCGGCATAGCGGAAGCGGTCGGTTTCATTGTTGTAGTTGTAGGAGGAGGGGAAGTTTTGTACGCCGTCGGGGATGGCCGCGTCCGGGATCCCGTACCAGTGTTCGATGCTGGTCGTGCCGTAGCGGATATCGTCCCAGGCGGTGGTCTCTTCCACCCCCACGTGATGCGCAATGCGCAGCCCTAGCTTGTGGGCTTCGTCTTCCATGGCCGCCATGGTGTCGCGATCGATGCCCAGAATCTTGATACCGTCGGCCCCCATCTGCTTGAGCTCGCGAACGTGGGCGCGCGCGGCGGCGGCATCCCGCGGCCGGCCGAACATGGGATAAATGAACAGGCGCGGCGCCGCGATCTTGCCCTCCGCCGATAGCCGGCGCAGCTCCAGCGCGCGTTTGGTGTCGCTGCCCACGTCGCGAACGGTGGTGATGCCGCAGGCCAGCCAGATATCCAGCTCGTATTCGATCGGCTGCGGCTTCCCGCCCCGCTCTTCCTGCAGATGGGCGTGTGCGTCGATCAGCCCCGGCAGCACGTACTTGCCGGTGGCGTCGATCACCGCGTCAGCCTGGGCGGCCTGGCGCGCGCCGCGTCCCAGCGACACCGGGTCGAGCGCGATCACATCCGCGATGCGGTTATCTTCGACGACGATATCTTTCGGCCCGCTCGCCGGCGTGCCGTTGCCGTCCACCACCGTGGCATTGTGGATCAGCAGCCGGTGATACCGTTTCCCCGAAACCGGCGCCTGCGCCGATGCGATGCCGGCGGCCAATAGAAGAGCGAACCCGAGCTTAGGCGATAGCATAGGGAAATTGTGGCACAAAACAGCCCTCAGCCGCAGTTTCCCGGCGATCCTCGCGTGGTGGTTTTGGCTGAAAGCTGAGAGCTTCTACGCCGTGCCGCCGACGGTCATGTGGTCGATCCTGATGGTCGGGATGCCGACACCTACCGGCACGCTCTGGCCTTCCTTGCCGCACACGCCAATGCCTTCGTCGAGGCGCAGGTCGTTGCCCACCATGCTGACGTGCTTCAACGCTTCCGGACCGTTGCCGATGAGGGTGGCGTTGCGCACCGGGCGGGTCAGTCTGCCGTCCTCGATCAGGTAGCTTTCCGAGGCTGAAAAAACAAAATTGCCGCTGGTGATATCCACCTGGCCGCCGCCGAAGTTGGCGCAATAAATTCCCTTCGATACCGACCGCACGATGTCCTGGGGGTCGCTTTCCCCGGCCAGCATAAATGTGTTGGTCATGCGCGGCATGGGGATGTGGGCGTAGCTTTCGCGCCGGCCGCTGCCGGTGGATTTGGTGTGGAGCAGGCGGCTCGAAAGCTTGTCCTGCAAGTAGCCGCGCAGCACGCCGTTTTCGATCAGCACGTTGCGTCCGGTGGGCTGCCCCTCGTCGTCTACATTGAGCGAGCCGCGGCGGCTGCGGATGGTGCCGTCGTCGATCACCGTGCACAGTTCGCTGGCCACTTTCTGCCCGATCAGGCCGGTGAACGCCGAAACGCCCTTGCGGTTGAAATCGGCCTCGAGTCCGTGACCCACAGCCTCGTGCAGCAGGATGCCCGGCCAGCCCGGCCCCAGCACCACTGTGGTTTCGCCGGCGGGCGCTTCCACCGCATCCAGCATGACGACGGCTTCCCGCGCGGCTTCCAGCGCGAAGTGTTCGGGGGTTTTCTCCTTGAGAAAGAAATCCAACTCGACGCGGCCGCCGCCGCCGGCATGGCCCCGCTGCGGCCGGCCGCCATTCTGCCGCGCCAGGGCCGAGACGCTCATGCGCGCCAGCGGCTGCCGGTCGGCCGTAAGAACGCCTTCGCTGGTTGCCACCATCACATAACGCAGGTGGTCGGCGTACACCGCCTGCACCTGAAAGATGCGTGGGTCGTAAGCCCGCGCGGCGCGGTCGGCACGTTTTACCAACTCCACGCGGTCGGTGAAGGCCGTTTCGGTGGGTGCGGTCACGACCGGATACAAATTGTGGCGCACGCCTTCGTTCAGATCGAACTTCTCGACCTTGCTGGGCCCGGAGGCGATCGATGCCGCCACGCGCGCCGCCTTGCGGACTTTCTCCGGCGCCAGATCGTCGCTATAAGCGTAGCCGGTGCGTTCCCCGGCAATCACCCGCACGCCCACGCCCATCCCAACGCCTTGCGACGCGCTCTTCACCATCGATTCGTCGATGCCGATGGAGCTCGTGAGCTGATATTCAAAATACAAGTCGGCGTAGTCGCCGCCCGCCGATAACGCTTCCGCCAGGTAAGCTTCCAGGTCGCGCCGGGTTATCTGAAAACGGGTGGCAAAGATGGACTCTGAGAACTGCATAGTCCCAGGCTACCATTGGTAGCTTTCAGCCATCAGCAATAAGCGGTAAGCCAAAGCAACCGCTCCCTAATACTACTGAGTCATAGAAGCCGTGAAGAAATACAGCCACCGGTGGCTATGAATTGTTTTTTCACGGCCCCTAACGGTCGCGGCTCGGACTCGGTGCGTTTGTCGCGGTAGGTTTCCATGATCCTGGTATTGAGCCAGATGGCCGGCTTGTCGTCGGGGCGCAGGAAGCTTTTGTACTTGGTCTCCTTGGTCTGGACGTCGTTGAAATAGTCCCAGGCCTGTTTCACCAGTTCGGGATGGACCAGGATGTCGAGCATGGTCATGGCCTGGGCCTTGGCGCCGGCCACGACACCCTTGTGGGCGATGGGCGTGGCCATGGAAACGCCGTTGGCCCAGTTATGGCCGGGACCGCCGGGAATGTTGGATGGATAGCGAAGGACGATGGTCGGCGCAGCCCAGGAGACGTCGCCGATATCGTCGGAACCGCCGCCGGTGGGTTGCTGGCCCTGCCCCATACCCTCTTCGGCATCATCGGTCTGGGGCGGGCGCGGCTCGCGCATGGGTGGGATTTTGCTGGTAAGACCGCGAACCGGCACCTTCAGTTCCTTTTGCAGCCCGCGGGCCAGGTTCTGGTCGTCTTCCGACCATGCCGGCAGACCGACTTTCTTGATGTTCTCGTACATGGCCAGAGCGATGGGCTTGTTGAAGTAGCCGGGCCAGGCGGTGCCCAGCAGGCGCTCGGTGAAGGTGGTATCGGTCATGAGCGTGGCGCCCTTGGCCATGTTGTCGCCCTTTTGCCAGAGGTCCATGATGTGGTCGTAGTCGGCCTCGCGGAAGTAATACCAGACGGCGGCGGTGGGCGGCACCACGTTGGGCTGATCGCCGCCATCGGTGATCACATAATGGGAGCGCTGCGCCA
>JBEKZL010000134.1:0-20006 GCA_049509915.1 Bryobacteraceae bacterium | reverse complement strand
ATGCGGTGGGCATGCAGGAAATGGCGGCCCAGGGCTGGACTTCCCTCGACCTGGGCGGGGGCGCCGTAGAGCGTGTCTCCGGCGACGGGATGGCCGATACTGGCCAAGTGCACGCGGATCTGGTGCGTGCGGCCAGTGCCGATACGGACCTCCAGCAGGGTAAAGTTCGCGAAACGGCGCAATACCCGGTACTCGCTCCAGGCGGCGCGGCCGGAGTCGAGCCTGGCGGTCATGCGAATGCGGCGCACCGGGTCGCGGGCAATAGGGCGCTCGATGCGTCCGCGGTCGGCCGGGAGGCGGCCATGGACCAGGGCCAGGTACACCTTTTCCACGCGCCTCGCGGCAAACTGAACGGCCAGGCTGCGGTGCGCGGCGTCGTTCTTGGCCACCAGCAACACCCCGCTGGTGAAGCGATCCAGGCGGTGAACTATGCCTGGGCGCAAGGGTCCGCCGACGGCGGAAAGGGAGCCGAAATGGCCGAGCAAGGCGTTGACCAGCGTCCCGGAGTGGACGCCGGCGCCGGCATGGACGACCATGCCAGCGGGTTTATCGATGGCTACCAAGTCTTTGTCCTCGTATAGGATAGCCAACGGGATCTGTTCCGGAGAGGCGGATAAGGGAGGGCGCTGGGCAGGTTCGGCGGCGATAAGTTCGCCAGAACGAACCTGGTACGAGGCGCGGCGAGGGCAGCCATTCACCAGCACGCGCCCGGTCTTTATCCAATCCTGAACCAATGCCCGGCTTTCGCCGGGATAGCGGTCATGCACCACGCGGTCCAAACGGCGGCCAGCATCGCGATCTTCAGCGAGGAATTGCACGAAATCAGGCTACGCCCGACAGGCCAGGAGGGCTATCCTACCGGGAATCCGGAGGAACCGCCGCCGCTTCCACCGGCTGGCCCTGTCTGGCCCCGGACTCCTCCGGCGGATGTGGCGCTTCCGCCGCCAAAGCCCGGCGGTCGTAGAACTGCACCCGGCAGAAACAACAGTGATGCAGACGGCCGCCGGCTCTGCGCTCCAGCCAATTCAGAAATCCGGAAGCCATTGGGTCGATTTTGTCCAGGCCTTTCAGCTTCGTGATCCGGTAGGTGCCGCAGCGCGGGCAGCGGGCCGAAGGTCCCAGGTGAAAACGGTAGTGGCGCGGGAAATACTGCACGCGCTCGCAGCGCCGGCATTGGTAGACTCCCAAAAAGCTGAAGCGCTCGAAGAAAGTGCGATGAATCCTTCGAAGCCTCCCGCCGCAATGGGTACAGTTCATCATGGGAAAAAGCCGTAGCAGTCTTAATTATTTATAGCGCAATTTGCGGACGGAGGACAAGACGCGGGACAATAAGAAGTTTCCCCTTTTCGTCAAAATTATCCACTATGCTCGACCGCATCACGGTTCATGGCGCGCGCCAGCATAACCTGAAAAATATCGATGTCGAGATTCCGCGCAACACGCTGACGGTGATTACCGGCCTGAGCGGCTCCGGGAAGTCTTCGCTGGCGTTCGACACCATCTACGCGGAGGGCCAGCGGCGCTATGTGGAGACGCTATCCACCTACGCGCGGCAGTTTCTGGACCAGATGGAGCGGCCGGACATCGATTCGATCGACGGCTTGAGCCCGGCGATTTCGATCGAGCAGAAAACTACTAGCCGTAGCCCACGTTCCACGGTAGGTACCATTACCGAAATCTACGATTACCTCCGGCTCCTGTATTCTTCCGTGGGCACGCCGCACTGCCCGGTCTGCGGCAACGAGATTTCACGCCAGACCACCGAGCAGATTCTGCAGCACGTGCTGGCGCTCAAACCCGACGAACGGATCATGGTGATGGCGCCGGTGGTGCGCGGGCGAAAAGGGGAATACAAGAAAGACCTGGAGAAGCTGGCGCGGCAAGGCTTCGTGCGCGCCCGCATCGACGGAATCCTGCGCTCGCTGGACGACAATATCGTGCTCGACCGGCGGCGCAACCATACCGTCGAGGTGGTGGTGGACCGTCTGCTGGTCAAAAGCGGCATCGAGAAGCGGCTGGAGGCGTCGATCGAGACGGCCACCAAACTGGCCGGCGGCCTGGTTCTGATCGCGGTGGTGAACGGGGAGGAGCGGCTGTACTCGAAGGAGCTGGCATGTACGGCTTGCGGCACCAGTATCCCGCAACTGGAGCCGCGCTCGTTTTCCTTCAATAGCCCGTATGGCGCCTGTGAAGAATGTCACGGGCTGGGCAGCAAGTGGACATTCGACGCGGCGAAAGCCATCGTGGACCCGTCGAAGCCGTTGTTCGACGGCGGATTGGGACCGGGCGGCAGCTCGTGGGAGGTGCAGCAGCGGCTGGAAGCGCTGGCGCGCAAATACCGGATCGACCTGAAAACCGCTTTCGAGGAGATCCCCCAGAAACAGCGCGCGATTCTGCTCGACGGCGCCGGAGACATGCCGGGGTTGCTGGGGACTCTGGACGAAGCGCTCGAAACGGCTTCGGACGTCTACCGGGAATGGATCTCCGAATATCTTTCGCCGGTGGAATGTCCGGCGTGCCATGGCAAGCGGCTGCGGCCGGAGAGCCTGGCAGTGAGGGTGAAGAACTTCTCCATCGCGGAGTTCACGAGCCTGCCGCTGGCGCGCGCGTTGACGACGGTGAGGAATTGGGAATTCACTGGCCGGGAGCTCGAAATCGCCGGCCGCCTGGTGGAAGAGATCCGGCGGCGGCTGGAATTTCTCTCGGCCGTGGGGCTGGACTACCTCAGCCTGGACCGTTCGGCGGCGACGCTGTCCGGAGGCGAGTCGCAGCGCATCCGGCTGGCCAGCCAGATCGGGTCGAAGCTGCGCGGCGTGCTGTACGTGCTGGACGAGCCGTCGATCGGGCTGCACCCGCGGGACAACGGGCGGCTTCTCGAGACCCTGGCGCACCTGCGCGACATGGGTAACACGGTGCTGGTAGTAGAACACGACGCCGAAACCATCGAATGCGCCGATTATGTGATCGACCTGGGGCCGGGCGCCGGACGGCTGGGCGGAAAGGTGGTGGCGGCGGGCACGCCGGCGGCGATCGCGGCCCACCCCGATTCGCTCACCGGACACTACCTGTCCGGAGCGGCCCGGATCGCGGTGCCGGAGGTCCGCCGCACGCCGAGCGACCGTAGGCTGGCCATTCACGGCGCCCGCGAGCACAACCTGAAGAACATCGACGTGGAGATTCCGCTGGGCCTGCTGACGGTGGTGACCGGGGTATCGGGCAGCGGCAAATCGACTCTGGTTAACGAGATTTTGTACCGCAGACTGGCGCGCGAAATCTACGGGTCGCACGACGAGCCAGGCGAGCACGACGTCATCGAGGGGATCGAGCTGATCGACAAAGTGATCCGTATCGACCAGGCGCCGATCGGCCGCACACCGCGCTCGAACCCAGCCACCTATACCGGTCTGTTCACCCCCATCCGCGACCTCTATGCCATGCTGCCGGAATCGCGGGAGCGCGGCTACAAGCCGGGCCGCTTCAGCTTCAACGTGAAGGGCGGCCGCTGCGAGGCTTGCCAGGGCGACGGGTTGAAGCGCATCGAGATGAACTTTCTGCCCGACGTGTACGTGACCTGCGATGTGTGCCGCGGCCGGCGCTACAACCGGGAAACGCTGGAGGTGAAGTTCAAGGGCTATTCGATAGCCGACCTGCTGGACGCTACCGTGGAAGAAGCCTTGCCGCTGATGGAGAACCTGCCGCAGATCCGCGGCAAGCTGCAGACCCTTGCGGACGTGGGCCTGGGGTACGTACACCTGGGCCAGTCCGCTACTACGCTTTCCGGCGGAGAAGCGCAGCGCATCAAGCTGGGACGGGAATTGAGCAAACGCCAGACGGGGCGCACCTTCTATCTGCTGGACGAGCCCACCACCGGGCTGCATTTCGACGACGTCCGCAAGCTGCTCGACGTGCTGCAGCGGCTGGTCGAGCTGGGCAATACGGTGGTGGTAATCGAACATAATCTGGACGTGATCAAGACCGCGGACTGGATTGTCGACCTGGGGCCGGACGGCGGCGAGTATGGAGGCCGCATTGTGGCCAGCGGGACGCCCGAACAGGTGAGCCGTTCGAAGAAAAGCTATACCGCCGAGGCGCTGCGGAAGGCGCTCGGCAACGGGAGGGTGGCATGAGCCGGTACCGGCAGGGGCCGATCGATTTCGCCAAGCTGAAGACCGTCGGTCTGGCCGAGCGCGACGGTAAAGTGAAAGCGTCGGACTTCGCCACGCCGTACACGCGGGGCTCGGGACTGGGAGCCTGGCTGGATTCGCTGCCCCGGATTCTGGCCGCGAACTCGTTTCGCGCCGTGACGGACCGCGTGTACGAGGCGCGCGCGGCGGGGCGGGCCATTGTTTGGGGCATGGGCGGCCACGTCATCAAGTGCGGCCTGGCGCCGGTGCTGCTGGACCTGATGCGCCGCGGGTATGCGACCGGCTTTGCGCTGAACGGGTCGGCCGCGATCCACGATTTCGAGATCGCCCTGGCGGGACATACCAGCGAGGACGTGGAGGCGGCGCTGCCGGACGGACGATTCGGCTCGGCCGAGGAGACGGGCCGCGAAATGAACCGCGCCATCAAGGGCGGCGTCAGCGAGGGACTGGGGATGGGCGAAGCGCTGGGGCGATGGCTGGAACTGTGCGCCGCGCCGGCATACGCCGCTTCCAGCCTGCTGCTGGGAGCGTACCGGAATTCCACTCCGGTGACGGTACACGTGGCCATCGGCACGGATACGCCGCACACCCATCCGGCGGCCGACGGGGCGGCTATTGGCGCCGCCACGCACCTGGATTTTCGCCTGCTGTGCTCGATGCTGGCGGAGCTCGATGGCGGCGGCGTTTACCTGAACGTGGGGTCGGCGGTCGTGCTGCCGGAAGTGTTTTTGAAGGCGGTTTCGGCGGTCCGCAATCTGGGCCGTCCGCTGGCCGGGTTTACCACCGTCAATTTCGATTTTCTGCAGCACTACCGCCCGCGAGTAAACGTAGTGGAGCGCCCGCACGCGGCTTCGGGCGGGCAGGGATATGCCATTACCGGACATCATGAGCTGATGATTCCGCTGCTGGCGGCGGCTCTGATCGAGCGTGGCGAATGAGGCTGATCGACTGGGCAGGCGGAACCGCCTGCCCCACCGGTAGGGGCCTGTCAGAAGATAACCATGCCAATTCCGGCGTGGCGCGGCCACTTTTGGCTGCAGCGCCGAGATTCCGAACTCCTGAAGTTGTGGAATTTGGGTTGAGCCACGTTTCGAATTTGCCAGCAAACGGCCGGACTGGCGTCCGGCTGGACCGATTGACAATCGGTCCGCAGGTTGCCAACCTGCCCCACAAAAACTGGGCCACCCTGTTTTCCTTCAGGGCGCGAAATGACGGGGCGACTTCAGGAGTTCGGAATCTCGGCGCTGCAGGCGGAGCGCCTGCGCCACGAAACCCGCCAATCATGGAGCGGGTCCCGTGATGCCGCTCGACCAAGAGCCGCCTCCTCCAGAGGCGTCGCTTTCGGACCCGCCGCCGGCAACCGGGCGCGATGTCTTCTGGGGCTACATGGATGTGCTGGTGTTCGCCGGGCTGACGATACCCAGCCTGCTGCTGGGGGATGTCTTCGTCAAACTTACGATGACGCTGTTTCACTGGCACGCTCGCTTTGAAGCGGCCGAAGCCGTGCCCGCGCAGTTTCTCGGATACCTGATTCTATTCGGCTTGTTGGCTCTGCTGTTACGGCTAGAGTACGAACGGCCGTTCTGGAAGTCGCTCGGTTGGCGCCGGATGGAGTGGCCGCCGCTTGCGATCGTGCTGTGCGGCTTCACGGCCGCCCTGGGCGTGGCGTGGATCGGGTCTCACATCCGTTTGCCGAACGGCAGCACACCGATGACGGATCTGATGGAGAACCGGACGGCGGTGCTGCTGATGGGGATCTTCGGCACCACCGCCGGCCCACTGTGCGAGGAACTGAGCTTCCGCGGGTTGCTGCAGCCCCTGCTGGTGCGCAGCCTGGGAGTGTTTCCCGGTATCGTGGCGACCGCCATTCCGTTCGGGTTTCTGCACTTTCATGAATATGGCAACTCGATCGGCTATGCGAGCCTGGTCAGCCTGGCGGGGGTGGCCTTTGGGTGGATGCGCCACCGGACCGGCTCGACCAAAGCATCGACCCTGATGCACGCGTCGTACAATGCGTTTGTCATACTTGTGATGCTGCGTGGGGAGGACTTGCCCAAAGCATGGTAGAGACAAAGCCCGGTAGAGACAACGAATGGTAGAGACGATTCAATGGATCGAGGGCGCGGTGGTGATGATCGACCAGACGCGCCTGCCGCTGGAAGTGCGGATGGCGACCTGCCGGACGTACCAGGAAGTGGCGGCGGCCATCAAGGATATGATCGTGCGCGGCGCCCCGGCCATCGGAGTGGCCGCCGCCATGGGAGTGGCGCTGGGCGTGGCGCAGGCGGCCGAAGACGACCTGGATGGCCAGGTGGAAACCATTTGCCAGACGCTAGAGCGCACCCGGCCCACCGCCGTAAATCTGTTCTGGGCCATCGACCGCATGAAGGCGCTGTACGGCTCGCTGCGCGGGCGGCCCATCGCCGAAATCCGACGGGCCCTGATCGAAGAAGCCCAGCGTATTCGCGAGGAAGATATTGCCATCTGCCGCGCCATCGGCCGCAATGGCGCCCCGCTGGTGGTGGACGGTAAGACCGTTCTGACGCACTGCAACGCCGGCGCCCTGGCCACGGCCGGATACGGCACCGCGCTGGGCGTGATCCGGGCCGCGGTGGAGGCCGGCAAGCGCATCGACGTCTTCGCCGACGAAACGCGGCCGTTTCTGCAAGGCGCACGCCTGACCGCCTGGGAACTGGAACAGGACGGAATTCCCACCACCCTGATTACCGATAATATGGCCGGGCACTTCATGAAGTCCGGACGGATCGGATGCGTGGTGGTGGGTGCCGACCGCATCGCCGCCAATGGCGACGTGGCCAACAAGATCGGCACCTACTCGGTGGCCGTGCTGGCCAAGGAAAACAACCTGCCGTTTTACGTGGCCGCCCCGGTTTCGACGCTGGACCTGAAGCTGGCGTCGGGCGACCTGATACCCATCGAAGAACGCCCCGCGGCCGAGGTCACCCACCTGTACGGTAAGCGCGTGGCGCCGGAGGGAATCCGGGTGGCCAACCCGGCTTTCGACGTGACCCCGGCGCGCTACGTCACCGCCATCATTACCGAAAAAGGGGTGGCCCGCGCCCGGTACGAAGAATCTTTGCGAAAATTGGTTTCATAAACCCGAAATGCGAAAACTGTCTATCCTTCTTCTTCTTTGCGCGGCCGCCGGCCTCGCCCAGAGTCCGCGGCGCGCCCCCGGGTTCGCCCTGTTCGACTCCAAGATGCACGTCTACGACCTGTACGATTACCGCGGCAAAATCGTGCTCCTCGAATTCATGCAGACCACTTGTCCGCATTGCGCCTCTTTCGCCGACACATTAGAACAGGTCGAAAAGAAATACGGCGATAAGGTGCAGATTCTGGCGGTAGTTCACGCCCCGGAGGACAACAACGTTACCGTCGGCAAGTTCGCCGCCGGACATGGCGCTCAGTATCCGATTCTCTTCGATCAGGGCCAGATGGCGTATTCCTACGTGCGCAGCGGGAGCCTGCAGTTTCCCCACGTTTACCTGATCGACGCCAACGGCATGATTCACGGCGACTACCTTTACGGCCTGACAACCCGCGACATTTTTGAAGGCAAAGGCCTGTTTGCGGAAATCGACCGGCTGCTGGCGGGCGGAAAGAAATAGGGCAGGGGATCGGGCAGCCCGCGAGTTCCCGGCGGCGCTGGCTTTTCGGCGGTTTGACTTCGCCCGCGCAAGCTTAAGATAATCAGGTTGTAATATCACGGGCCTTGCCCCGACCGTGGCAAGGGGGTACGCAGGCGGCGGCGACCGCCTGGTGGCCAGGCTCCCAGGCTGGAAACTTCTCGATGGCGCCGTGATGGAGGAGCGCGCCATTCTCGCCCCTGAAGATCCGCAACCCGGTGCAGAATTGGACGAGCGGGCGGATTCGCAGCCGCACCGGAACAGCCGCGCACCCTGGCAGGGAAGGTTGGATGGGCATCCTGGTTTAGTGGCTCTTTTTAAGAAAAAGTAATGTCATTCAGAAACAAACACCCGAAGATTCTTTTGCAGGCGGCCGGTTCTTTCGGCCTGCTTGGGGCGATTCTGCTAGCCGGATGCGCGGCATCGGGCCAAAAACCCGGCCCGGCGCAAGCCCCTCCTCCAGCCGTTGAGGTGATGGAGGCCGAGGCCGCCGACGTTCCGATTTTTTCGGAATTCGCGGCGCAAACCTATGCCCGCGACATGGTCGAGGTGCGCGGCCACGTGGAAGGGTACATCGAGAAGTGGAATTTTCGCCCCGGTGCGGAGGTGGCGGCCGGTCAAACGCTGTACGTGCTCGATCTTCGCCCCTACGAGGCCGCGGTCGAGCAAGCCAAAGGGAACCTGCACCAGAACGAGGCCGATCTGGAGTTCGCCCGCAAGCAGGTAGCCCTGCTCGAAGCGCAAGCCAACCTGGCCTCGGCGCAGGCCAACCTGGTCAAGGCCCAACAGGACGTGGACCGCCTCACCCCGTTGGTCCAGGCCGATGCCGCTTCCAAACAGGACCTGGACGCCGCCGAAGCCGCGCTGAAAGCCAACCAGGCGAACGTGAACGCCTTGAAAGCCACCGTGGAGCAGGCCGGCCTTTCCACCCGCACCCAGATCGCCTCCATGCAGGCGAAAGTGGAAGCGCAGCAGGCGGCCTTGAACGCGGCGGAGTTGAACCTGCGCTACGGCACTATTCTCGCGCCCATTTCCGGACGCATCGGCGATACCCTGATTCCGGTCGGCGGCCTGGTGACCCCCGCCTCCGCTCAGCCGCTCACCACCATCGTGCCGCTCGACCCCATCTGGGTAAGGTTCAAGGTTACCGAATCGGAATACCTGGCGTGGACGCATCAGGGCGGACTGCCCAGCGCGGCCCTGCCGCTCACCTTGATTCTGGCCGACGCGAGCCAATACGGTTCGGTCGGGCACATCGAGAATTCGCTGAACCAGATGGACCCGAAGACCGCGACCCTGGAGTTGCAGGCCCGTTTCCCCAACCCCCGCCACACCATGCTCCCGGGACAGTTCGGCCGTGTGCGGGTGCAGGTCGCGGAGCGAAAAAACGCCATTTTGATTCCCCAGAAAGCCGTGCAGCAGTTGCAGAGCGTGACGACGGTCTTCACCGTCGGACGGGATAACAGGGTGGAAGTGAAGCCGGTGACCACCGGCGACCGGGTGGGCAACTCCTGGATCGTGGAACGGGGCTTGCAGCCCGGAGACCGCGTCGTGGTCGAGGGGCAGCAGAAGGTGAGGGTGGGGAACAAGGTGGAGCCGGAGCCGTATCGCGCCACGGAGACCGGGCCGGCGGCGCCGCGGATGGCGGGGAACTGAACCATGGCGCGGTTCTTCATCGACCATCCGGTTTTCGCGATGGTGATCGCCATCGTGATCGTCATCCTGGGCGCCGTCGCCATCCCCAATCTTCCCGTGGCCAGTTACCCGGAAGTGGTGCCGCCGGTGGTGCAGATCAGCACCAGCTACCTGGGCGGCAATGCGCAGGATATCGAGAAGACGGTGGCGCAGCCCATCGAAGAGCAATTGATCGCCCTGGACGGCATGATCTACTTCATGTCCAGCAGCGGCAACGACGGCAGCCTGTCGATCAGCGTGACTTTCAAACTCGGCACCAATCCGGACATCGCCACGGTGCAAACGCAGAACCGGGTGAATATCGCCATGCCGCGGCTACCCCCCGACGTGCAGCGTCAGGGGGTGGTGGTGAAGAAAGTCTCGACCGCGTTCCTAACCGCTGTCAGCCTGGTTTCTCCGGACGGGCGTTACGATTCGCTGTTTCTCACCAACTACGCGCAAATCAACCTGTTGAACCAGTTGGCCAGCGTGGAAGGGGTGGGCGAGGCGAGGCTGGGCGCGGCCCAGGTGTATTCGATGCG
The DNA here is from genome assembly GCA_049509915.1 of Bryobacteraceae bacterium. Classification (GTDB taxonomy): domain Bacteria; phylum Acidobacteriota; class Terriglobia; order Bryobacterales; family Bryobacteraceae; genus JBEKYD01. The sequence goes on along the minus strand of JBEKZL010000134.1, from coordinate 9,995 downwards.
CATCTGGGTGAATCCGGACCGGATGGCGCAGTTGGGCGTCACGGCCGCCGACATCAACGACGCCATAGGGGCGCAGAACCGCCAGAATCCGGCCGGATCTTTCGGCCAGCCGCCAACGCCCAGCGGCACCGCGTTCCAGTATTCGGTGAGCGCCCAGGGACGCCTGGTGACGGCGTCGGAATTCGGCGATATCGTGTTGCGCTCGCGGCCGGACACCGGTCTGCTGCGCATTCGCGACATCGGCCGGGTGGAGCTCGGAGCGGCCAGCTACAGCGGTTTCAGCCGCGTCAATGGCGCCCCTTCGGGCAATCTGATTATCTACCTTTCGCCCGGCGCCAATGCGGTCGCCACCGCCGATCGCGTGCGCCAATTCTGCGAAAACGCCAAGAAGACCTTCCCCCCGGGCCTGGACTACATCATCCCGTACGACTCCAGCGTGTTTGTCCGATCTTCCATTCACGAAGTGATCGTGACGCTGTTCGAAGCCACCGGGCTGGTGATCATCGTGGTGTTCCTGTTTCTGCAGAACTGGCGCGCCACCTTGATTCCCCTGCTGACGGTGCCAGTGGCGATCGTCGGCACCTTCGCGTTGTTCCCACTGCTGGGATTTTCGATCAACATGACCAGCCTGTTCGGCCTGGTGCTGGCCATCGGTATCGTGGTGGACGACGCCATCGTGGTGGTGGAGGCGGCGCAGCGCCACATCGACGAAGGCGCGCCGCCTCGCGTGGCCGCCATCCGGGCGATGGAGGAAGTGTCGGCACCGGTGGTGGCCATCGCCTGCATTCTGTCGGCGGCGTTCATCCCGGTGGCCTTCCTGGGCGGCATCAGCGGACAGATCTATAAGCAGTTCGCCCTCACCATCGCGGTGTCCGTGCTGATATCGGCTTTCAACGCGCTTTCGTTGAGCCCGGCCCTAAGCGCCATTTTGCTGCGGCCGAAAATGGAGGCGCACGGTCCGCTAGGGCGCTTCTTCGCCGCGTTCGACCGCGCATTCGAGTGGACCCGCGGCCGTTATCTGGAAGGCGTGGGTACGCTCATCCGCAAATCGGCGCTGGCGATGCTGGGGCTGTTCTGCTTTTGGTTCGCGGGCGGCTGGCTGTTCCGCCAGCTTCCCACCAGCTTCCTTCCCGACGAGGATCAGGGCACCCTCTACGTTACCGTCCGCCTGCCGGACGCCGCATCCGTCGAGCGCACCGACGCCGCTACCCGCGAAGCGGACCAGATCGTCCGCGGGATTCCGGGCGTTGCGGGCACGTTCGCTATCGGCGGCCTTGACGTTTCCACCCGCACCTCCAGCTCGAACGTCGCAACCTTGATCACGCGCCTGAAACCGTGGGACGAGCGCACCACCCCGGAACTGGAATTTCGCGGCATTATCGCCAACCTGCAGCGGGAACTGGCGCGCGTGCCGGACGCTGTCACCAACGCTTTCGGCCAGCCCCCCATCCAGGGACTCAGCACCACCGGAGGATTCCAGTTCATGCTCGAGGATCGTACCGGCGTGGGCGTGGAGGAGTTGGCCCGAGCCGCCGACCTGACGGCCCAGGCCGCCCGCGCGCGGCCCGAGATTGGCAACGTGGTGAACACCTTCCGCTCCAATGTGCCGTCCTACAAAGTGGATCTCGATCTGGATAAGGTGCAGACACTGGGCATTCCCGCCACCGACGCCTATGACGCCTTGCAGACGTTCCTCGGCGGGCTCTACGTGAACGACTTCAACGTGTTTGGCCGCACCTGGCAGGTGATGGTTCAGGCGGAGCCGGAATTCCGTACCGAACCCCGCGATATCAACCGGTTTTACGTGCGCACCGGCGGCGGCGATATGGTCCCGCTGGGCACGCTTTCCACCGTCACGCCTACCTCCGGGCCGGACGTGATCTACCGCTACAACCGGAATCGCGCGGTGCAGTTGATCGGCAGCCCCGCCGCCGGCTACAGCAGCGGCCAGGCGGTCCAGGCCATGGAGGAAGTGGCCACGTCCAGCCTCCCCGCCGGTTTCAGCTACGAATGGACCGGTACCACCTACCAGGAAAAAGAGGCGCAGGGTCACGAAAGCTTCATTTTCGGTTTCGCGGCGGTGCTGGTTTTTCTGTTTCTGGCGGCGCTGTACGAGAGCTGGTCGATACCGTTCGCGGTCCTGCTGGCGCTGCCGCTCGGGTTGTTCGGAGCGCTGTTCGCGGTCTGGATTCGCGGCTACTCTTATGACATCTACACCCAGATCGGCATCGTGACGCTGATCGGCCTGGCGGCCAAGAACGCCATTCTGATCGTGGAATTCGCGCGCACCCGCTACGAGGCCGGGCACTCCGTCCGGGAGGCCGCGCTCGAAGCCGCGCGTCTCCGCCTGCGGCCTATTCTGATGACATCGTTCGCCTTCATCCTGGGAGTGACGCCGCTGCTGATGGCGCACGGAGCCGGCGCGGCGTCGCGGCGCTCGCTGGGCACGGCGGTTTTCGGCGGCATGAACGCGGCCACCTTGCTGGCCATCTTTATCGTGCCGGTGCTGTTCGCCGTGATTCAGGGAATCGCCGTGCGCAATCCCAAACCGGGTACCGAACCCGTGGTGGAGGCCCAATGAGAACCGCGCAATTGGTAGGGCGGACCCCCCGGTCCGCGCGGGTTCTCCTCTGCATGCTGGCCCTGCTTTTCTCCGCCTGCACCGTCGGTCCCAATTACAAACGGCCTTCGGTGACGGCGCCCCCCAAATACCGCGGCGCGGCGGCGCCAAGCCAGACATCGCTGGCCGATACCAATTGGCCGGATCTTTTCCCCGACGAGGCTTTGAAACAACTCATCGCCGCCGCGCTGGCGCACAACTTCGACCTCGCCATGGCTACCGAACGGGTGGAGGAAGCCCGCGCCCGCTATCGCATCGCCGGCGCCAGCCAGTTTCCATTCGTCTATGCCGACGAACAGGGGGGCGCCGTGAGATACTCCTCCATCGGCACGACCGTGGAAGGCGCGGGCTCGCCGCAGACCAACGTCAGCTATACACAGACCGGCCTGGCGCTCTCCTGGGAACTGGATCTCTGGGGCCGCATCCGCCGGTTGAAAGAATCCGCGCGCGCCCAATACCTGGGTACCGAAGAAGCCCGGCGCGGCGTCACCGTGTCGCTTATCGGCGACGTGGCCGGCAACTACTTCACCCTGCGCGAGCGCGATTGGGAACTGGAGATCGCCCGCAACACGCGCGACATCGCCGACCGCAACCTGAAATTGATTACTCTGCGCCACGACCACGGCGCCGCCACCGGCCTCGATGTCCACCAGGCGGAACAGTTTCTCTATCTCGCCGGGGTACGGATGGCGAGCGTGGAGAGCGACATCGGACAGGCGGAAAACGCCTTGAACCTGCTGGTGGGAAACCTGCCCGGCGATATCGCGCGGGGCAAGCCGATCGAGAGTTTCGTCCTGCCCCCCGAACTTCCGGCCGGGATGCCGTCTTCGCTGATCGACCGCCGGCCGGACATTCGCGCCGCCGAGCAGAATCTGATTTCCGCCAATGCCCAGATCGGCGTGGCAAAGGCGTACTACTTTCCGCAGATCACGCTCACCGGCCTTCTGGGCGGGCAGAGCCGTGCGCTCACCCAGTTGTTCACCGGCCCTGCCAGATATTGGACCGCGACTCCCGACGTGCTCCTGCCCATCTTCACCGCCGGGGCGGTTCGCGTGGCCGTGCGCCTTTCCGAAGCGCAGAAACGCGAGATGCTCATCGCCTATCAAAAGGCAATCTACAATGGATTCCGCGAAGTGTCGGATGCGCTGATCCGCTACGACCGCACGCGCCAGCAGCGCGGCCAGGAGGACCACCTGGTGCAGGCGCTTACCGAGACCACGCGCCTTTCGACCCTGCGCTACCAGCGCGGCGCCGACAGTTATCTGCAGGTGCTCAGCGCCGAGCGCGACCTGTTCCAGGGACAACTGGCCCTGGCCCAGTTGAGGCTGCAGGAATTGCTGGCGTTCGTGGATCTGTATCGGGCGCTGGGTGGGGGATGGGGGTAGGGCGAGACTGACGGCTGCAAACCAGACCGGCGGCGGCCACCATGTTCACCGGTGTGTCGATTGCGAATAGTCCGATCTTGCCGCGCACTAAGTGCGAGATCCGCGGCTGGGATACACCCATGACTTTAGCCGCGCGAGCTTGGGTGATCTTCCGCTCCTGGAGATAGCCAGTCAGGGCCATCATCAACTTAGCGCGGATACGGAGGGTTTCCACTTCGGCGGGCGGGAATCCGCAGTCCACGAAAACATTTTCGTTTCCCCTTATCCCTCGCATTATTTCCGCCTTTTCAATAATTCAGAGTAGCGCCTCTTCCCTAACCCGATATCAAGCGACGACGCCTTCCGGGCCTTCTTGGCAAAAACATGCAACACATAGACGGCGTCTTCGAACCTGGCGCATAGAAGACGCGATATTCACCCTTCGCCTGGACGCGAACCTCAATACCGCTGGGTGCCTAACCGTTTTGGGGAGGTTAGGGTTTATGCATAAACAACTGCTTCAGCATGGCCTAGGGTCAATCCTGGGAAGCCAAGCCCTCTAGCTGTCCCTCGCGACAACTGCATCGTTCGTACCAATTCGAACAGCATTAGGACGATCCAGGGATGAATATATCATGGGCAGGCGGCCAGATGAGAGACTTCTGCGATAGATTGTCAGGCATGTGCATACGGACCTCCATCGGTGCGTTCCTGGTGGTTGCGGCTGGGCTGGCCGGTCAGCAATCTGGTTCCTACCAGGGAAGTACACCTGGCGTCGTATCGCCGGCACCGTTGGCCTTGACTCTGCTCGACGCCATCGAGCGGGGTCTGAAATTCAACCTTGGGCTGCTCGAAAGCGACACGGCGAACGAAACAGCCAGGGCCGCACGAATGCAAGCGTTGTCCGCCATGCTTCCTCAGGTGACGGGGACATTGGCCGAGAATGACGAACAGCTCAACCTTAAGACGGTGGGACTCAATGTCCCGCCTAACCCTTATTTGTCCATCCGGCCAATCGCAGGTCCGTTTTCGTACACGACCGCGCAGGCGAATGTTTCCGCCAAAGTCCTCGACTGGAGCGCGCGCCGGAACCTCAAAGCGGCGCGGGCGGACGAGGAAGCCAGTAGACTCTCCATTCAGGCGTCGCGGGATCTGGTGGTCGAAGCCGTCGCCAACGCCTACCTGGGCGTCATCGCAGACGCCTCGCGAGTCGATTCGATCAAAGCACAGGTGGAAACGAACCAGGCTCTGTATCAACGAGCTGCGGATCAACAGACGGCGGGGTTGGCGGCGGGCATCGATGTGCTACGGGCGCAAGTACAGCTCAAGACCGAGCAGCAGGCGCTGCTCGCGCAGCAGAATCGGTTCGAAAAGGATAAATTGGCATTGGGCCGAATCATTGGACTGGCGCCGGCCCAGGTGTTTCAGATAGCCGACACGGCGCCTTTCTCGAAGATTAGCGGGGTCGCTCAGGATGAGGCGCTGCGAACCGCATTGGCCCAACGGCCCGATTACCTGAGCGCGAAACGCACGGTGGACGCCGCGCAACAGGCGCTGGCAGCAGCCCAGGCCGAATGGTATCCCACGGTCGACGTGAGCGGCTACTATGGCGACGCAGGTCTGTCGCTGACGAACTCGCACGGCGTTTTCGTGGTCACCGGCGCTTTGAAATTCAATATTTTTGACGGAGGCCGAATTCGCGCGGACGTCGAGAAAGCCAGGGCGGCACTCAAAGACCGCTCCGACGAACTGGCAAGCCAGGGCGCGCAGATCGAAGTGGATGTGCGTAACGCGTTCCTCGATCTCGAATCCGCCGCGGATCAGGTGGCCGTGGCGCGCGACAATCTGGGGCTGGCCAGCCAGACCCTGGAGCAGGCTCGCGACCGGTTCGCATCCGGTGTGACGGACAACATCGAGGTGGTGCAGGCGCAGGGGTCGGTTGCCGTTGCCAATGACAATCTAATCTCGGCGCTGTACGCTCACAACCTCGCAAAAGTGTCGCTGGCCAAGGCCATGGGATTGACCGAGCAGGGCGTGAAAAAATTCATCGAGGTGAAGTGAATGGCGGACCCAATTGTATCCGAAGGAAAAACCGAGTCGCTCGCCGCCCGGCTCAGGAGGTCTCCGAGACGCCGCCGAGGCCGCTTTGCCGTGGCGTTGATCGTCGTGATCGTATTGGCGGCGGCTGGATACTGGTTAGTGAAGTACTTCGGCGAGTACGAATCCACCGATGACGCGCAGATCGATGGACACGTCGACGCCATCAGCGCGCGAATCAGCGGCCAGTTGACCGAGGTGTTGGTGGAGGATGCGCAGTTCGTCAAAGCGGGAGACCCTCTGGTCAAGATCGATCCGCGGGATTACCAGGTTGCGGTGGCCAAGGCTGAAGCGGATCTGGCGGATGCCGAAGCCGCTCTCGACAGCTCGCGAACCGACGTGCCGATCATCGCAACGAACACTGCCAGCACTCTGGACACGGCCCGTTCGTCGCGCGCCGATGCCGACGCCGGGCTGACCGCCGCGCAACGGCAACGCGCTGCGGCTCAGGCTCGCCTGGACACGGCGGAAGCTCAGGTGGCGGAGGCGCAGGCGATTTACAAGAAAGACGCCGACGACGTCGGGCGTTACCGCCAGCTCATCGACAAGAACGAGATCCCGCGGCAGCAATACGACACGGCTGTGCAGATCGCGGCGGCGGACAAGGCTACCATCGACGCGCGCACGGCATCGGTGAACGAAGCGCGGCAAAATATCACGGCCGCCGAAGCCGCGGTTCGCCAGGCAGAAGCCAAGATCGCGCAAGCCGACGCCGCGATTCAATCCGCCATGACGCGGCCGCAACAGGTTTCCCAAAGCCGGGCAAGGGAGAAATCGGCCTCGGCGAAAGTGGCGCAGCAGCGAGCCCTGCTCGATCAAGCCAGGCTTAATCTTAGCTATACGGTCGTCAGCGCTCCCGCCGCGGGAATCATCGGCAAGAAGACTGCTGAGACAGGCGAGAACGTGTCGCCCGGTGAAAGCCTGATGGCGCTGGTGCCGCTGGACGACATCTGGGTCACGGCGAACTTCAAAGAGACACAATTACAGCATATGAAGCCCGGCCAGAAGGTGGTGTTCAGCGTGGATGCGTACGATCATGAATATCACGGCCATGTGACAGGCATCGGAGGCGCCAGCGGGTCGCGATTCAGCCTGCTGCCGCCGGAGAACGCGACGGGCAATTACGTCAAGGTTGTGCAGCGGATTCCGGTCCGTATCGATCTTGAGCCGGGCGAGAACCAGGGCCACCTGCTGCGGCCAGGAATGTCGGTCGATCCTAAGGTGTACACAAACCAGTAAGTCTGGGTATATGGCCGGCAGTCCCGCAACAAACGTTTCCCCGCGTCCCGCGCCTTGGACGCCGCAGTTCAACCCCTGGGTGATCGCCATCGTAGTGGCGATGGCTGCATTCATGGAGGTGCTCGATACCAGCATCGCCAACGTGGCCCTCCCGCACATTGCCGGCAACCTCGGCTCTAGCAACGACGAGAGCACTTGGGTGCTGACGTCCTATCTGGTATCGAACGCGATCGTTCTTCCCATCAGCGGATGGCTGGCCGGCCTGTTCGGGCGCAAGCGCTTCTTCATGCTGTGCATCACCCTGTTTACGCTCAGTTCGCTGCTTTGCGGCATCGCTCCAACGCTCGGCGTCCTGATTCTTGTCCGTGTGATGCAGGGGGCCGGCGGAGGCGGCCTCCAACCCATGGCGCAAGCCATCTTAGCCGATAGCTTCCCACCGCAGAAGCGCGGCATGGCATTCGCTCTTTATGGAATCACGACGATTCTGGCGCCAACCATCGGACCGACGCTGGGAGGATGGATTACGGACAACTACTCCTGGCGCTGGATCTTTTACATTAATCTGCCGGTCGGAATTCTCGCCATGTTTCTGGTGTATCGCATGGTAGAAGACCCGCCTTATCTGCGGCTGGCGAGAGGCGCGGGCGTGCGCTTGGATTACGTGGGAATCGCGCTGCTCACCCTCGGCGTGGGAGCCCTGCAGGTAGTGCTCGACAAGGGGCAGGAAGACGATTGGTTCGGCTCCCATTTTATCCTCACTCTGGCCGTGGTGGCGGGCGTTTGCCTGGTGTCGCTGGTTGTGTGGGAGTGGCATCAGAAAGCGCCTATTGTCGATGTGCGGCTGTTCCGGAGTTTTAACTTTGCGGTGGCCAACCTGATGATGTTTGTCCTGGGCGTTCTGCTGTTCAGCAGCCTGGTGATGATGCCGCAGTTCCTGCAGACCCTGATGGGCTACACGGCCCAGACCGCGGGGCTCGTGCTGTCTGCCAGCGGAGTCGTGCTCTTTTTTGAAATGCCCATCGTCGGTCAGCTTACAAGCAGGTACCCAGCCAAATATATCATTGCGTTCGGCTGGCTGGCATTGGCCGTAGGGATGTATCTTTCCACTAAGCGGCTGGATCTGCTCATCAGCTTCCGCTCTGCGGCGTGGTTGCGAGTGGCGCAAGCCTTCGGCATGGGATATCTGTTCGTTCCGATCACGCTGGCCGGATACATCGGGATTCCATCCGAAAAGAGCAACAACGTGGCTGGGATTATCAATTTCATGCGCAATATCGGCAGCAGCGTGGGAACTTCGATGGTGACCACCTTGCTCGCCAGGCGCGCGCAGTTCCACCAATCCGTGCTCTCCTATCACGCCACGCGCTACGACCCGGCATTTCGCGACCAGGTGGCCGGTCTTGCACAGCAGCTCGCTCACTCCGGCGCCACTCCGCCCGACGCGCGCGTCCAAGCGGTGGGCCGGGTTTATCAAGGCCTGCAGGCTCAGGCCGCCACATTGTCGTACCTGGACACATTTATGGTGCTGTCCATCGGCGCCGCCGTCATGTTCGCTCTGGCTTTCATTGTCCGCAAGAACGATCCGGCAGCGGGCGGAGAGGTGGCAGCGGGGTAAATCCTGGCGTCCGGGTTCTCATGGCTTGGGCGCGACGGAAGGCGTAGAGTTAAAGAGGGAGCCATGATACGACTGGTAACCATAGAACGTGAGTACGGAAGCGGCGGCGCAGAGATCGCACAGAAAGTGGCGCTCCGTTTGGGCTGGAAACTTTGGGATCAGGCGCTCACCGACGAGATTGCGCGCGTGATGGATTGCCCCAAGCGGACTGTTGCGGAGCACGAGGAGCGGCGCGATTCGCTGCACTATCGTTTGTTCAAGTCCTTCATGCGCGGCAGTTTTGAGGGCAGCCTGAACGCTCCGCGGCTGAAAATGGTGGACGCCGATTGTATCCGGCAAGTGGCCCAGCGGGTGGTGCAAACCGCCGCGGCGCAGGGGAATGCCATCATCGTGGGGCGCGGCTCGGCCTACTATCTCCAGGACCGCGCCGACGCCCTGCACGTCTTCATCTACGCGCCATTTGAGTCAAAGGTCGGGCGCCTGCGAGCCCGGGGGAAAAGCGAGAGCGAAGCCGTGGAACTGGCGGAGAATGTGGACCGCGAGCGCGCCGAATATATCCGGAAGTATTTCGACGTCGAATGGCCTGCGCGGCATTTCTTCCACTTGATGATCAACAGCACGCTTGGCGATGAAATGGTGGTAGATACGATCGTCCACTCAGTCTCGGCACTCGAGAGTGAGCGGGTGCGATAGCGGCCGCCCCGTTTTGGGCGGGGAAGCAGCGATATGCAGGCCTTGGGCGCGTCCGCGCGCGACGACGCGGTGCCGCCCAGCTTCTGGTCCATTGATACCCGGCCGGAAGCCGGCTTCCCGTTTCCTACCATGGGCGCAAGGGGCAATTTGCCCTGTGAAACGCCGCTCACATCAGTTGGAGCGCGGGAGCATCCCGGTACTTCATGTTGAACCCCTCACACGCGCGCGTGGATGAGTCTAATTTGTTGGTTCGTCCGGGGAATCTGTGGGTAAGATGCGGGTCTCAGCGCTGAGATTGAGTGAGGAAGCGGTGAAACTTGCGGCAGGTGGAATCGAAAGAGCGCTGCTCATCTTCCCATCCGTTATA
>JBEKZL010000133.1:0-20181 GCA_049509915.1 Bryobacteraceae bacterium | reverse complement strand
ATGGACTTGATGAAACCGCTGGTGGGCAGGCTGAATCCCACCACACGCAAAGCGCTCGAAGACGCGGTCGGCCTGTGCGTATCGCAAACCCACTTCAACCTGGAAGTGGAACACTTCCTTTCCAAACTGCTGGAGGCGACTGAAACCGACTTCGCCATTATCATGAAGACGTTCGGCGTGGACCGGTCGCGCCTGGCGGCGGAAATCGCCGGAAGCCTGGAACGGATGAAGCGCGGCAACGCGCGCGGTCCGTCCTATACTCCGACGCTGGTGAAGGCGCTGAGCGAAGCATGGACGATAGGGTCGCTGGAGTTTGGCGGAACCCAGATCCGCTCCGGTTTTGTGATTCTGGCGCTGGCCGCCAGCGAGGAATTGTCGAGGCTGATGCGGGACTTCAGCCGGGAGTTCATGAAGATCGAGCCGGAGTCGCTACGGAAACAATTGCCGGCGATCCTGGACGATTCGCTGGAATTTGTGGCGCAGCCGGCTGCCGCGGCCGCTGCCGCCGCGGGCGGGGCGCCAGGCACCAAGGCTGGCGGCAAGACAGCGAACATCGACCAGTTCACGGTAAATCTGACCGAGAACGCCAAGAACGGAAAGATCGATAATGTTTTGGGCCGCGATTTCGAAATCCGGCAAATTATCGATATCCTGACCCGCCGGCGGCAGAACAACCCCATTCTGACCGGCGAAGCGGGCGTGGGGAAAACGGCTGTGGTGGAAGGTTTCGCGCTGCGGATCACGCAGGGCGACGTGCCGAAGCCGTTGCAAAACGTGACGGTGCGCACGCTGGACCTGGCGCTGCTGCAGGCCGGAGCCGGAGTGAAGGGCGAGTTCGAAAACCGCCTGAAGGGGCTGATCGAAGAGGTCAAGTCCTCACCCACTCCCATCATTCTGTTTATCGACGAAGCGCACACCATGATCGGGGCCGGTGGGGCGGCGGGGCAGAACGACGCCGCCAACCTGCTGAAACCGGCGCTGGCTCGCGGGGAGCTGCGCACGATTGCGGCCACCACCTGGTCGGAGTACAAGAAATACTTCGAAAAGGATCCCGCCCTGGCGCGGCGTTTCCAGGTGGTCAAGGTGGAGGAACCCGACGAAGTCAAGTGCCAGGTGATGCTGCGCGGGCTGGTGCCGGCGCTGGAGAAACATCACAATGTGCGTATTCTGGACGAAGGGCTGAGCGCCGCGGTGAAATTCTCGCACCGCTATCTGGCGGACCGTCAGCTTCCCGATAAAGCCGTGAGCGTGCTGGATACGGCTTGCGCGCGGCTTTCGCTGAGTCAGCAGGCGACGCCGCCGGCTCTGGAAGACGCGATTCGGGAGATCGACGATTGCACGGTGCAGATGCACGTACTGGAGCGAGAATCGGCGCTAGGCGCGGACCATGAGGAGCGGCTGGGGGCGGTGGCCAAACTCAAAGCCGCGGCGGAAGCGCGCAAAGTGGAACTCGAAGCCCGGTGGCAGAAGGAACGCGACCTGGTGAGCCGCATCCGCGATCTGCGCGCCAAGCTGGAAGACGCCAAGTCGGGAGCGGTCGCCGTAGCGCCCGCGGCTGCCGCTGTGGCCGCCGCCCCACAGGCCGCCGCGGCGGGCGCCGCGCTTGCCCCGGCTCCAGCCGCCGCACCGGCTTTGGCGGCGGACCCGCAGGCGGTGCGCGCGGAACTCGACCAGCTCAACGGGGAATTGGAAGCCCTGCAGGGCGAGAATCCCCTGATGCGGGTTTGCGTGGACGCGCACATCGTGGGCGACGTGGTGTCCGGCTGGACCGGAATTCCGATCGGAAAGATGTTGAAGGACGAAGTGCAATCGGTGCTCACGCTGGAGTCGCTCCTGGGCCGCCGCGTGATTGGGCAGGACCACGCGCTGGCGGGTATCAGCGAACGCATTCGCACCTCGAAGGCGGGGATGGAGGATCCCTCGAAGCCGATCGGCGTATTCCTGCTGGTGGGGCCGAGCGGGGTGGGAAAGACCGAGACCGCGCTGGCGCTGGCCGATCTGCTCTACGGCGGCGAGCGAAACATGATCACCATTAACATGTCCGAGTTTCAGGAGGCGCACACGGTTTCCACGCTGAAGGGGTCGCCCCCGGGATACGTGGGTTACGGCGAAGGCGGGGTGCTGACCGAAGCGGTGCGGCGGCGGCCTTACTCGGTGGTGCTGCTGGACGAATGCGAAAAAGCGCACCCGGACGTGCTGGAGCTGTTCTTCCAGGTTTTCGACAAAGGCATGATGGAGGACGGCGAGGGGCGGGAGATCAATTTCAAGAATACGATCATCATTCTGACTTCCAACGCCGGCACGGATACGCTCATGAAGCTGACGGCCGACCCGGAGACCATGCCCGGCCCCGAGGGCCTGGTGAAGGCGCTGAAGCCGGAATTGAACAAGACCTTCAAGCCGGCCTTTCTGGGCCGGCTGGTGATCATTCCCTACTTCCCGGTGCGCGACGAAGCGTTGAAGCAGATCGTTCGCCTGAAGCTTGGAAAGATCCAGCGGCGGCTGGAGGAAACCCACCGGATCGCGCTGACTCACGACGAGCAATTGGTGGAGGAAGTGGCCCGGCGCTGCACGGAAGTGGAGAGCGGGGCGCGCAATGTGGACAATATTCTAACCAATACGCTGCTGCCGGAGATTTCGCGGCGGATTCTGTCGCGCCTGGCGGAACGGCAGAAGCCGGCGCCGATTCATGTCACAATCGGCGAGAATGGCGCTTTCGTTTATAACTAAACGATCTCGAGCGGGGATGGCGCCGTCCATCCCCGCCGCGGAGGGAATTCATCGATGTTTGCCCAAACCGAACGCCCGCTCCAGCTCACGACGCCGCTCGGCACCGATGCAATTTTCGTAGGCGGAGTCAGAGGCCGCGAGGCGTTGTCCGAATTGTTTCACTACGAGATCGACGCCTACTGGCAGGGGACCGGCGCTTTCCCGTTCAGCCAACTGATGGGGCAACCGGTGACGCTCACCATGACGAACGAGACGTGGTCGGACGATGGCGTGGTGACCACGGGCGTGCGCAACATCAACGGCATCGTCAGCAGCGTCGCGCAGCTCGACTTCGACGAATACCTGCACCTGCGGATCCAGGTGGTGCCGAAGCTCTGGACGCTGACCCGCAACGCGCAGAGCCGTATCTTTCAACAGCAGACTGTTCCCGACATTCTCACCACGGTGCTTACGGGGCTGACTACAGAACAGCAGTTGACGGGCACATACAAGCCGCGCGAATACTGTGTGCAATACCGCGAGACCGATTTCGCTTTCGCCACCCGCCTGATGGAAGAGGAAGGCATTTTCTATTTCTTCGAGCACACGTCGAGCGACCACACCATGGTGATCGGGGACAGCCCGCAGGTGCACCCGGACCTGGATCTGCAGCCTTCCATCCGCTACGAAGATGCGGTGGGCGGCACGCGCGACGACATGCGCATTTATGGCTGGAGCAAGGTGCAGGACTTGCGTTCGGGCAAGTATACGAACTGGGACTTCCATTTCCAGAATCCGGACTCGAATTACGAATCCAGCAAGACCATCCAGTCCAGCCTGCAAGTGGGCACGGTGACGCACGACTTGACGGTGGGTCCCAACTCCGCCTGGGAGCTTTACGACTATCCAGGCGATTACGTGCTGCGGTACGACGGGGTGAGCTCCAGCGGGGGCGACCAGACTTCGAACCTGAACGACGCTTTCGCCGACGCCACCCGCACGGTGGCAATTCGCATGAAACAGGAGACCATCGGCAGCGTTCTGATTCACGGCGAGAGCAATCACCAGGGGCTCACGCCCGGGTACAAATTCACGCTGACCAACCACTTTTCCGACGACGGAGAGTTTGTGCTGACCAGCGTGGAGCACGAAGCCAGTCAGCCGTTACAGGTGGACCGGAACACCGAACCGTTCACTTATCAAAACCGTTTCACGGCGATCCCGGTGGCGTTGCCCTATGTGCCGGTGCGCACCACGCCGCAGCCGGTGGTTCACGGGGTGCAGACGGCGATTGTGGTGGGGCCGCCGGGCGACGAAATTTTCCCCGACAAATACGGCCGTGTCAAGGTGCAATTTCCATGGGACCGGGTGGGGCAGGACAACGCCAGCAGCTCCTGCTGGCTGCGCGTGGCTACGCAATGGGCTGGCAAACAGTGGGGCGCGATCCACATTCCGCGGATCGGGCAGGAGGTGATCGTGGATTTCCTCGAAGGCGATCCCGACCACCCCATCATCATCGGCAGCGTGTACAACAACGATCAGATGCCGCCCTACACGCTTCCCGACAACAAGACGCAAAGCGGTATCAAGAGCCGCAGTTCGACCGGCGGCGCGGCCGCCAACTACAACGAGTTCCGCTTCGAAGATAAGATGGGCAGCGAGGAAATCCTGCTGCACGCCGAGAAGGACCTGACCACCGAAGTGGAGCAGAACGAGACGCGCACGGTGGGAACTGGTATTGGGAAGCCCGGCGGAAACCGCACCACCCTCATTTATACGGATGAAACCAAGACGGTTCACGGCAAGGAAACCATCACCATCGACAAGGACCAGTCGCTCGAGATCACGCAGGGCAACCAGACCATCACCCTGGACCAGGGCAACCAGACGACCGAGTTGAAGCTGGGCAATCAGAGCACCACGCTGGACGTGGGCAACCAGACCACCACGCTGAAAGTGGGCAACCAGTCCACGACCCTGAATCTGGGGAACCAGAGCACCACCGCATCGGTTGGCAGCATCAGCATGACGGCGATGACATCCATTACGCTGACGGTGGGCGGCAACAGCATCACCATCGATCAGAGCGGGATCACCATCAGCGGGATCATGGTCACTATCAGCGCCGATGCGGTCTTGTCGGCCAGCGGCGACGCGATGACGCAGATCACGGGCGGAATCGTTATGATTAACTAGAGCCATGGCTGAGACGATGGGCACGAAGTCGGCGGCGGAAACCATCGCCGGGGTAGCGGAACTGAGCGACGAGGCTCTGGCTCTGCTGAAACCGGAGTTCGATCCACGCGCCTTCGTGGAGCGCCTGACCGAGGCCAAGATGTACCGGGACGCGGTGCAATTCCTGGCGCACGCGTTGCCGAAGCGGGAAGCGGTGTGGTGGGCCTGGGTGGCGGCGCGGCGGGCTTCCGGCGCGAATCCTCCGCCCAAGATTGCCGCCGCGTTAAAGGCGACGGAGGACTGGATTTCCAATCCCAGCGACGAAAGCCGGCGGGCGGCGAGAGCGGCGGGAGAAAAGGCGGAGTTTCGTACCCCGGCCGGGTGCGTGGGCCTGGCGGTGTTTTTGAGCGGCGGCAGCCTGGCGGCGCCGGGCGCGCCCGAGGTGCCTCCGGGCGAGTACCTGAGCGCCAAGATGGTGTCGGGCGCGGTGGTGGTCGCGGCGCTGGCAACGGAACCGGAGAAGGGCCCGGAGAAATTCCAGAGCTTCATTTCGCAGGGGCTGGAAGTGGCACGCCGCATCAAGCTGTGGGAACCGAAGCAGGGATAGCAGGAGGAACCGAATGGGATCGCCGGCCGCGCGCCTTACCGATATGCACGTTTGCCCCATGGTGACCGTCCTGGTGCCGCACGTGGGCGGCCCCATTCTGGCGCCTGGAGCGCCCACCGTCCTGATCGGCGGCCTGCCTGCCGCGCGCGTCACCGACATGGCCATCTGCGTGGGTCCTCCGGACGACATTGTGCTGGGATCGTTTACGGTGCTGACCGAGGGGTTGCCGCAGGCCCGTATCGGAGATCTCACGGCCCACGGCGGCACCATCGTGCTGGGCGAGTTCACGGTGCTGGTGGGGGAATAAGCTTGGGCGGCGGCTCCAGCGCGGTTGCCATGCTTTTCAGTGCCCAGCACGGGAGCGTTTGCTTTAGAGGTACTGCCGTACATGGATAAAGTCACCATCGAGGTCGATTCCAAGTGGGTTAAGATCGTTCATTCGCCGCTTTACTGGATTGTTGCGACTCTTCAGGGCGTGTCCGTTAGCTTCGCTCCGCTGTTTCTGTACTGGAGCGGCAGGGGAGTGTTCCATCGCGGATTCGAGCGGGTAATCGTGCCGTTATGCTTCGCGGTTATTTTCCTGGTCGGGTTTTTTTATATGCTGCTGGGCGGCGCGGTGATTGGCGAATTAAGAAAAGAAAAACATCGGGGCTTGATCTCCGGGAGGTGAGCCGGGGCCGATGATCCACGCCCTGAGCGCTCGAGCAGGTTAATCTAATACGACGCGGCTCTGCGCCAGGGACGGGCGGGATGTCTGTCCCAATGCATTTTCGGCCCGGCTACGCGCGCCCTGGATACAATGGGAACATCCTTATGAAATCGCCCATTCGGCGCATTCTTCTGTTTGCTCCCATCCTCGGGTTCGCGGCTTTCGTATTTTCCGAACCCGTGCCGCGCGAACAGGTCGGACCGCTTTCCGACGGCAGTTTTCTGCTCAATAGTTTCTGGCGGGTGAACCCGGTGGGGCGCCAGGTGCCGGTGGATACGCTGCCGCTGGCCACGGCGCTTTCGCCCGACGGCAAGTATGTGCTGGTACTCAACTGCGGATACCGGCCGCCATCGGTGACGGCGATCGAATCTTCCAGCGGGCGCGTGGTGGGCCGAACGCCGGTACCGGATAGCTGGCTCGGCATGGCCTTCCAGCCGGGCACGAACCGCGTGTACGTGAGCGGCGGCTCGCGCGGGGCGGTGTATGAATTCACCCTTTCGGCGGAAGGCGCGCTTACGGCGGGACGCACCTTCGAAGTGGTTCCGGCCAGCCAGCGGACGGCTCGCGATTTCATCGGCGACGTGGCATTTTCGCCGGATGGACGGCTGATCTACGCTGCCGATCTTTACCACGATTCGCTGGCGGTCATCAATCCGCAGTCCGGTATGGTCATCCAGCACATAAAGACCGGGCGCCGGCCGTATCGTATCCTGTTTCCTCCCGACGGCAAATCGCTGTTCGTCACTTCCTGGGCGGATGGGACGCTGGAGCACTACGACGCCGCGAGCGGCGAGCAGTTGGCGCGCGTGCGCATCGGCGCCCATCCCACCGACATGGTTTGGCGCGGCGGCGCCGGCAAGGGCGAAGAGGGCGAAGCGGCCTGGGCGGCGCGGCTGTTCGTGGCCGCCTCCAACACCAATAACGTTTACACCGTGGCCGTGAGCGAGTCGAAGGAGCTGAATGTCATTGAGACGATCAATGTTTCGATGACACCTCACCAGTTGCGCCAGCCGCTGGGAATGACGCCATCCGCGCTGGCGCTTTCGGTCGACGGCAGCCGCTTGTTCATCGTCTGCTCGGACGCCAACGTGGTGGCGGTGGCGGACGTTTCGGGCGAACGCAGCTTCGTGCGCGGCTTCATTCCCACCGGCTGGTACCCGACGGCGGCGCGGATGCTGCCCTCCGGCGTGCTGGCTGTGCTCAACGGCAAAGGGCTGCGGTCCTATCCCAATGCGACCGATGGCCCCAACCCCACCAAGCGGCCCGCGGAGCAGTACAAAGGGGAGCCGGGCGTTCGGCCGGGTTATGTGGGATACATGCAGACCGGGACGGTTTCCTGGATCGAGGGTTTCCGCGACGATCGCCTTGAAGATTGGACCAAGCAGGCCTTCCGCAATTCAGCGTATCGCGGCGAGGATCCGGACGCGGTCAATCCTCTGCCGCCCATCCAGCACGTGATCTACATCGTGAAAGAAAACCGCACCTACGACCAGGTGTTGGGCGACATGAAGGAAGGCAACGGCGATCCGTCGCTGGTGCTGTTCGGCGAAAACGTGACGCCCAACCTGCACAAGCTGGCGCGCGACTTCGTGCTGTTCGACAACTTCTATGTCAATGCCGACGTGAGCGCCAGCGGGCACAATTGGTCGACCGCGGCCATTGCGCCCGATTACGTCGAGAAACTCTGGCCCAACGAATACGCAGGGCGGAGGAAGCTGTACGATTTCGAAGAGCAGGACCCGGCCTCACTGCCGCCGGCGGGATACATCTGGACCAACGCCGCCATGGCGGGAATCTCCATCCGCAACTTCGGCTACATGGTGGATAACAAGCGCAACGCCACGCCAGCCGGAGAGCAGGTCGCCGGGGTGCGCGACCCGGTGCTGGCCAAAGTGACCAACCGCATGTACCGCGGCTTCGACCTGGACTATGCCGACGTCGATCGCGCCAAAGTGTTCCTGAACGAGTTGGCCGAATACGAAAAGACGGGCGAGATGCCGCGGCTGATCGTGATGCGGCTGGGCAACGACCACACCAACGGCACCACCCCCGGCAAACACTCGCCGCTGGCGCTGGCCGCCGACAACGATTACGCGGTGGGCCAGATCGCCGAAGCCGTTTCGCATTCCCGCTTCTGGACCAGCACGGCAATCTTCGTTCTGGAAGACGACGCTCAGAACGGGCCGGACCACGTGGATTCGCACCGTTCGCCAGCCTTTCTGATCTCGTCCTACGTCCGCCGGCATACCGTGGACGGCAGCATGTACAACACCGCCTCCATGCTGCGCACGATCGAGCTTCTGCTCGGTCTTGAGCCGATGACCCATTTCGACGCGGCTGCCCGGCCCATGGCGGCCGCCCTCGAGAAGCAGCCCGACCCGTCGCCGTACGTGGCCGAAAAGCCCCGCGTCGCGCTCACCGACACAAACCTGGCCAGCGCTCCGGGAGCGGACGCGTCCCGCAAGATGGAGTTCGGCGACGCCGACGAAATCGACGAGAACGCGCTCAACGACGTTCTGTGGCGGGCGATCCGGGGCGGCGAGCCACCGCCGCCGGTGCGCAGCTACTTTGGAAAGTGAGAGCCTTGGCTGGAGAAGCGACAGGCCAGGAGGCCTGTCCGACTGAGAGAACCGAATGCCGCAAACTTACTTGTGCTTTCTTTGGCACATGCACCAGCCCTTCTATAAGGACCTGATCTCGGGCGAGTACAAGTTGCCTTGGACGCGCATGCACGCGCTCAAGGACTACTACGGCATGGCGCAGATTCTGGAAGAATTCCCGAACGTGCGCCAGACCTTCAACCTGGTGCCCTCGCTGATGGTGCAGGTGGCGGAATACGCCGCGGGAACGGCTGTCGATCCCTTTCTACAGGTGGTGCTCAAGCCGGCCGAGAACCTGACCCCCAACGATCGCGCCTTTCTGCTGCGCCATTCCTTCTATTCCGACCCGCAGCGGATGATCTATCGCTATCCGCGCTATGGCGAGTTGTACACCGCCGCCGAGGTGCAGAAGGCGTCGGCCGCGACGGCATTCGGGATCGAGGATTTCCGGGACTTGCAAATGTGGTCGCAACTGGCGTGGTTCGACGAGGCTTTTCAGGAACGCGACCCGGAAGTTCGCCGGTGGCTGGAGCGGGGCCGCGGTTTTACCCTTGCCGACCAGCGCCGGATGGGCGAGAAACAACGCGAGATCTGTTCCCAGGTGCTGCCCATGTATCGCAAGCTGGCGGCCTCCGGGCAAATCGAGATATCCACCACGCCGTTTTATCACCCCATCCTGCCGCTGCTGTGCGACTCCGATATCGCGCGGGTATCGCACCCGGGGGTGCCGCTGCCGCCGCGCTTCCGCTATCCCGGCGACGCCCGCCTGCAACTGGGGATGGCTCGCGAGTACATCGAGCAACAGTTTGGCGTGGCGCCGGCGGGGCTCTGGCCGTCGGAAGGCTCGGTATCGGACGAAGTCTTTTCCCTGGCGGCGGAAGCCGGCTTCGAATGGGCCGCCACCGACAGCGGTGTGCTCAACCAGACCTTTTCGCGTCCGGTGCCGGTGGAGGGGCTGTACCGGCCGTATCGCTGGCGTCAGGGGAAGGGCTCGCTGAACGTCCTCTTCCGGGACCATTACTTGAGCGACCTGATCGGTTTCGTGTATTCCAAGATGGATGCCGAGCAGGCGGCCGGCGATTTTCTGAAGCGGATTCGCGAGAACTGCGCCGGGATTCTGGCGGCGGGGCGCGACGCGCTGGTGCCCATCATGCTCGACGGCGAAAACGCATGGGAATACTATCCACACAATGGCCGTCCGTTCCTGCGCGAACTCTACCGCCGCATCTCGGCCGATCCCGGTCTGCGGGCCATCACCATCGGCGAAGCCATGCGCCTGGTTCCACCCGAACCGCTCGACCATATTTTCCCCGGTTCCTGGATCAACGCCAACTTCGACGTCTGGATCGGCGCCGAGGAAGACAACCGGGCCTGGGCGCAGCTTCTGCGTGCGCGCGAAACCTACGACGCGCCCGCCGGCGTGGCGCCGGAAAAGCGGAAGATGGCGCTGGAGGAATTGCTGATCGCCGAGGGCAGCGACTGGTGCTGGTGGTACGGTCCCGAGCACGATTCGGCCAATCGCCCGGAGTTCGACCAGTTATACCGCAGCCATCTGGCCAACATGTACCGCTTTCTCGACCGCACGCCGCCCGAGGATCTTTCCCGTCCGCTGCTGCGCATGAGTTTGCCCACGCAGGTGACCGAGCCATCCGGACCGATCAGCCCGGTGATCGACGGGGAAGTGACTTCATATTTCGAATGGCTGGGAGCGGCCGGCTATTCGGTGGACGACCGCTCCGGCTCGATGCACGGAAACAAGGCGCCGGTAGCCGAAGTACACTTCGGCAGCGAGGGCAGCAACTTTTATCTGCGCATCGATTTCCGCAGCGGAGTCGAACAGAGGCTGGCGGCGATGGAGGTCCGCGTCAATCTGCAGCCGCTCGACGATCACGCACCCGTCAGCCGCGCGACCATCGGCCTGGCCCACGGCGCGACCGCCGGCGAAGTTCACCTTGCCGGCCCAGGCACGGTGGAGTGCGCCTATGCCCGCGTGCTGGAGGTATCGGTGCCGCTGGGGGCGATCGGGGTCGCAGGCGGGCGCGGCCTTCGCTTCCAGTGCTCGGTGTGGGAAGGCGGTCTGCCCATCGAGGCCATCCCCCAACAGGGCTGGCTGGAGCTGAAGACCACCGACCCGGAGTTGCTGGCGGGATAAAGCAGAAATCGCACCCGGCTGCGGCTCAAGCGGCCTGGTGCGGCTTTACCTCGGACGCGATCCGCGATTCCCAGGCGTCGCGCGCGGCTTCGAGATCGTAGCGGGCTTGCAGATTCATCCAGTAGTCCGGGGTCGTATCGAAATAGCGTCCGATGCGCAGCGCGGTTTCCCCCGTGATGGCGCGTTGGCCGGCGACGATGGCACTGATGCGATTGGCCGGCACGCGCAGTTCATGGGCGAGGCGATTCATGGAGATGCCAAGGTCGTCCAAGGTTTCCTTGAGGATGGCGCCCGGATGGACGGGTCGAAGCTTAGCGGTAGTGTTTGGTGATTTCGACATCGTAGGCGTTCCCTTCTTTCCAGCGAAAGCAGACTCGGTATTGATCGTTGATTCTTAAGCTGTACTGGCCCGTGCGGTCTCCGCCGAGCGCTTCCAGACGATTGCTCGGCGGAATGCGCAGGTCGGAGAGCTTCTTGGCCGCGTCCAAGGCGACCAGGCGGCGCAGGGCCGTATCCGCCAGATGAGCCAGGCGTTTGACAAAGCGGCGATGGAACAGGCGCTTGGTGTCCGGATCGCCGAACGTCTGAATCATGATTCGATTATCGCCTCTTATACGTTGTACGTCAAGCGTAAGGAAGCAAGTCGCAGGCGAAACCGCCTGCGCCACCAAAGTCAGTGCATTGTTTTCGTGGTGGGGCAGCTTGAGCGAAGCAACGCAGCTAGCGTACCCGAGAGGTAGATTGCGCCGACCCAGTCCTAGCAGCCCTTCGCAGACGTAGTGCCGATAGTGCCGACGCCGTCTTTGGCCTCCGCCGGCCTTCCTGTGATACGCTTAGCCCGATCGAGCACATGACCGTCACCCTGCCCTCGCCTCCCAATCCCGGCGCCCGCGCGCGCAGCCATGTTACCCGCCGGCTCATGCCGTATCTGTTTCTCCTCTACGTGATCGCCTATATCGACCGCATCAATATCGGCTTCGCGGGCCTCGAAATGACCCGCGAACTGCACTTCTCCGACAAGGTCTTCGGCCTCGGCTCCGGCATCTTCTTCATCGGCTACACGATCCTCGGCATACCGGGTGCCTTGCTGGTCCAGCGGTGGAGCGCGCGCCGCGCCATTTCCGCGACTCTCCTCACCTGGGGGCTGGTCGCTTCCGGGACCGGTCTGATTCACGCCGAGTCTCAGTTCTACATCATGCGCTTCACGCTGGGCATCGCCGAAGCCGCTTTTTTCCCCGGCATGATCACGTACCTGAACATCTGGTATGTCGCCCGGGACCGCGGCAAAGCCGTCGCCATGTTCATGGCCGCGATCCCGGTTTCCCAGGTCCTGGTCGCGCCCCTATCCGCGATGCTGATGAAGGTCCACTGGCAGGGGCTCTCCGGCTGGCGCTGGCTCTTCGTCCTGGAAGGTCTGCCCGCTCTCGTCTGCGGCTTCATCAGTTGGTATTACCTCACCGACCGCCCCCGCGACGCCCACTGGCTTGCCGACGACGAACGGGCGTGGCTGGTCAATGAGCTCGCCAGCGAACAAACCAGAAAGGCCACCGTGGATAAGCTGTCCTTTCTGAAAGCGATCCGCCAGAAAGACGTGCTTCTGCTCTGCCTGACTTACTTCGGCGGCACCACCGGTAACTACGGCCTCAGCCTCTGGCTGCCCAAGATCATCCAGAAGGTGGGTGGTTTCAACGCCGTAACCACCTCGTGGATCTGCGCCATCCCCGCCATCGCCGCCATCCCCATCATGATCGCCAACGGATGGCATTCGGACCGAACAGGCGAGCGCGTCTGGCACACCGCGATCCCGCGTTTCCTCGGCGGCATCGCGCTCGGCATTTTGGCATTCACGATCGCCTACATCAACGTGCCGCTGGCGGTCGCCGCATTCTCCGTCGCGCTCGCCGGAGTTGTGGCCGCTTATCCGCCGCTCTGGGCCATTCCGGGCAGTGTGCTGAGTATCTCTGCCGCCGCCGCCGGCATCGGACTGATCAGTTCGCTCGGCAACCTCGGCGGTTTCGCCGGCCCCTACATCATCGGCTATCTCAGCAACCGGACCGGCAGTTACGCCGGAGGTCTGTGGTCGATCGCCGCCGCGTTGTTTCTATCCGGTGTTGTCGCCCTGATGGTCAGCCGCAAACGCCCCGATTAGGCTGCGGGGACCCGAGCGCCGGGCCGGGCCAGGAGTTAGAGTGATCTCCATGTCGAACTCCAGCAGAAGAGATTTCCTGGTGAACTCTGTGGTTGGGGGCGCGGCGGCCGTGTGGGCGCTTGAAGGTCAAAACAGCCGCAGGATCCTGATTGAATCCCCCGCGGGCGCGAGTTTTGGGCGGAGGCTTGCCAGCCGGGAACTGCTGCGCGGGTTGACGCGGCTGGGTATTGGGAACCAGATCCGCCTGGTCGATTCTATCGAGAGCCATTCGCCGGCCGGCGACCTGACAATCGCCATGCGGATCGAGCCGAAGCAGTTCCGCCACACCGAGGCGTACTCCATCCTGGCGACGGCATCGAACCAACTGGTGTTGACCGGAGCTGGAGAAACCGCGCTACAGTATGCCGTCTTCGAATTCCTGGAGCGGCAGGGAGCCTACTTCGGCATCGACGGGGACAACTATCCGATCGACGCCCCGCGAGACCTGGCGGTTCCCGCCGTGGGCCAACCGTGGACCTCGGCTCCGCGTTTCGCGGTGCGCGGGCTACTGCCCTGGCCGGATTTCCTGAATTGCATCAGCGTGTACAACGAAGAAGACTTCCGCGCCTACTTCGAATCCATGCTGCGGATGCGATTCAACACATTCGGGATGCACGTGTACACGGGACCGGAGCAGTGGGCGGAATCGTATCTCTCGTTCGAGTTCGCGGGCGTGGGCCATCTGGCGTTTCTGGATAACTCCAGCAGCCAGCGCTGGGGCTATCTGCCGGAACGCACCTCGCGATTCGCCATGGGCGCCGCGCAGTTTTACGACAGCGAGGTCTTCGGCTCGGACGCGACACGGCTGGCGAAGGACCCTTGGGAAACCGCGGAACGGACTCAATACCTGTTGCGCAACGCGCTTCAATATGCGAAGCGCCTGGGGATGCGCACGGGAGTGGGGTTTGAGCCCTACCAGATTCCGGATGAAATCTGGCGAGCGCTTCCCCCCGAAGTGAAGCCGAAAGAGATGCCCAAGCGGAACGATGCCGCGCCACGTTTCGACGTCGAATCGGTAACGGCGAAAAAGCTGCTGGAGGCGCGGCTGGGACAACTGCTCGAAGCCTATCCGGAAGTGGACCACGTGTGGCTATGGCAGGACGAGCAGATGAACTGGGAAGGCCGGAAAACCGATATTCCGTTCTCGGTAACGCCTTTCCTCCAGGCCCACGACTTTCTGAAACGCAACGCGCCCTCGAAGCGCATGGTGCTGGGCGGCTGGGGCGGCGTGGTGCGGGACTTTCCGCAATTCCACCAAAGACTTCCGCTCGACGTGGTGTTCTCCTGCTTGAGCGACACGCTGGGGTGGGATCCCGTCGACGAGATTTTCGGCAAACTGGAAGGCCGCGAGCGCTGGCCGATCCCATGGCTGGAAGACGATCCGTCGATGTGGCTGCCTCAGTTTCATGTCCATCGCTTCGAGCGCGACCTGAACCTGGCCGAGCAGTACGGCTGCCAGGGCATGATCGGCATTCACTGGCGCCATCGGATGGTGGATCCGACAGCCGGTTATCAGGCTCGTTTCAGTTGGGACAAGCGCCTGTCTCCGGCTGAGCATTTCAGAGCGTACGCGCGCGCGCAGGCCTCGGGTGCGCGCGCCGCGCGGTTGGCGAACGTGCTCACGGACATGGACAAGGACCAGAAGCTGCTTTGCACCGGAACCAGGGAGATCAAGGATGGCCACGTCGTGCAGCACGAGTTCTCGGGCGATTACAACGAAGGCTTCACTTTCTGGAACGAGTACGAACCGGACCCGGCCATTGTGGAATCGCAGAAGCAGGTGGCAACGGCGCTACGGAGCCTGGCGGACGCGGCGCGAAGCCCGGTAGAGAAGGAGCGGCTGGAGTATCTGGCCCGGCACATCGAGTTTCTGGTGCCTTACACGGATGCCTGGATTGGGGCGCACCGCTTGCAGGAGGTCCTGAACAAAGCCGCAGAGCTGAAGAAAGCGGGCAAGACGGAGGACGCGCGGAAGCTGATCGCGGCCGAAGCCGTCCCTATGTGGGTACGGCTGGCGCCGAGGGTGCGCGAGGCCATGCTGGACGTTCAAAGCGTCGTCGCGACGCGCAACGACCTCGGCACCCTGTCCTCCATGCAGAACAAGTTCGTCCGCCTGGCGCTGGTCCGGCTGCGGCTATCGCTCCAGGAATACTTGGGGGAACTGCCGCCGGGAACCGAGACTTTGTTTGCCGAACTCATCGAGCCGGACCCGAACGCACCCGTACGGCTGTTCCTGCCAACCCGGCCGAGTATGTTCGGCAAGGGCGAGAAGGCGCGCATCATGATCGTGGCCACGGGCCAGGCCCCGGTACACTCGGTGCAACTCCACACCCGCGCCGTGGGCACCTCCGAGTGGACCGTCACACCGGCGAAGCTGATGGGGCGGCGGACCTACCAGGCGACGCTGGGACCGTTCGATACCTCCGCGCCGCTGATGGAGTATTTCGTCTCCGCCTCGGTGGGCGCGGCGGCGCTCGTCTCTCCGCCGGAAGGCGAGCGAAAGCCGCACACCGTCACGCTCGTCTGATACCAGCCGCAGACCACCAAGTCACGCGGGGCGTCGAGCCCGACGGCCCGGAGCGAATCGAGAGTCCCGGGTTTCGTTCGATAATCGATAGCAGATGCCCTTACGAACCTCGCAGGAACAGTTCGATCGCCAGGCGCCGCAGTACAACGCGGAGTGGAATGAGTGGAACCGCGAATCGCTGGCGTGGCTCATGGCACACGCGCATTGCGAGCCTTCGCACAGGTTGCTGGATGTCGCCACGGGCGCCGGCTTCACGGCCGTGGCCTTCGCGCCGCTGGTTGCGGAGGTGACCGGCCTGGATGTCTCCGCGGCCATGCTGGGGAAGGCACGGGAGCGCGCGCGGGCGGCCGGGCTGGCCAACCTGGTATTTGAGAGCGGGGCGGCCGAATCCCTTCCCTTCCCGGCAGACACCTTCGACAGGTTGCTTTGCCGTCTGGCGGCACACCATTTTCTCTCGCCGGCGAAGTTTGTGGCGGAGGCGTACCGGGTGCTGCGGCCGGGCGGGCGGCTGTTGGTGGCCGATTCCGCCGAACCGGACAACGCGCCGGAAGTGGATGCCTGGCACAACCACGTCGAGGCTCTGCGGGACGGCTCGCACGTTCGCAACTACACGGCTTCGGAATGGCGTGGTTTCGTTACCGGCGCCGGGTTCGCGTTGGAGGCGCTGGATGAGGTTCGGGAATCCGTGCCGATCACCCTGCGGGCGTGGCTCGAAAAGGGCGGTTGCGGCGGGGAAGCGGCCGTCGAGGTGCGCCGCCTGTTCCTCGAAGCGCCGGCGGAGGCGGTGCGAACGTTCGCCATCACCCCAATGCCGGACGGCGACATCCGCTTCCAGTGGCTCCGGATCGCGCTCGCGGCGCGCAAGCCGGGCTAACGAAAGGCGCGGGAGCGCAGCCTCGGTGGGGCAGACCATCGTTTTTGGTGGTCTGCCACCCGGTCACCGGATCGAGGGTGTAAGGCAGACCACAAACAACGATGGTCTGCCCCGCGGTGTCCTGCCAGCGGGTCAACTCTTGAGCCAGCGGTCGAACCAGGCGAAGGCTTCTTTTTGCATGTCGGGATCGAACTTGTGGGGGCCGTCGAAAAAGATGCTGCGATAGCGGCCGGGCGCGCCGGCTTTACGGTACACCTCGGTCAGAATGCCGCTGGCTCTTTCCATCTCGGGCATGCTGAAAAGCTGATCTTGCCGGTTGTTCAATACCAGCACAGGATTGGGCGCGGCGAGTCCCAGGATTTCCGGGTAGTCGAGGTCGAGCGGTAGCCCAGGGACATAGCACATCCAGGTGTGGGTGTAGGACTTGTTCAGGAGATAATCGCGCCAGGTGGTCATCATGCCGGCGCAGCAGGCGCAGCGGATGCGCTCGTCCGCCCCGGCGAGCATGACGGTGCGCAGGCCGCCGCCGGAAAGGCCGGCGCAGCCGATTCGGGTGGCATCCACTTCGGGCCGGGAAGCGAGGTAATCGAGAGCGCGACGGTCGTCGAAGACAAAGACGCCCGGCCAGGTCATGCCGGCGCAGAACAGGCTCTTGGCGATGATGTGCTCATGGTTGGCAGCGACATGGTTGTAGCGCTCGATCTCTTCTTCGGCCTCGGGACTCGATTCCACCTTATTGTCGCGGATACTGGCGGGCAGATCGGCGAGGCGCATGCGGCGGCTGCCGAAGGTGAACGTGTCATGCACCAGTACCACGTAGCCACGGCGGCTTAGCTCGTTGGCCCAGGCGAGGCCGCCGTAGTAAAGCTCCTGATGCCGCAGCATGACGGGGTGCGGATCCTTCGAGGTGCGGGTGATTTTTCGCAGGCCGAAGTACTTGTCGCCACCATGGTCGTGCAGACCAACGACGCCGGGCAGCTTGCCGCGGGCGCCGGCCGGCTTGAGAAGGAGCGCTTCGGTGGGAGGGCCGAAGGGCAACTGCCACTCGAGGCGCTCGATGGAGAGGCCGTCAAACTCCAACTGCTGCCGCACCGTGGCAACAGGGGTAGCGGCACCGCCGGGTGAATGCAGCGCTTCGAGGAAACGCGCTCGCGCCACGGCGCGCCACGCGTCCAGGTCGCGGAACATGGGTTGCCGGAAGGAGAGGCGCGGGGGATCGGGCAGGGACTGGGCGGCCCATTCGCCGTACGCGCCGAGCATGTTGGGCGTCATAGATGACATCTTATTCTCAATTGGCGCGTCCGGCTTGGAAGACTGCCGCGGTGGAGCGGAGTCCGCTGCCGCTTTCTGGGCGGTCTCCGCGTACGACTGGGACGCTTCCGCCAAAGAGGCGCCGGCCAGCCCCGCCGCTCCCGCTGTGAGAATGCTCTTAGCGGCGGTTCGGCGCGAAATTGTTCGATTGGGCGTTTCCATAGTTTTCTTTCCAAGTGTCTCGTACGGGCCGGATCTGCCGCCTGGTACAAAACTCCGGAATCATGGCTGGAGATTCGGCAACCCTGGCATCGGGACCGAATGTTCGGGTCAGAGCCGCGACGGTAAGGGAGCGGTTGCCGAATGCGTCACCATCATTACGAAACCGATTCCGTAGCGAAAGCGGCATACCCAGACTAAGCCAGTTTACTCGATAACCGGTCGCGGCGCGGTTTGATGCACCGGCTTTTGCGATAGAATGCCCAACTGGAATGTCCCTTTCCCCACTGCGATTCCCGGCGATGGCCGTCGTCGCCGCGATGAGTGCTTTCTCCGGACGAGGCCAGGCTCCGGCGGCGAACACCGCATTCCAGGCGCCCGGTGGTCTGGCCGCCTATCAGACCAACTGCGCAAGCTGCCATCTCCCGGACCTTACCGGCCGGAACGAGGCGCCGCAACTGGCCGGCATCAACTTCATAAATGCGTGGGGATCGCGCACTACCGCCGACCTGGTCCGCTACATCCAGGCGACCATGCCGCCCTCGAATCGGGGAGGACTGAGCGAGGAGACTTACGCGAGCATCGCAGGCTTCATACTCCAGGCGAACGGAGCGCCGGCCGGAGACCGTCCGCTCGCGGTTGGGACGCCGGTGCGCATCGATTCGGTGGCCAACGGGCAAATGCCTCTGGCGCTACGCGAAGCGCTTGCCAAAGCCGCCAATCTGGATCAGGCCATGGCGCCGGCTGCCTCCGCTCCCAAGGGCATCACAGTCTCGGGCCAGGTTAAGAACTATGCCGCCGTGACGGACGAGATGCTGCGCCATCCAAGCCCCGCCGACTGGCTGATGGCCCGCGGCAATTACCAGGCCTGGAGCTACAGCCCGCTCGCCCAGATCACTCCCGGAAATGTGACGCGTTTGCAATTGGCCTGGGTTTGGGCCATGAACGACGGCGGAGCCAATGAGCCCACCCCCATCGTCCACGACGGAATTATTTATCTCACCAACACGAGCAACACGCTCCAGGCGATTAATGGCCGCAGCGGGGATCTGATCTGGGAAAATCGGATCGGGCCGGAATCCACCCGCGCCTACGGCGCCACGCGCGCGCTGGCGATTTACGATGACAAGCTGTTGCTTACGACCACGGATGCCGGCCTGTACGCGCTCGATGCCCGTACCGGCGGAATTGTCTGGCAGACGGCCATCGCGGATGGCAAGCAGGGATACAGCAACACCTCCGGAGCCATTGTCATCAACGGCAAAGTGCTGACAGGCATGACGGGCTGCGGGCGTTACGGCGCGGACTGCTATATCAGCGCCTACGACGCCCGCACCGGCGAGGTGGTCTGGCGTTTCAGCACCGTCGCGCGTGACGGCCAGCCTGGCGGCGACACCTGGGGCCGGCTCCCCAATCTGTTGCGCGCGGGCGGCGATACGTGGATCGTCGGCAGTTACGATCCCGGCCTGAATGTCACTTATTGGGGGGTAGCCCAGCCCAAACCCTGGCTGCGCGTCAGCCGTGGCGCCAAGCCCGACGACAAGGCGCTGTTCACGAGTTCTACGCTCGCGCTCGATGCCGACACCGGCCGCCTCAAGTGGTATTTCCAGCATGCGCCCGGCGAGTCGTTCGATATGGACGAGGTGTTTGAACGCGTTCTGGTGGATCTGGACGGGCGCAAGCTCCTGTTCACTGTCGGCAAACCCGGAATTTTGTGGAAAATCGATCGCGAAACGGGCCAGTTTCTCGGCTACAAGGAAACGGTCTACCAAAACCTGTTCACCAGGATCGACCCTAAAACCGGAGAACCAACGTACCGCAGTGACATCCTGGAGCAACAACTCGGCCAGTGGTTTCACATCTGTCCCAGCACCGAGGGGGGCCACAACTGGCAGGCCATGAGCTACCATCCCGAAACCGCGCAACTGATCGTCCCGCTAAGCCAGAGTTGCATGTCGATGTCCGGCCGAAAGGTGGAATTTAAGGAGAATTCGGGCGGCGGAGCCGGAGACCGGCGCTTTCTCGAGATGCCCGACACCCACGGCAACATCGGCAAGCTGGCGGCCTACGACGTGCGCACTTTGAAAGAAAACTGGTCCATCGAGCAGCGCGCACCGTTTCTCACCGCGGTGCTCTCGACGGCCGGCGGAGTCGCCTTCGTGGGCGACCT
>JBEKZL010000132.1:0-20373 GCA_049509915.1 Bryobacteraceae bacterium | reverse complement strand
AGTGGGCGCACCAAGACGGTTATTGGGCAGAGCGGCGAAATCCCGGCCGAGCAGTGCGGTGACGATAGCGCCGAGTATGATCCAGACGATCCCAGTTAACAGTCCGCAGAGGAGCAAGCGGGACCAATTGATTTTGCTCATACTGTCGAATTCCGCATGCCCATTGTAACGCTCTCGCGTCAGCCAGCCGGCTCCTAAAGGACCGACGCTAAAATCCGACTCACGGGAGCACAAAAGGCGAGCCTGACAAGTCGGACCCCAAGCCCTCTCAGCGCCTGGCAACCCTCAAAGAAACTCCCGCTCCTACGCATGCCGGATCGCCTTGACCGGTGCTACCGCCGCCGCGCGCCGGGCTGGGAGTAAACAGGCTGCCGCCGCTACCGCCGTCACCACCACGGCCACTACCACGAAGGTCGCCGGGTCCGCGGCTTTCACTCCGAATAACAGCGCTTTCAAAAAGCGGGTAACTCCGTAAGCTGCGGCCAATCCCAGCACCACGCCGATCCCGGTCAGTTTCATTCCCTGGCTCACGATCAGTTCGAGCACATCGCCGCGGGCCGCGCCCAGCGCCACCCGGATGCCGATTTCCTGCATCCGCTGCTCCACCGAATACGACATCAGCCCGTAAATCCCGATCGCCGCCAGCAGCAGCGCGATGGCGCCAAACACCGTCAGCAGCAGCATGTTGAAATTCTGGCGCGCCAGCGATGCGGCCACCAGTTTATCCATGGTACGCAGGTGCGCCATGGCCATCTGGCCGTCCACCCCGCGCACCTCGCGCTCCACAGCCGCACGCACGGCATACGGGTCTCCCGCCGTGCGAATCGCCCAGCTCAACGGGATAATGCCGTTGAGCAGCTTGCCCAATCCTTCCGCCACCTGGCTCTGCGGGACGTACATCACCCCCACGTCGGCTTTGTCGAGCCCGATTTCGTGAACATCTCCCACCACCCCCACAATCTGTCGCGCCGGCTCTTCGAACTGTGGCCCGAGCCCCTTCCCGATGACGATCGCCTGCCCCACCGGGTCCTGGTTCTTCCAATATTTCTTGGCCATGCTCTGGTTGATGACCACCACCAGGGCCGAATTGCCCCGGTCGGCATCGTTAAACACGCGGCCGTGCAGCACCGGTATCCCAAGCGTGCGGAAATAATGGGCCGAAACCGAGCGCCACTGCTCGTCGCCGTTGTAGTCGCCCTTGGCCGGCGGATGGCCGAGGATGTTAAACGGCAGATCCGCGTCCTCCCCATCCAGCGGCAGCATGGACCCGGACGCCGCGGTCGCGACTCCGGGAATCGCTTCGATGCGCCGCGCCACCTGGCGTACGAAATTGTCGACTTTGGCTGTGGAATCGTACGCCTCGCCGGCCATGGCCGTCTCGAATACCAGGACGTTGTGCGTGTTCAAGCCCGGGTTCACCGAACGCAATCCGGCGAACGTGCGGATCAGCAGCGCCGAGCCGATCACCAGCACCAGCGCCAGCGCCACCTCCGTAATCACCAGCACCGAGCGCGCCCGCTTGCGCAGCATGCCGCCGCCAGAACGTCCCCCTTCCTTCAATGTCGAAGCCAGATCCGGATTGGACACGTCGAGTGCCGGGAAAAGCCCGAACAGAATGCTGGTCAGCGCCGCCACCGCCAAGGTGAACCCGGCCACTTTCCAATCGAGCAGCGGAAGCGCGGCATGGAGGCCATCGGCGTCGGTAAGCCGCGGGATGTCGCCCGGAGCCATCATGAGCAGCATCCGCACTCCCCAGGCGCCGATCGCAAAACCCGCCAATCCGCCGATGCCCGCCAGCAGCAGGCTCTCGGTAAGCAGTTGCCGTACCATGCGCCAGCGGCTGGCCCCGATCGCCGCCCGGATCGTCAGTTCCGTCTGCCGCACGGCCGCCCGCGCCAATAGCAGGTTCGCCACGTTGGCGCAGGCAATCAGCAGCACGAACCCCACCGCGCCCAGCAGGATCAGCAGCGCCGTGCGCACATCTTCCACCATGGAATCCTTCATGGGGACCACGGCCACGCTCTCGCCCGGGTCCATCCACTTCGGGTGCGCCGCCCGAAACCGCTCGCCGGCGACCTTCATGGCTGCACGCGCCTGCTCAATGCGGATTTCCGGCTTCAGGCGTGCCGCAGCCGCCAGGTAGTGGCCCTGATTGTCGCTGGCGGGATCGGCCTGTAGCGGAAGCCACACGTCCACGGGCGGAGTGGACTCGAAGCCCTTCGGCATCACGCCCACGACCGTGTAGGGCCGGTGATTCAGCCGGACGACCCTTCCCACGATCCCCGGATCGGCGCCCAGACGGTTCCGCCACACCCGGTTGCTGAGCACCGCGACCGCCGGTCCCGCAGGCAGGTCCTCGGAATCGCTGAAGGCGCGGCCCAACGCCGGCGCCGTGCCGAATACCCGGAAATAGTCCTTCGAGACGTGGCTCGCTTTCACCGGCTCCGGGCGGCTTCCGGCGCCCAGGCTAACGTCCAGGCCGGACTGTTCGTAAAGCGCCATGGAGCTGAAAACGTCGTTCCGCCGCCAGAACATGAACTTGGGGATGGAATTCGAATATCCGTTTCCGTTCCGGTATTGCCGCCCCAGCCGCACCAGCCGGTCGGGCTCGGGATACGGCAGTGGCTGGAGCATCACTCCGTTTACTACCGTGAAAATCGCCGTATTGGCTCCGATGCCGAGCGCCAGCGCGGCAACGGCCACGGCCGTGAACCCTGGGTTGCCGCGCAGAGTTCGAAAGGCGTACCGGATATCGGAGGCGAATGGTCCCATTGTTAACCATACGAAGCGAAATCAATCGAAGATGCAGAAAAGCCGCAGAAAAGCTGCGGAGAAGCCTCACAAAGCTGCGCAAATTGGCGGCGCGTGCCCCGTGTCCCGTGCGCTTCGCCTATTTTTTTTAAATACTTACAACGTGGCGGCGGCTGGACACAAGCTCGACCTGCTATCTTGCGAATGGAAAGGCGGCCGGTTGCCAAGCCGGCTATTGCCAGCGTCGCAATCGACTACGGTTGGGCGTCGTTCCGCCGCTTGGCGATGTCCCCTAGCCTATTGAAAATACAAGAACCACAACCGCAATTTCGCCGCCTCGCATGGCTTTGGCCGCAGTTTTTCCGCAAATGAGGCAAATCAGCCGTCAGATCCGCGCGCGGGTGGTCGGGTGGCCCCTAGCTCGCCGAGCCGATCACTCCGGCCATCGGGCTGCTGGCCGAAGCGTAGAGTTTCTTGGGCATGCGGCCCGATTCAAAGGCCAACCGCCCGGCCTGGACCGCCAGGTTCATGGCCCGCGCCATTTTTTCCGGCTCGGAAGCAGCCGCGATAGCGGTGTTCAGGAGCACTCCGTCAGCGCCCAGTTCCATCGCCACCGCGGCGTCGGAAGCGGTTCCCACTCCGGCATCCACGATTACGGGCACTTCCGTGATCATTTCCCGCAAAATGCGCAGGTTGGTCGAATTCTGGATGCCCAGGCCGGAACCGATGGGTGCGGCCAAAGGCATAACGGCCGCCGCGCCGGCTTCAATCAACCGCCGGGCATTCACCACGTCATCATTGGTGTAGGGGAGCACCACAAAGCCTTCCTTCACCAGCGTCCGCGTGGCTTCGAGCAGCCCCGCATTGTCCGGGAAAAGGGTCTTCTCGTCCCCGATCACTTCGAGCTTGATCCAGTGGGAAAGCCCGACCTCGCGCGCCAGCAGAGCCGTGCGCACGGCGTCGTCGGCGGTGTAGCAGCCGGCCGTGTTGGGAAGAATGAAGATTCGCGACCGGTCGATATAATCCAGCAACGATTCCTTGGAACGGTCCGTAAGGTTCACCCGCCGCACCGCCACCGTCGCCATATCGGCGCCGCTGGCCTCGTGACAACGCTTCATTTCCTGGAAACTGCGATACTTCCCCGTCCCAACGATGAGGCGCGAACCAAATTCGCGGCCCGCGATTTTCAACGTATCCGCCATGGCCTTATTGTAACGGCTTGCAGCATCGGCAGAGTGAAGCGCCTTGTCAACCGAGGTAGTCGAACAGGCTCTTGGTGGGCATTTCCGCCTGCGATTGCATGGCAGCTTCCAGTTGTGTCTGGTCTTGGGTGAGCTCGGTGGCCGCCTGCGGAATATTCGTATCCTGAAGGTTACCGATCTGCGTCTGCAACTGGGTGGCGTAGGACGCGGCGAAACTGTTTGCCTGCGTGATCTGGTCTTCGACGTTCCCGTAGAACGCGTCCATGTCGCCAATATGGTCGGCGGCCGCCTGCAATTGATCGACAGCGTTGGCACAGCCGGTCTGATCGTTATTGGTGAGCGCCGTATACAGGTTATACAGCGACGCGAAGACGTTGTCCGTGGCCAGGGACCCGTCCGCATTTCGGTCGTCGAAAATCTGCTGCGCCGTCAGATATGCCGGGAAAGTTCCGCCCGCGGGATTCTGGATTACCTTCGTGGCGGAAGCGTTGGAAAGCTGGTCGACCCCGTTGCCGGTTGTCGAGGACAGATCCACTTGGTAAGTCGGGCTCTGGGGGTCATCGCCGCTGAAAATGTAGGTTCCGGACACCTGGGTCTGACTGTAGGCAACCATTTCCGAGAGCAGGGACTGGGCCTGAACCGCCATCGATGTGCGGCTTTCTGCGGTCTGAGTGGAGTTTGCGCCCTCGGTGGCCAGTTGGAGCGCCGTATTCATCAGGCTGGCGGCGGCATTGAGGGTACTGTCGGCCGTACTGGCGTCGGTCTGCGCCAGCGTGAGATCGCCTTGGATCTGGGTGTTTTGCGCCAGGTTGGCACGAAGCTGCAGCAACTGATCCACCTGATCGGGTGAATCCGAAGCCTCGGTCATCTGGAGGCCCGAAGACAACTCCGAGGTGGCGGTGTCGAGGTCCTGTTGCGTCCGTTGGAGGTTGGCCAGAAAAAGTTGTGCTTGTGCATTCAGAGTCGTGTACATAACCGCCTCACGCGGTCGCCGCGGACAGCATGTTGATGGTGTCGGCGGTTAGTGTGTCCAGCACGTTCACCATTTGAGAATTCGCTTCATACGCCCGTTGAAACTGCACGAGGGTCACCGCTTCCTCATCGAGATTCACGCCCGAGGTTTGTTGCAGCAGGTTCTGTGCCTGAGCAACCGCCGATTGCTGCACCGTCTGTTCGTTGGTGGCAGCTTGGAGCTGATTGCCGACTTCGGTGGCCATGTCCCCGTAATACTGGGTGTAGCTCTCGCCGTTGATCTCATCGGCAGCGGTCTGCGGGGTGGCCAGTTGCGCTAGTGACAGAGCCACACCGTTGGAAACCGTGGTTCCCCCGGCCGTGGAAATGGGGGCCAGTTGACCTGCCGTGATGCCGGGATTGACCGCCAGGGATGCCGCCACGTTAGTGTTGTTGGTGGTGTCGTAGGTGAAAAGCGGAATGCCGTTGACTGCTGGAGGTCCACTAGATATCTCGCCTGACGTCAGGGTGTTGTTCACCGTATCGGCAAACTGTTGCGCCATGGTGTTGAGGCTGCCCTGTTGGTAGGCGTCGCCGATATAGGACGGCAACACCACGTTCCGAAAGTTGAGTAAGGAGCCAAGTTGTCCGCCGGTAATTTGGGCGGTGATGTCGGTGCCATCGGACGCCGTGATTTGGGCCAGGGCCGGCGGGGAGGATGCACCCGAATTGGTCGGCGGCGGATTGGTCGGTTGGACCATCCGATCGCTGATCTGAAATACCTGATTATCCATGACCAGCGGAGATTGCCCGTTAATCAGCACGGAGTAGGTGTTGTTCGCCTGTTTGGTAGCCGTGAAATTGACGTATTGAGACAACTGATCGAGCGTCGAATGAATCTGCGCGTCCAGCCCCGCGTCGCTGGTGTCGCCATTCATAATTTGATCGTTGTACTTGGCGAGTTGCCCGGCCAGTTGGTTGATCTGGTCCACGGTGTCGCCAATCTGCGATTCCGTGTTTCGCCGGATGGAGTCCAGGCTCGATGCCGCCTGCTGAAAGGCCGACGCCAGATCGCTGGCGTTGTTCAGCACCGACTGCTGCGAGGTGGTATCGGTCGGCGATTCCGCCCATGCCGAGAAACTCGATAACAGATTATTGAGCGAGTGTGAAATCCCGGTGTTGCCGGAAATGGAGAAAACCGTCTGCAAGGAGGTCAAACTCGAAACGTCTTGCGTGGCCGTGCCGAGCTCGGTGTTCTGCTGCCGATAGGTCTGTTCCGCATAATCGTTACGCGAACTGACCACCTCGCCGGCCTGCACACCGCCTTGCAAGCCTCCAGTCGGGCTAAAGGCCTCCGCCACGAGACTCTGCGTCTGCGCCGCATAGCCGGGTGTGCTGGCGTTAGAGACGTTGTTCTGGACTACCTCCAAAGACTGGCTGTACGCATCCAGCGCGCCGGCCGATACCAGTAGGGTAGAGAGAATACTCGACACGCTATGTCATCCTTCCCAGAAACTCCGCCTCCGTGAAGGTATCTCCGCCGGGCTGCCCTGCGCGTTGTAGCCGACGCTCATGGCGGCCAGCATCGTCTGCCAACGAGCATGGAAGCGGGCGGCCTGCTCGAGCAGCCGGCGCGCTTTCAGCACCGCATTTCGTAAACTCCGCGCCTCCGGTCCCCGGAACAGCCCAATCCGCTGTCGCAGGTCCCGAAGCTCGGATACGGCCTCCGCCAGGACCGCTGGGCTTTGCGCCATCGCTGCGGGCGTGGCCGCCACCAGCAAGTCACACGCTTGTTCCACCCGTCGCGTCACCCGGGCAAGAGCAGTGTCGGGCTGGTCGGCGCTCGCCACTATGCCTACCCTCCGCCGGCTAACGCTTCGCTCACCATGCTTCTACTGGTGGCTTGCGAATCGGGCCGGTAGTTACCGCTCTGGTACTGGGCCGCGAGCGAGGCGACCTGGCTGGTCCGCCTCGCACTGTCCGCCGACATCGCTTTGGCCAGACTGCCCAGGGCCTGCGACAGTTCGACCCGGTCACCAGCCGAGCTTGAGGAAGCGCCTGTTTTTCCCGAGGCCGCTTCCGTTCCGCGGGATTCTAAGGTCCTATCCGTTCCCGCGGCTGTTCCGCCGCTGACGTTGGAGTTGTATACTCTCATCTGCGAATCGCTCTCCGGCCGCCGGTTAGTTCCCCGGCTAGACAACATATCGGCGCCGCCAGCGCAATTCTTTAGCGCATCGATAGAAGGTCTTGTGAGGAATCGTATAAAGTTTTCCGGCAGCCCGCCGATTCTGAGCTGTGATGGCGCCCCGACCAGATCGTTTGGAAAGCCGCCGGAGCTCCGGCGCCGATGCTTATTTTTTTGATAATCAACATGTTAATGATCCTTTCCAGCTCAGCGGTGAAACCCTCGGCCGAGAAGGGTGGCGGCAGAGCCTGGTAGGGGACAGCCCCCAGATTCAACAAGTAATCGAGATCATCAGCCTGGTTGCAGCGCGCCGGGCGACAGTTCTGATCACCGGCGAGTCCGGCACCGGCAAAGAGGTTGCGGCCCGGGCGCTGCACTTGGCGGGTCCCCGACGCTACGCGTCCTGGGTCGCAGTGAACTGTAGCGCGTTGCCGGAAACGCTAATTGAAGCCGAGTTGTTCGGTTACGTGCGGGGTGCTTTCACCGGAGCCCTACAGTCCCGTGCCGGCCGGTTCGAAGAGGCCCATGGGGGAACCTTGTTCCTGGACGAAATCGGCGAGTTACCCATCAACCTACAAACCAAACTGCTCCGCGTGTTGCAGGAGCGAGAGTTTCAACGTCTGGGGAGCTCGGAAACCATACGCGCCGAGGTGCGCGTGGTGGCTGCTACTAATTGCGATCTGGCGGCCCGAGTCGAGGAGGGAAGGTTTCGGGAGGACCTTTACTATCGTCTGAACGTGGTACCTCTTCCGATGCCCCCTTTGCGTGATCGAAAGGGAGATATCCCTCTACTGGCCAGGTATTTAGCCGCTAGAATCTGCGCCGTCGAGGGCTTGCCTGTAAAGAGTTTGACTGCGGCGGCGCTGGCGCGGCTGCAAGCTGAATCCTGGCCCGGCAACGTTCGTCAACTGGAAAACGCCCTGGAGATGGCGATCGCTCTGAGTGGCGAGCGGCGGGAATTAACTGAAAGCGATTTCCCACCACTGGAGAACCTACGTTCGCCGGAAGTCTCCGGCCGGCTTCCCCGGCTCCCGGAGGAAGGGCTGAACTATGAGGAGACGCTGGCCCGGATCGAGCGCAGTATCCTGGAGCAGGCTCTTCGCAGGACCGGCGGCAACAAGAAAGCGGCCGCAGAAATGCTGGGGCTGAAACGGACCACGCTTTCCGCCAAAGTGCGAAGCCTCGGTGGGTTTGCGCGATGTGGCTAGCGCTGATTTGCCTTCAATGTCTTCTTGCGCAAACGGATGGAATACGGCGTCACTTCGACGAATTCATCGTCGCGGATAAACTCGATGGCTTGTTCCAGATTGAGGATCCGAGGGGGCACCAGGCGGATGGCCTCGTCCGCGGTGGAGGCGCGCATATTGGTGAGCTTCTTTTCCTTGACGATGTTGACGTCGAGGTCGCGGTCCCGAGCATTCTCGCCGACCACCATGCCTTCATAGACTTCAGTGCCGGGAGTCACGAAAATCTCGCCCCGCTCCTGAAGGTTGAAGATGGCGTGACCGGTGGCTTTGCCTGGGCGATCGGCCACCAGGGACCCGGTAGGACGAGTAGGAATTTCGCCCTGCCAGTCGATGTATCCCTGAAAGAGCGCGTTCATGATGGCCGTGCCGCGAGTGTCGGTCAGAACCTCGCTCCGCAAGCCGATCAGGCCCCGGGACGGCACCTCGAATTCGAGGCGCACGCGGCCCGATCCGTGATTGACCATTTTGCTCATTTTGCCCTTGCGGGAACCCAGCTTTTCAATCATGACGCCGAGAAACTGTTCGGGGCAGTCGACTACCAGCAGTTCCACCGGCTCCTGAGTCTTCCCTTCCACGGTCCGGGTGAGGATTTCCGGCTTGCCTACAGCCAGTTCATAACCTTCCCTGCGCATCATCTCGATCAGGATGGCGAGTTGCAGTTCCCCGCGCCCCATTACTTTGAAGGTGTCGTGGCCCAATTCCTCGACGCGAATGGAGACGTTGGTGAGGAGTTCCTTGTCGAGCCGCTCCCGCAAATTGCGCGACGTGACCCACTGGCCTTCGCGCCCGACAAAAGGCGAAGTGTTGATGGTGAAGGCCATGGCGATAGTCGGCTCGTCGATCTGAACATGTGGCAAAGGCAGGGGAGTTTCGGCGCTGGTTACGGTTTCGCCGATGGTAATGCCTTCGACGCCGGCGATGGCGAGGATGTCGCCGGGTTGGGCGAGAGTTTCATCCACCCTCTTGAGGCCTTCAAACGAATAAAGCTTGGTGATTTTGGTTGTTTGAAGCGTACCGTCGCGTTTGGCGATGGCCACGGCATCGCCGAAGCGGAGTGCGCCGTTGAATACCCGGCCGATCGCCAGCCGGCCCAGGTAGTCCGAGTAGTCCAAATTCGCCACCAGCATCTGCAAGACGCCTTCAGGGTCGCCCGTGGGGGCGGGAATGTACTTCAATATGGCATCGAAAAGGGGCCGGAGATCATCGGAGGGATCGTCGAGGGACAACTTGGCGACACCGGTCTTCGCGATGGTGTACAACACCGGAAAATCGAGCTGGTCCTCGTCGGCGCCGAGGTCGATGAACAGATCGTAGATCTCGTTGAGGACTTCCTGGCAGCGCGCGTCCTGCCGGTCGATTTTGTTGATCACCACGATCGGCGGCAGGCGCGATTCGAGCGCCTTCCCCAACACGTAGCGGGTTTGCGGCAGAGGCCCTTCGCTGGCATCGACCAGCAGCATCACGCCATCGACGATTTTGAGCGACCGCTCCACTTCGCCGCCAAAATCGCTGTGGCCGGGGGTATCGACGATGTTGATTTTGACACCGTGGTAACGCACGCCGGTGATCTTCGCCAGGATGGTAATGCCGCGCTCGCGCTCGAGCTCGTTGGAATCCATCACGCGCTCGGCGTGTTCTTCATTGGCACGGAAAATGCCGCTTTGGTTGAGCATGGCATCGACCAGGGTAGTCTTGCCGTGGTCAACGTGGGCGACGATAGCTATATTGCGGATCGGGTGAGTGCCATTATTCATGGGTGCGATTTAAGGGGTGGAGCTTGGATGTGGCGGACCAGCCGCTACTGCTTTCAGTTTACCATTCACCGGCCGCCGCCATTCCAGGCCCGTGCTATGTGCGCCATGGGCCGGTACGATCGCACAGCTAGAAAAGGTACTTCAGCCCGAACTGAATCATGCGCGGCGCCACCGAGGTCTGCGTGATCACGCTGAAGGTGGCGTTCCCCAAGGTCGTGCCGGGAATCGCGAACTGGGGATGGTTGAGAGCGTTGTACATTTCGACGCGAAACAACAGGACGGCGTTCTCGCGAAGGCCGCCCACCACCATCGTCTTAGCCAGGGAGAAATCCGTATTCAACTGTCCGGGACCGTTCATGACGCCGATACCCGTATTGCCATAGCCAGTCGAACCATCGGCGCCAATGGCCGGGGCGGCGCACACGGCGGAGCTGTCGACCCAATCGTTCAACCGCGCTTCGGTACTGCCGGTCGTTGCGAGATACCGGGGCGAAGCACCAGGACAGAGAGTGACAGTCGATGTGCCGGCGTTGCCGTAGACGCTGCCGCCGTTCGGATCGGTGAGCGTCAGCGGCACCCCGGTCTGGACGGTAAAGATGCCGGAAGCTGCCCAATCCCGCGAGAGCCATCCGGCGATCGGGCCAATCCCGCCGAGGGCCGGTATGGTGTAACCGAGGTTGGCGATGAAGCGATGCGTGCGGTCGAAGGAACTCCGTCCCCAGTCGAACGACGGCTTCGTCTGGTCGTTATAGACGCTGGTGGCACTTTCGGCGCGGGCCAGCGTGTAAGCGGCTTGAAACGTCAGGCCGCGCGAGACGCGTCTGCGCAGCGTCGCCTGCAAGCTGTTGTACGAGGACGCACCGCTGAATTCGCTGGTCGAAAGGGCCGTGGGGGTTTCGCCCATGACGGGAACCCGCAGCGCCGCATTGGCCGCGGTGTTGGTGGTGATGCAATCGGAGGGAACGCCATCGTAACCGCAGTTCACCGGATTCGAAGGCGAGGCCAGGATAGACTGGTTTAGTCCGCGGGAAGCGAGCAGATGGGTTCCCTGGGAGCCGACATAACCGAGATCGAGCGAGAGCGTCCGGGTGAGGCGGAGTTGCGCGCTGGCATTATATTGCTGCAGCCGGGGGATGGCGAAATCCGGCCCCAGCACCTTATCGGAGAGCTGAGAGGTCGGCGTGCGGAGGATCCAGCCCAGCGTCGTTTCCGGGAAGGGCTGGGCGAATGAAGAGGAACCGTTGCTAGAATCCGTGTTGCCGAAAGCCTGTGCGAACGGCGGAGCGGAAGAGTATGGAATCCCCTTGGCGGTTCCGCTGATGGACACGGCCTGGTAGAACCACCCATAGCCCCCGCGCAGTGCCAGCCGTCCTTTCCCGCCGAACGGCTGCCAGGCGAAACCGAAACGCGGGGCGAAGACATCGAGCGGCGGGTTATTGTCGTACGCCTGGGCACTGGGGCGCACGTAGACCCCCGAGGGCGGGGCGCCAAACCGCTGCCCCGTGTACGGATTCAGCAGGTTGGGGTCGTAATTCGAGGCTATGGTATTGCCGATCAGCGTGCCGGATAGCGGCGGGATGGGCATCCGGCTCAGCAGTGAAGGCCACACATTGCCGAGAGTTCCGTGGGAATCCTCCGCGGAAACGATGTATTCCCATCGAAGGCCGAAGTTGAGGGTCAGCCGCGAGTGTACTTTGTAATCGTCCTGCACGAATCCGGATCCGTACCAGCCGCGGTAGATATACTGTACTTCGCCTTTGGGCCCCACGCCCTGATTTGTCTGGATGGATTGGACATTGCTGCGGCCGGCCGGACTGAGATTGTCGGCGGCGGTCAGGCCCAGCAGAAAGTCGCTGAATGTCTGAAAGGTCATCTTGCCGCGGGCCGAACCGGTATCCTCGCGCGACGCCTGCTGCGTCAGAATCGTGGTTCCCGTGCGAATGGTGTGATTGCCGCGAACCCAGGAGAGATTGTCCGACCAGGAGTAGGTTTCCGTTACCGAAGTGAAGTCGTTTCCGATGTTGCCGAAAAGACGAAAAGTGCCTAGGCCCCCGAGGATGTCGATCTCGGGCGGTTCCGTCAGGAGCGGATTTGCGGGAGTCATCCCGATCGAGGCGGCGGAAGGCATGCCAACACTAGAGGCCGTCATGCTGTTCCGGGTGTAGCTCATGCGGGCCTCGTTCACCGTCCTCTGGCTCAGCACGGTAGTGAGTTTCACCGTGGCCACGCCGTCGAAGCCCGCCAGTTGCTGGGGGGTGCCGTCGCCCGGCAGAGTAGCGGGGCCGGGATAACCGGAGGGCGATCCGAAGGTTCGGTACTGATCGAAGGGAACGATGTAGCCGCGGCCAGAAAGCGTGTTCTTCGGCGAAAGCATGTAATCGACGTTGGCGAGGTACTGGTTCTCGCGATAAGTCGAGGGGAGGCTGAAGGTGGAGAATCCCAGCCCGGCATTGGAGCCGGAAGTAATAAGGGTCTGCGGCACGGGGATGAGATAAGTGCCATCGGGCCGCTGCATCTGGAGCAGGTTAAGCGCCACCGGATTGATCGGCGCGGTGGTGGAAGTGGACTGGTTATCGCAGTCGAGTTGCTTGCCACCGGCGAAGGAAAGGTAGCGTGGATCGTCCGGGTGATTGGCGGGGCAGAACTGCGCGGCCAGAGCCGCCGGGGAGCGGTCCTCGGTGAGAGGCGGCAGGATAGGGTTGGAGATCGAGGTGGGATCCAGGCCGTTGGCCTGGCGCGTGCCCTGATAGGAGCCGAAAAAAAATAGACGGTTCCTGCGAATAGGCCCACCCAGGGTCGCCCCGAACTGGTTCTGTCTCAGCGTGGGCTTGGGCTGTCCGGTGGTGTTATTGAAAAAGGCGTTGGCGTTGAAGATGTCGTTGCGGACGAACTCCCAGACGTCGCCATGGAAGTCGTTCTCTCCTGTCTTGGTGACGAGGCTGGTCGTCGGCACTTGTGCGCCGTAGCCGGCGTCGTATTGAGACGTTTGGATCTTCAACTCCGAAATTGTGTGGGGATTGGGGACCGCGCTGGGGGCATTGGCGCCATCCAGCGTGTACCCGCCCGAGGTGGTGTTCCCATTGACGTTGACCGACTGGGTGCCCCTGCCCAGGCTTCCCGCGTTGTTCACATCGCCGGCCGAACCCGACGCCAGGGAGAGCATGTGGGTGAAGTTGCGGGTAGTCAGCGGAACGGCGGTAATGGTCTTGGCGTCCACCAGCTGGCCGGAGGAAGATGTGGCGGCGCCGAACTGGCACTTGCAGGTCACCTGCTCGGAGGAGCCTCCCGGTTCCAGAATGGCATCGAGCGTGGGGGTCTCGGACACATCGACGCTGGCCGACTCCAGGGCGGAGGTCTTGAAGCCCTGGAGCGAGAACTTCACCTCATAGGTTCCGGGCGGCAGCAGCGGAAACTGGTATCGGCCATTATCATCGGTGGTGACGCTGAAGGACTGGTTGGTGGAACGGTTCGCGAGCGTGACGGCGGCGCCCGCAACGGGGGCGTCTTGCGCGTCTTTTACGGTTCCGCTGAGACCGCCGCTGGTGGCCGACTGTGCCCAGGCTGGCTTGAAGCACACCGAGAGGGCGCAAATCGCCAACAACGTGGAAAGAGATCGCATCTATCCCGGCTCCTCGCTCGATACCGGAGAGCCGGGAGCAGTTCCGAACGGCCTGCACCTATCCCCCGGCGTGCAGAAAACCTTGCTAAGAGGATAGTATAGCAATTGGCGGGGCTTCGCCTTTGACCGGCAAGATGCGTTTCCGCCGCTTCCGCCCGCGGGATCTTGCCCGGCGCGCCTACCGCGGAAACGGAGTTCCGCCCTCGGGTCCGTACCAGTCGTACGCCACGGTCTGCCCTTCCATGCGCCAGCGGCCTGGGGTAGTAGTTTCCATCCAGTCCAGTGGTTCGGCCATTTGATGCGGCGTTGCAGCGGCCGCAAAGGCACGCTGGATAGCCCGCTTCGATATGGGGTTCAGCGCTCTTGGATCTGGCGAGACGAACAGAGCGGTGCCGCTGCGGGCCACCAGGTCCAGCCACTGGGACGCCAAGTTCCAGGGGAGTTGCGGCGTGATGGGAGCGCAATCGGCATCCAGGTCGAAAAAAGTTCGGTGCTGAGGTCCGCGGAACGCCAGTGTATTAACGCCCATGCGCCGCGTGCGGTCGAAATCGCGGC
Organism: Bryobacteraceae bacterium; assembly: GCA_049509915.1. Lineage (GTDB taxonomy): Bacteria > Acidobacteriota > Terriglobia > Bryobacterales > Bryobacteraceae > JBEKYD01. The sequence goes on along the minus strand of JBEKZL010000132.1, from coordinate 6,109 downwards.
CGCTGGTATCGTCTCCGGTACGCTGCAGTTGGAACAATCCGGCACCCAGATGGCCGAAGGTGTTGCAGCCAATGACCAATGCGCTGCCGGCCGCTTCGCGAATCGCGCGATACAGGGCAAGCGTTACTTCGGCCGTGGTCATGCTTCGGTCGGCGAAATGCCAGCCAGGGTCGGTCAGAACCGCACCCATACCAAAGCCCCAACGGCCCAGTAAGTCGAAGCTGGTGTAGTCGTGCTTGATCAACTCGAAGCCCCAGGATGCCATGCGGCGGATGTCCCGGCGCACCATCTCCAACATGTCCGGAATGGTGGTATCGAGGATGCTGTTCCCCCGGTCACGGCCGCGAAGCCGTGCGCCGTCCGGGACTTCGGCGGTGGTGAAGAGCGGGCGCAGCCAGATGCCAGGCCGAACGCCCTGCCGTTTCATGGCGGCGGCCAGGCCGGGCATATCTAGGAACCTGTCGTTGCCGCGTTCCCAGGGACCCGCGGTGTTCGTCACCGACCAGCCGTCGTCGATCACCATGAAGGGCCGGTTCCGGCCTGCGGGCGCCAGTTCGGCGATGAGGCTGGAATCGCGCTGAATGCCGCTGGACGAGCAGTCCCGGCCATAGGCGTAATACCAGTTGTTGCCGCCATAAACGGGCGCTGAAACGAGGCGAGGCCGGCTGCACAGTACGCGGCAAAAGCGGCGCGCGGATTCGAATGCGGTCTCGTCTTTGCCGCCGCGCCTGATCCGCACGCGGGCAGCTTCAAGCGTGCGCCGCCCCAGGCGAACGGCTCCGCCGCCATTGCGCAGGTCGATCCATAATGAAATGCCCACCGGATCCACCTGCCAGAAGGCGAAGCACGCGGCACCGGTCGCGACGCCGTAACCGTGAGTCGCCTGGCCATCGAAGGCGAGAAAATACCAGGGCAGGATGCGCTCGCCCAGGATACCTCGCCACTCCAGATCGCCGTAACTCCGCTCCCACTCGTCGTTCAGGATTCGCCACCGTTCGGGCACACTCGCCTTCCAGCGCAGACGAACACGCATCAGCCCGGCTTCCGGGGCCTCGATTCGGATCGGCAACTCGGACCCGTTCGGCTCGGCTTCGAGGGAGATGCCATTGGCCGTCCAGCGGCGGCCGGTTCGGGTCAGCCCGAGGGCGTCGTTCTCCAGGAACGCGGTGGCAAGGTCCGGGGGACGCAAAATATCGACGTACCCATCGGCACGCCGGGCCTGGCCCGCCGCCACAATCGGGAGGCCGCCTGAAAGCGCCATCAGGCTGCGCCGGGAGAATCCGCTGTTGTGCACACACCCATTCTCCCAGGCCCGCGGCGGCGCGCGCGCGCCGAAATCCGAACATCCACGGAATCGCGCCGGATGTAAACAGCTAAACTTGCAAGTTTAGCTTGCAAGATGGACTGTCGTTCGCGTATGATGGGATTGCCATGCCGCGAAACAGTCTCGACGCCGCCGTAATCGACTTCAGCCGTGCCGTCGGGCTATTGGTTCGCCGGGTGCGCGCGGCCGCCGCTTCGCACGAGCTTTCCTTGACCGAGGCTGCCGTCATGGCGCGCCTCGCCACGCACGGACCGGCGACGACCGCCGATCTGGCGCGCGCGGAAAGCATGAAACCGCAGTCGATGGGAGCCACCATCGCCGCGCTCGAGGAAATGGGCATGGTCGAGCGCAAGCCGCACCCCACCGACGGCCGCCAGATGAATATCGAGCTGACCGAAAAAGGCGCCGCCGTCCGCAAGAACGCCAAGGATGCGAAACGGACGTGGCTGGCGCAGGCCATCGCCCAACTCGACGAAGGGGAACGGGAAACGCTCTTCGCGGCCGGCAAGATCGTTCGGCGCATGGTGGAAAAAGCCAACGGCGGCGGCTTGTGAACGTGCCCGCAACCGGTTACTTGTCGCACGCCTGGCGAGCGCTGCGGCACCGTAACTTCAAGCTCTTCTTCGTGGGCCAGGGCATCTCGGTGATCGGTACCTGGATGATGCGGCTGGCGACGACCTGGCTGGTCTATCGACTGACCCATTCGGCGCTGCTGCTTGGCGTAGTCAGCTTCGCGGGGCAGATTGTTTCTTTTGCGCTCGGGCCGTTTGCGGGCGTCTGGGTCGAGCGCCTCGACCGCCGCAAGCTGCTGGTGTGGACACAGGCCGCCGCCGCCGTGCAGGCGCTCGTCATGGCCACGCTCATCCTGGCACACGTCGTCAACTTGTGGGAAATCATCGCGCTCACCGCTTTTCAGGGCATGATCAATGCGTTCGACATGCCCGGCCGTCAGTCTTTCCTGGTGCAGATGGTCGAGGATCGTAACGACCTCGCGAACGCCATCGCCATCAACTCCTCGATGAACAACGGTGCGCGGCTGATCGGCCCGGCCATCGCCGGTGTGGTGATCGCCGCCGTCGGCGAAGGCTGGTGCTGCCTGATTAACGGCGTCAGCTTCTTTGCCGTGATCGCATCCCTGCTGCTAATGCGGATCAGGCCCTTGGATATCGGCGGCCATAGGACCGGCATGTTGGCGCAAATGCGCGAGGGTTGGGACTACGTTCGCACGTTTCGTCCTATCCGCACGATCCTTCTGCTGTTTTCGCTGATCAGCCTGATGGGCTACCCCTACGCCGTGCTGTTGCCGCTTTTTGCCGGCCAGGTGCTGCACGGTGGCCCGGCAATCCTCGGCTGGCTTACCGGCGCCTCGGGAATCGGCGCCCTGATTTCTGGCCTGTCACTGGCGGTCCGCAAGTCGGTGAGCGGGCTTGCGTACATGCTTCAGTTCGGGGCCGCGACGCTGGGAGTCGCGTTGATTCTTTTTGGCCTGTCGCACGCGTTGTGGCTGTCGCTTTTGCTGATGGTCGTCGCCGGGTTCGGCTTGATGCAGGTCGCTGCCGTCAGCAATACCATCGTCCAGTCGCTGGTACCGGAAGATAAGCGCGCCCGCGTGATGAGCTATTACACCACGGCCTTTTTCGGCGCGGCGCCGTTCGGCAGCCTGCTGGCGGGCACACTGGCTCACCGGATAGGAGCGCCGCACACCGTGATCGTGACCGGCACGTTCTGCCTCGCCGGCTCGCTGTGGTTCACTCTCCATCTGCCCAAGCTCCACGCAGTCATGATGCCGATCTACCGGGGAATGGGGCTGCTGCCCGCACTCGACCTGAACCCGGCTTCCGACGCGCGGGAACCGGCAGCAGGACCCTTCTAATGAACCCCGCACGCCAACTGAAAGGAAGAAACAAAAGTGAACTGGTATAACTACATCGCTGATTTTTTCGCCGGAATGTTCCTAGCCAATGTCGTGCCGCATTTCGTGCATGGCATTTCCGGCGACCGTTTCCCCACGCCCTTCGCTCACCCACCCGGGAAGGGACTGTCCTCGCCTATTGTGAACGTGGTTTGGGCACTATTCAATCTGGCCGTCGGTTACATGCTGTTTCGAGCCGGAGAGGTTTCGAGCGGAGAAGCGCCGGCCTTGATCGTTTTCTTCGCCGGCATCGCTGCCATCAGCGTTCTGTCGAGCGTGCGATTCGCCGAGAAACAAGCCGATTGACCGATTTTGGAATTACGTTGGTGGGGCAGGCGGCTCCGCCTGCCCACCGGTTGGTGTGCCGGGCATGTTCGACAGCTCGGGGGTGAAAGTCCCCTCTACAACCTGATAGAGGTGAAGTAGTAGCGAAGCGCAAGGGCGTTCCGGCGACGGAGGGTCTGAAAGTAGCGTAGAGCAAACGTACGAGCCGATGTACCAAGGGGGAGCGGGGAACCGCAGGAGTTGGGTAAGGCCCACAGCCCCGGCCCGATGGGCCGCCGAGTCGTTTCGCTAGCCTCCAGGTCCATATACCCGGTCTTGCGCCGGCCGCGGAACAGGACGTGACCGCCTGCTCGTCCCGCCGATGGCACGGTGAATCGCCATTCCCGCGCCGCGCGCCACAATCCGTCAAACTCCGGCGGCAATTCATCGCCAGGCTCCGCACCGCTTAATCCTGCAACCTGAGGCCAACCGCTTGGAGTTCGTGTGTGTGTTTCGCCGCGCTCGCGCCGCCCGTCCCCACCCGCCAAGCGCCCGGCAGGCTCACCTGGCGTCTTGTGATCATTAGCGCCAATTCCGGCCGGGCGGCGCGACCCTCGATCTTTCCGCAGCACCCGATCCACGCGCCCGCGAGCTCGAGCGTCGGATCGTGCTTTCCGAATATCTGACAGCCATTCAGTGCGCCGGCTCGCTGCCGCCCTAGGCGACTGGGCTTACCTGCAATATTGGTACGGGAGAATTCCATCTTGAGATGCACTTCTGGCACGCCGCCCATTTTGCCGAACGGGGACGCACGCCACTGCTCCAACGCAGCCTGGAATGGTATAGTTCGGTTCTTCCTTCCGCCCGGACCCGCGCCCGCGAGCAGGGTTACTGTGGCGCACGCTGGCCCAAAATGACCTGCCCCGACGGACGCGACAGTCCCTCGCCTATCGGCCCTTTGCTCATCTGGCAGCCGCCACACCCCAACGTGATGGCCGAGCTCTGCTATCGCGCCCGTCCCACTCCTGTGACCCTCGGCCGCTACCGCGAGATCGTGATGGCATCGACATCGCCCAGCGCTGGCGGCGCCGCTTGCAAATGGCCCCCGAGCCCGCCTGGGAAGACGTTCGCCGCCGTCTGGCGGCGCTGCCCGTTGCCGGTGGCGTTTACCTGGCCAACGCTAACTGCCTGCCCCAAACCTTTACCGGGCGCAACCGCGACCACCCCTCCGATGCTGGGAGCCCTCGGCCGGCTGCCCGGCACCCGCGTGGACCGCGCCACCATGCGCCGCACACGGGATAGAGTCGCCGCCGAATGGAAATGGCCGGAGGCTTGGGGATGGGACTTCAGCATGGTGGCTGTGGCCGCGGCCAGCCCGGGCGAGGGAAAGCGCGCCGTCGATCTCCAGCCGACGGAGACGCTCAAGATACCTGGCGCGCCAGCGGCCACAACTGGCAGCAATGGAGCACTGCTCGCCGCCACCGCTCACGTGGCCCGGCCGGCCTCTTTTCTAAAATCCGGGCCGCGCGCTGGAAAAGCTTACCCTCCGGCTCGATATACTGAGCCTGTGCGCTTGACCCCGCGCAATTTCTTCTGGCTGCTGCGCCGAAGCCTGTTTTCGGCCTTTGACGACAACTGTCTGGGGATCTCGAAGGGCGCTGCTTATTCGGCGCTGCTGGCGTTCTTTCCGGTGCTGACTTCGGCCGCAGCCATCCTGGTGCAGACCCGCGCCGAGTTCGTTTCGAAGGCCATTGAAAACGCCCTTTCGCAGGTGGTTCCCCCCGGCACCGAAGACCTGGTGGTGCAGCAGTTCCGCGCCACCGGCGCACGTCCCGTCGGCCTTCTGGTCGTGGCCGCGCTGATATCACTGTGGGCCGCGTCGGGCGTGATCCAGAGCCTGATGGAAGGCTTTCACGCCGCCTATCGCGTCCCCCGCAGCCGTGGCGCGGTGCACGGCACGGCGGTGGCTATGGCCCTGGTGCTGCTGGCTGCGGTGCCTTGGGTGGCCGCGACCTTGCTGATCGTATTCGGCAACCAGGTGGAGCGCCAGGTTTTGAACCTCATGCGCGTGGACCCGTTGCTCAACCCGTTGGCTTGGCTCTGGCAATGGCTCAGCCGCGTGGCGCGATATGCCGTGGCATTCCTCAGCACGGTAACGGTCACCGCCCTGCTGTACTATTTCGGACCCTACCGCCGCCAGAACTGGCGGTACGTGTGGCCCGGCGCCGTCCTGGCCACCACCCTCTGGCTGATGGCGACTTCCGGCTTCGCCTGGTATGTCCGCCACATCGCCCGCTATAACGTCATGTATGGTTCGGTCGGCGCCGGCATCGCGCTGCTGGTGTGGATGTACCTGATGGCCGTGCTGGCGCTGCTGGGGTGTGAATTCAACGCCGAGTGGGAGCGAAACGCCGGAGACCGCGGCACGATTTCGGTACAATAGGCGCAATAGTGAGAAAAATCGTTCTGCTAATCCTTGTCCCGCTGTGGTTGGGCGCAAAGGACGTCCCCATGACTTTGATTCTGGCGGACGAGGCGGAGCCCATTCATAGCGCGATTATTCGCAAGGAGGCCTGGACCCTCGACCCGGTCCGCCGTTTGCGCACCGC
>JBEKZL010000131.1:0-20402 GCA_049509915.1 Bryobacteraceae bacterium | reverse complement strand
GAAGAGCGCGGATCAAATGGATGAGATTCAGTATGCGTCGGAAAGGGATCTGGCGATTCGAAACGTGGACCGCGAATCCGCCATGCTGCGTCACGTGAAAGCTGCGTTGGCAAGGATTCACGCCGGGAGCTTTGGAACCTGCATGGAATGCGAATCGCCGATCAGCCCAAAGCGCCTCATGGCCCTGCCATGGGCGTCGCGTTGTATCCAGTGCCAGGAGGCCGCCGATAACATGCGGGACTCAACCGAACCTCTCGGCGACGCTGACGACAGGGCCGCGTAAGGTTCCGGCTCCTTCACCAGCAATACCTGCACTTTCTCAACAGAACTTGCATTTGCCGCGGGCCGATTGAATCCGCGCCGGACGCGGCAGACCTGACGCGATGCCGGAATCTCCCCACAACCCCCTTTGTCTGCATGGCCGCGCCGGCGCTCCGTGTTCGGAAGCCGGAGATGGTGCCAACCGTGCACTGTTATAGCGGTCGAAAAGAATAGAAAGGTGAAAACATGAAGTTCGTCGGAGCGTTCCTGACGGTATGTGGACTTATGGCGGCCCAGTCGCCGCAAGCTCCAAACCCGGTCCAGCAGTCAACCGAAAATGCGACTAGAATGGCCGCGGGCGCGATGCCCATTTATCGCATCACCGTGGTCGAGCGGACCACAAAAGCAATCAACTACAACCACCGCAGCGGATCGACGAAGATCGGTTTCCGAGGAACGCCGCTCTTAGAGGAGGCTCGCGGCGAAGCCAGTGTCGAGAGTAAGCAAGGCGTCACCAAGATAGACGCGCGCATGGAAAGACTTCAGCCCGCCACCAGGTTCGGTCCCGAGTACTTGACTTACGTGATGTGGGCCGTCACCCCGGAGGGCCGTGCCACCAACGTTGGTGAAGTGATCTTAAACGGGGACAAAAGCAAGCTGGATGCCACCACGGAGTTGCAGTCGTTCGGCTTGATTGTAACCGCGGAACCCTATTTCGCCGTAACCCGACCCAGTGACGTCGTGGTCATGGAGAACTTCGTCCGGCAAGACACCACTGGAACCATCGAGCAGGTCGACGCCAAGTTCGAACTCTTGCAGCGGGGCCAGTACACTTTGAACGTGAACCCCGCCGAGGTCCGCCCGGAGGAACTGAACTCGAAGGTGCCGCTCGATCTCTACGAGGCGCGTAACGCCGTCCGGATTGCACGCTGGACCGGCGCCGACAGGTACGCCCCCGAGACCTTCCAAAAGGCCGTCCAGGGGCTGGAGAATGCCGAAGGCTACCTGACAGGTAAGGCGGGAGCGAAGCCGATCGACACGGTGGCCCGTGAAGCCGTACAAATGGCCGAGGACGCCCGCATCATAACGGTTAAGAAAATCGATGAGGAGACGTTGGCCAACGAGCGCCAGGCAGCGGCGGATCGTGAGTCGCATGCGGAAGGCGAACGCGCCGCCGCGCAAGCCGACGCCGCGCGTGTAACCCAGGCCGCGGACGCGGCGCAGGTTGCCGCGCAGTCTGAAGCCGACCGCGTGAAGCGCGAAAACGACGCCAAGATGCTTGCCGCTCAGACCGAAGCCGATCGTGCCAAGCGTGACAACGCAGCCCAGGTGGCCGCTTCGCAGGACGAAGCCGATCGCCTCAAACGCGAAAACGACGCCAAGATGGAGACGGCACTGCGCGACAATGCAGCCCAGGCGACTGCCGCGGCGAACGAAGCTGATCGATTAAAACTCGCTAATGACGCTGCGGCGGCCGCCGCCCAGACCGAAGCCGATCGGTTGAAACGAGCGAACGACGCTGCAACCGCTGTCGCCCAAACCGAGGTGGACCGGCTGAAGCGCGAGAACGATGCGCAGCGGGCCAGTGCCCAGGCCGACCTCGACCGCGCGGCAAAGGAGAAGGCGCAGGCGGAAACGGACAAATCGGACCTGCGGGCTCAGTTGCTGACCCAGTTCAACGCCGTTCTACAGACTCGCGACACCGCGCGAGGCCTGATCGTCAACATGTCGGACGTTCTTTTCGACACAGCCAAGTTTTCGCTGCGGCCCCTGGCGCGCGAAAAGCTGGCGAAGGTGGCTGGCATCGTCGAAGGGCACCCCGGCCTGAGCCTTGAAGTCGACGGTTACACAGATAGCGTTGGCGGCGATGAGTACAATCAGAAGCTGTCCGAGCAGCGCGGCGGCGCCGTCCGCGACTACCTCACACAGGAAGGAATGGCGGCAGGTTCCGTCACCTCCAAGGGATTCGGAAAGACTCAGCCGGTGGCTTCCAATGAAACCGCGGCGGGACGCCAACAGAACCGGCGCGTGGAAATCGTCATCTCCGGCGATGTAATTGGCACGGAGACCGGCTCGCCGATCGAAAACAGGTAATCGGAAGGCGACGCAATACGGGGGCCGGCGCCCGCTGTCCGACCCCCGCGGGCTAATCTCTATCCTGGTATTCGGAGGGCACATCGTCCTCCGGAACTTGTTTCGTGTGAACTTCAGCCACGTCTGCATCGGGCGCATCCTCCACGCCGCCGATCGCTTCGGCCTCGAACGATTGACCCTCCTCAAGCAGTTCTTCGACGCTCTCAGCGCCAGACTCCGCGACGTCCGACAACCCCTGAGTGTCCCCGGACTGGCCGCCGGACCCTTCACCAGCCCTTCTTTCTCCACTCGAAACGGTACTGTATGTTTGGGTTCCTTTATCGCCGTGTTTCTTCATGCGCTTTCTTTCGCACGTGACCTGCCAATGCTCGCACTCGCCGGTGAAATTCCGGACGGCCCTCGGCGTGCTTTAGGCCAGAACGATTATGAAACCCGATCTTTCGAAAACTGAAATCCAAGAATATGGAACCGTGGTAAACCGTCCCCTATCGCTCGATCATAAGGTTCGCTTGACCAGCGTCGACGGCCTCAATCAACTTCTCGCCGATACGATGACCCTGCGCGATATGTACAAAAAGCACCATTGGCAGGTCTCGGGCCCCACGTTTTACCAACTCCATCTCCTCTATGACAAACACTTCGGCGAACAGGCCGGGATTGTCGATGCGCTGGCCGAACGCATTCAGACCCTGGGTGGAGTCGCCATCGCCATGGCTCAAGATGTTGCCGAGACAACGCGCATTGCCCGCCCGCCGCGGGGCCGAGAAGACGTTACCGTCCAGTTGTTCCGTTTGGTGCAGGCTCACGAACTGATCATCGGTGCAACCCGCGAGGCGGCTCATGCCGCGGCGGCGGGCGGCGACGATGGGACCAATGACTTGCTGGTCAGCGATGTTCTTCGTGTGAACGAGCTTCAAGTCTGGTTTGTATCCGAACACCTCGTAGGTGCAGGAATCGCCGACAAAGACGAAGAATCTGCGCGTTCGGTCGCTAAGGCTCACGCCTAAGGCCACCGAACAGAGCTCCAGTCTTGCCGGGCGCGCCACGACGCGCACAGGTGAAAGGATGGGCCGCACTGCATAACCTGGACATACGGGGAGGGAGCCCGCGAGTTGGTGAACTTCCTTGGGGAAGGGACCGGAAAGCGCGCAAGTTCAGCGTTTCGGAACGATGCACCCGCCTGGCGAACGCTCTGCCGGTTCAGCTTCATGGGGGGTGCCGTCCCGAAGCGGCACCCAAAGGTCATCAGGCAAGACGGGCCTAGTCGCTCCGGCTTCGGAGTTCGCTGGGTGCCCCCGGCGCCCCCGCTTTCAAGCCAAGCTACTGCCCCTAAAGAGGTGCACCAGCAAAGAAATCACCGCTACGATCAGCAAAAGATGAATCAGCCCACCGGCAACATGGAACGCCAAGAACCCCAGCATCCACAGGACAAGCAAAACAAAGAACAGCGTTAGAAACATTTAAACTCTCCTTCCTCAGACACTCTCACAGCACGATACCCGCCAATGTCGTCCTCAAATCGCACGCGTTAACATGCAACTCTTGCCGGCTGATCGGACCCAAAACAACTCGCAGACGAAGCTTCGGGGCGCTCTGGTGGTCCAGAAACCAGCCGATTCCAGATAGATCGATTCGCCGGGGTTTGGGCGCTGAATTGCTCCAGTCTCAGGCGTAAGAGGTCGTCGGCAATCTTCGTTGTGGCCGGCGCTGGATGGATACGGCATCGAGTGAGCAGGCGCCTCTTGGCCAAGAAGGGAAAGGAAACGAATGGCACAGAGCACGAAGGATCAAATCGAAGGCAAGGTTCATGAGGTAAAAGGTAACATCAAAGAGAAGGCAGGGCAGGTCACGAATAACCCCAACCTGGAGGCCGAAGGCCAAAACGAGGCACTCGCCGGCAAAGTCCAGAAGAAGGTCGGCCAGATTGAAAAGGTGTTCGAGAAGTAGACAGGCCGCCGCTCGCCGCCGGCGCATGTCAAGAACTGGCTACGTTTTAGAAGAAAAGGAAATTTGTTATGTTGATACTACTTATCGTCTTGTTGCTGATTTTAGGCGGCAGTGGGGGATATTACGGCCACCGCCGGTGGGGTTATGGTGGCAGCGCCGGAATCGGCTTAGGCACCATAGTGCTGATTGTCCTCCTAGCCTACCTGCTGGGCGCCTACTGAGCGTCACAGCGCCGACCGCCGGGCACAGGCCTTGTCTGTACCGTCATGCCAGATATGCTGTCGCAAACATAATAACCGTCGCGAGCAGCATGACACCGGCACACGTCCACCCTAGCCGGCGAAGCAGGGCTCCGTTCCGGTGCTCGCCCATAACGTCGGCGCGGCTAGTAAGCAGCACCACAAGAACAAGCAGGGGGGGCGCCAGCGCTCCATTGAGCACCGCCGACCAAAACAGCATCTTGACGGCGTCCAGCCTGGCGTAATCCAAACCGAGGCCCAACGCCATGGCAACGGCTATAACCGCATAGAAGCCGTGAGCAAGGGGAGGGTGTACCTCCAGCGAGCCAACCCAATCGGCCGCTTCTGCAATGGCATAGGCACAAGACCCGGCCAATACAGGGACTCCCAGCATACCGGCTCCGATCAGGCCCAAACTGAAGAGCCAGTACGCGCCGTTGCCGGCAAACGGACGCAACGCTTCGGCGGCATCGCGCGCGGTGGATATGGTCGTTTTGCCGTGCGCATGCAACGTAGCGGCCGCAGTAAGAATGATGAAATACATCACGAGGTTCGAAAAGAACATGCCGGTAATGACATCGTTCCGGCAACGCCGCAGTTCCCGTTTGGACGCACCTCGACGCTGTTCGACGGTCGACCTGCCCAGAGCGATTTCCTCCTCTACTTCCTCCGCGGCCTGCCAGAAGAAAAGGTATGGGGAGATAGTGGTTCCTAGAATTGCGACCAGAGTGGCCCAATAAGTGGCGGACCACTCTACGCGCGGGATCAAAGTCGCCCACAAAACGGCGGTCCAGTTCGGGCGCGCTAGAAATGCGGCGGCAATATAGGCAAACAGGACGAGAGTGAGCCACTTAAAGACCCGGGCGATAAGGCGATAACTCGTCCAGAACAACAGGCATACGATGAGGAGCGCGTACGCGGGGGTCCAATAGGGAGCCCTGACGCCGGTCAGAAGCTCCGTGACGCTGGCCATGCCGCCGAGATCCGCAGCGATATTGACGATATTGGCGACCAGGAGCAGCGTGCAGGCGCTCCAAAGAACCCACCGCGGATAGCGAACTCGAATGACGCCCGCCAGGCCAAGTCCGGTGACCATACCCAGGCGGGCACACATGATCTGGACGGCCGCCATCAACGGGAAAGAGAAAATCGCGGTCCACAAAGGCGTGTAGCCGAAGGCGGCGCCGGTGACCGAATAGGTCGAGATGCCTGAGGGATCGTCGTCCGCCGCGCCGGTAATTAATCCGGGTCCCAGATTCGAAAAGAACCTGCGGAAGCGACCCTGAAAGACGAATGCGCGCCTGGCGGTCTTGGCGCCCGGAAAATTGTGGCTCATTGCCCCCGATTCATTTCCCTTGATTCTACAACACCCGCGCGCGGCGCCCAGCAATTCTCTATGCGATCCTGAGGCGGTTGAATACGGGAACTTTGGCAAAGTCCACAATGAATGCAAAGATCACGGCCGCCAGGAAGAGTTCGCCCACAAGGGAGATGGGCAGAGGACTCATGGCGATTCCGCAAGTCGCCAACGTCGAGCCAATCAGCAAATCGACTACAGACGACCCGACGAGCCACAGGCTTGGGTGAGAAGACCCCATGCGCTTGCGGTCACGGTTCAGGTAAGTCGTCGCTTGATTGCCAAAAACGAGAGACACGAAAGCCAGAGTTCTCAGGGTTTGGATTTCGAAACCAAGGCGGAATTTGCCAACGGCCAGGATGGCCGTGCAAAAGACCAGCTCGGAGACCCCCATGAAGACGCCTGCCATGGTCAATTTGCCGATCCGCCAGGCATTGGGCAACGGCGAAGGTCGCACATTGTCCGTCGTCAGGGACATTCCGAGGAGGTCGCCGGCCAGCATCATGATGACCATCAACATGGGAGTCAGGATGGCCTGGCCGGTAATGACCAGGCCGGCGGCCAGAAAGAGCAGCTTTGAGATCTTGCCGGTAACGGAGTTGAGCGTATAAGTCAGGATGCGCTGGAACGTCACGCGGCCTTCTTTTACGGCCGCGACGATGCCACCGAGTCCTGGCTTGGTCAACACAATGCCGGCCGCCGACTTCGCAACATCGGTGGCGGTCGATACCGCGATTCCCATCTGGGCCTGGCGGAGCGCCGGCGCGTCGTTGGCTCCATCGCCGCACATCCCGACGGTGTGACCACTCTTCTGGAACGCCTTGACGAGGTCGTACTTCCCTTCCGGGAGAACGCCGGCGAAAACCGCAAACTCCTCGGGACTCACAGAAGCGGGAAGGGGCCCGGGCGGACAGACTTTTCCATCCAGGCCTACGGCATGGGCCACGATCGCTGCCGTCGCCGGCGCATCGCCCGTCACCATTACCGCGCGGACGCCCAACGTGTGCAACTCGGTAATCAACGCGGCCGAATCAGGTCTGGGCGGGTCGCTGAGAGCGATGATTCCGGCAAGCTTCAGCGCCGCTGGCGGACCAACCGCAACCGCCAGAACGCGGAAGCCCTGTGCCTCCAGTTCGCTCGCCGTCTTGGATGCATCGGGAGCCGATTGCGTAAGGCCGGCAACCGAAGCAAACGCGCCTTTGACCGCGCGAACCGTGGCGCTACCCGCATCTGTGGCAGTCGCCTCCGACATCTTCGTATCGGGATCGAAGGGAACTAACTTGATCAGTTTCGGCAGATCGGGGGCCCTATTCTTGGCCGCGGCGGACTGGATGGCCGCATCTACGGGATCCTGCCCGCCATCCGAGCTGGCAAGGGCGGCCATTCCCAGAACGTGTGACTCGTCAAAGCCGGGCATAGGGTGTATGGCAGTCACTTTCAGTTCGTTTTGTGTCAGCGTACCCGTCTTATCCGCGCACAGCACATCGATGCTTGCCGCTTCGTCCACCGCGGAGAGCCGTGTCGGAAGAACGTCCAGCTTCGCCAGAGCCCGCGCGCCTATGGCGGCCGCAAGCGTAAAGGTAGCCGGCAGCGCGACCGGGATAGACCCAAGAACCGCGGTCAACACCAGGGGGACGATCTCGCCTGGCGGCAGCTTGAGAATGTAGGCATACGTCACGAGGAGAACGATGATGATGCCACTGAAGATAGCGAGATTGCGCACTACGTGTAGAACAGCCTTCTGCTGCGAACTTTCGACGTGCGCGGTGCGAACCAGTTCCGCGGTACGTCCGAACTTTGTGCGCGCTCCGGTGGCCGTAACTTCCGCAATCGCTCCGCCGCGCCGAACCAGCGCGCCCGCATAGGTTTCGAATCCGGCGACGGCTTCAATCGGAACGGATTCGCCAGTGAGCATGGACTGGTCAAGCAGCACGGACCCGTCAGTCAGACGCACGTCGGCGGCAACAACGGCTCCCAGCGACAGCTTGACGATATCGCCGGACACGAGTTCGGCCGCGGGAACGGTCACCCATGTGTTATCGCGACGTACCGAGGCATGCAGGGCGAGCCGCGACTTAAGCGCGTCTAGAGTCGCCTGCGCGCGCCCTTCCTGCAAGAAGCCGAGAGCCGCGTTGAAGGCGAGCAGAAGCGCGATGATCCCACCTTCGACATACTTGCCGAGGGCGACCTCAAGCACAATCGCGGCCTCGAGCATCCATGGAACCGGCGCCCAAAACTTGGTAAGTGCCCGGCGAAGAGGATGCACCGCCGTGTCGGGCACTGCGTTTGGACCGGACTTGTCCAGCCGGCGGCGGGCTTCGTCGCTTGTCAGGCCGGTCGAGATCGGGACACCTTTTGCCGGGGCCATAAGTCAAACCTCACTTCGCCAGCAGCTCGCGGATAGATTTCAGTTCCCGCCGACGTTTCGCGGTGGTCTCGGGATAGGCCATCTTCAGGCCGCTGAGGGTGTCGAGAACCACCTGCGAAACAATCAACCGGGCATTCTCCTTGTCGTCGGCGGGGACGATGTACCAAGGCGCGTGATGGGTGCTTGTCGCGCTAAGGCAAGCTTCATAAGCCTTCATGTAGCGCTTCCAGTATTTCCTCTCATGAATGTCGGCAAGGCTGAATTTCCAGTTCTTATCCCGCTCATCAATGCGATCGAGGAATCGCTTTCGCTGCTCTTCTTTGGAAAGGTGCAGGAATATTTTGACGGTTCGGGTTCCGTTGCGATAGAGGTGGCTCTCCAGGTCCACGATGGAGCGGTACCGCTCGTCCCAGATAGTTTTCTCGTCGCGCAGCTCTTCGGAAAGCCCCTGGCCGCGGAGGATCTCCGGATGCACGCGAACGACCAGCACTTCCTCGTAATAGGACCGATTGAATATGCCGATCTGGCCGCGTGCGGGTAGCCGGCGCGTGGTGCGCCAGAGAAAATCGTGTTCCAATTCGTCGGCGCTCGGTTGTTTGAAGCTCGAAACCTGGCAGCCCTCCGGATTGACTCCCGACATGACGTGGCGGATGGCCCCGTCCTTACCGCCGGCGTCCATTCCTTGAAATATGAGCAGCAATGCGTAGCGGTTGGACGCGTAGTGAAGGCGTTGCAGCGAGCTCAACTCCTCCACGTGTTCTCCTAAGAGTTGTTGATAATCCTTCTTCGACTTGCAATATGGCTTCCCAATCGTAGGCCACTCACTGAGTTTAACCCCTTCCCCTGGCCGCACCCGGAAATCCTTTGAATCAATTCTCATCTTCCTCCCTTCGATGTCGCGACCTGCGTCGTGGCGCTCAACGCTCATGGGTTCGGGAGCACGGTGACGCGGCCCCGGTCCGGGCTCTTCATAATTTAATACCTGATCGTTCGCGGCGCCGGTTCGGAAAATGCCAGACGCCGAGTCAGCGCTGCCACAGGATGCGAGTTGCTTCCAGGGGAACGGCAACGCCGGTAGCGTACGGTATCAGGCGCGCCGTGTAGTCGGTAGCCGGACGTGTCGCGGCCACCCGTGCGCGAAAAGTGTAGCCTCCGGACACGCCTGCCAATTGGCCAACGCGCTCCATCTGGTGCCACACTGGACCGCCGCCGTTGGCGCCGTCGGCGTAAAGTTCCACCCGCGCCGCGTTGGGATCCAGGTCATTTAGATAAACCTGCACCTCAAACACAATTTCGTGCCCGCTGGTATCAATCTTGATTTCACCGAAACGGAGTATGGGCCAATCCTTTTCCAGGGCATGCCGCCAGTCAACTATTTGCCTGCCGATTGCACCTTTGTTGGCGGCACGCTCGCGATAGGTCGCCGCACACGGAAGGTAGTGTTGCTCCGTGTATTCCCGCACCGCGCGATCCGCGGAAAAGCGCGGTGTCAGTGTCGCCATGCTCTTTCGCATTCGCGCTACCCAAGCCGTCGGGATACCCTGTTCGTCGCGGGCATAAAACTCGGGAATCACTTCCCGTTCGAGCAGCTCGTAGAGCGCTTCGGCTTCGGCGGCGTCCCGGGCCGGATCGTCGTGATGTTCCTGGCCGTCCCCCAATGCCCACCCGACCTCAGGTGTGTAGGCCTCCGCCCACCACCCGTCCAGCTCCGAGAGGTTAATGCCTCCATTGACCAGCACCTTCATGCCGCTCGTCCCGCAAGCTTCCCAGGGCCGCCGCGGCGTGTTGATCCAGACGTCCACGCCTTGCACCAGGTGCTCGGTCAAGAGCATGTCGTAATCGGCAAGGAAGATCGCGTGAGGACGCGCCCCGGACTGCCGGATGAAATGCGTCCATTCCTGAATCAGGGCCTGCCCGGCCTGGTCCTCCGGATGCGCCTTGCCGGCGATGATGAGTTGCACCGGGCGCTGCGAATTGGTCAACAGGCGAAGCAGTCGCGATGGGTCATGGAGCAGCAGGTTCGGTCTCTTGTAGGTCGCGAAACGGCGTGCGAAGCCCAATGTCAGAGTGTTGGAATCGAAAAGATGCTTCGCGACTTCTGTCTCCTCGGGCGGCGCGCCTGACGCAGCCAGGCCCAGGGACAATCGTTCGCGAGCGTACTCCACCAGCGACTGGCAGGCGGCGGTTCGAAATTGCCATAACCTGGCGCCGGAAACCTTCTGGATGTCCTGTTCCAGGGTTGCCCCGGTACCCAGCCAACGGTCCTTTCCACAGGTTTCTGTCCAAAGATCGTCGGAGGGAGCCGAGTCCCAAGTGGGCATATGGACTCCGTTGGTCACGTGTCCGATGGGGACTTCTTCCTCCGGCCAGCGCGGAAACAGAGGCAGAAAAAGGCGCCGGCTCACTTCCCCGTGCAAGCGGCTCACTCCATTTACAGAGCCGCTTCCCCGGATGGCCAGATATGCCATGTTGAAAGCTTCGGACGAATCGTCCGGGTTCTCGCGGCCAAGTGCCAGCAAATCCTTGAGCGCAATGCCGAGCTTATTTTCGGCGTATCCCGCCAGGTACTGCTCGATGAGGGCGGGAGCAAAATGGTCAAAGCCGGCGGCCACTGCCGTGTGGGTGGTGAAAAGATTGCCCGCGCGGGTGACCGCCAGCGCGGCTTCGAAGGGCTGCCCGCTCTCTTCCATGAAGTCGCGGGCGCGTTCCAAAACGGCGAACGCCGCGTGCCCCTCATTCAAGTGACAGACCTCGGGTCGAAGCCCGAGCGCGCCGAGCAGCCGCCATCCGCCAATCCCGAGCAGCAACTCCTGCTTCAGACGCAACTCCACGCCGCCCCCGTAGAGTTCACTCGTAATCCCCCGATGAGCGGGGAAGTTCGCCGCGTCATTGCTATCCAACAGGTAAAGCTTCACCCGGCCGACCTGCACCTGCCAGGCGCGCAGCCAGACCGAGTATCCAGGCAATGCGATCTCCAATCGCAACCACTCCCCGTTTGGTTGGCGCAATGGCGTAATCGGCAACTGTCCCGGATCGTTATAGGGGTACAGAGCCTGTTGCTCGCCGTTCTTACCGATCACCTGGCGAAAATAGCCCTGTTGGTAAAGCAGCCCGACTCCGACCACCGGTACACCCAGGTCGCTGGCCGCTTTGAGTTGATCGCCCGCCACATTCCCGAGCCCGCCCGAGTAGATCGGCAAAGCCTCGCTCAGCATGAACTCCATGCTGAAATAAGCTGCGCAGGTCAGTGGACTTGCCGAGTGGTTCTGCTGAAACCACGCCGGCGCCTCAGCTTGCCGTCGGGCTTCCACGAGACCATCGACGCTCTTCCGGAAAACCGGATCGTCCAAGACGAGCTCGATCCGGTCGCGCGAGACCGTCTGCAGGACCACCCAGGGGTTATGGGTGATTCCCCACAGTTCGGGATCAAGCCGCCGCCACACTTCGTCGGTGGCGTGATTCCACGACCAATGCATATCCAAGGCAAGTTCCGCCAAAGAGTCGAAACCCTCGATTTCCGCGGGTAACAGATGGTATATGGGGTGGCTGGCGCGCAGTTGTTTGCTCATGATTTATATTTTGGACCAAGAAAGCGGCCCTCAGCACCGGTCAGCGCGCCGAGGGCCGAAGAAGTCGCCACGAGTCAAACTAATTACGTGAAGGGTAGTTGGCCAGTTCTCCTACCAGGCCCTGCGCTGCCTCGGGAACCGCAGTCTCACCGCGCAGGATTTCCTGGCGGGTGACATTGTGGCCGTACATGGATACGTCTCCGCTGCGGTCAGCCTGGACCACCGCGCCATCCACGCTGACTCCGGCGAAAACTCCCTTGCTGCGCGAATAGCTCAGGATCTCCGCATTGAGTCGCACGTCCGTGTCGGCCGATGCCTGTCTCCCCACCGGGCCGGCGGCTACAGACGCGTCGCCGCCGATCTTGAATTTGTCGCCCAGCAGGCTCTGCAACGCGTGGTCGTTCATGAATAGCATCACCACGTCGGTGAAAGAACCGCCGATCTGAAAGCCAACGCTACCGCCGCCGACAGCTATAAACATCGGCGCGCTCCAGCCAGTGGCGGTGCGGCAAGTAGCCACCCCCTTGCCGTAGTTGCCTCCGAATATGAAGGCAAGTTTTTCTTCTCCTGGAACGATGGCGATGCACTTCGCCCTTTCCAGCAGGTTGCTGGGGATGCCTTTGTCGGGCGTCGCCATGATCTCCTGGAAGACCCGGGCCGCTTTCTGAACACGCCCGATATCATCCTCGCGGTCCGACGCCAAAGCGGGCAGGACTAAGCCCAGACTCGCAAACGAAACGATCAACACATTTTTGTACATGATATTTCTCCTTAAAGGGTTCTACTGTTTTCAGGACGCCTGAACGCCCCGGTTACACGATCTCACTGCCTGAAGCCAAAGTGCTTCATCTTGCGAAAGCCATTCCTTCACTACCTCCGCGGTTCCTTCTCTCAGATCGAATTGGTTGCACTTCCCAACCGGTCCTGGCAAGTCTGTCCCTGCCGCCGTCAGGTACACGCCTGACGGCAATCCAGGAAACCGAGCTGTCTCGTAACTGCGGAGTAAAAGAAGTCATCAGAATGCGAGCTGGGCTACCGGATCTTCATCAAGATGTAATACAGCGCGATTGCCGGAATAATTTTCCGCGGGAGCACCCCAGACGGATCTCCTGGGCAGGTATAAGCACGTCGTCCACCACTCGGAGGAGGGCGCCACCTTCGCGCGTGCGGTACCGCACCTGGGCACCGCGACACCCGCGCGTCAGGGTAACCCGCCTCGTTTCTTCGCGGGTCTCAAGAGCGGATACCTGTCGAACTGGCACCCGCAGCTGGAATCGGTAGATTACGCACCTTCAAGTGCAGATGTTGCCTTTTGGATGTCCAAATACCTCCGCCTCAAAACGGGAAAGCCTCAAAGCAGTGGAACCTTGGCGTCTTCCTGCCGGTGGCGCGGGCCGACGGGCGGTCCCACAGGCAGACGATCACGGCACCGCGTTCAGCCTGCCTGCTAGCAGCCGTTCCGCGTGGAGCGCGCCATCAGGAGTATCTTCGTGCTTGAACATCAGGTACAAGTCCCGTCCGGTGGCCAGCAACTGGCGCGTGTGCGCGGCGATGGAGTCCAGGTCTTCGGGACTGTATTGGGGCTTGCGCAGGCGATAATAAACGAAATCCGCGGTGATCACTTCCGGGATTTCCAGTTTCTCGGATTCCGCCACGCAGAGCGCGGCATTGTGGCGTCGCAACAGCTCGTAGACCGGCTCGGCCAGCCAGGAGGTATGGCGGAACTCGAAAGCGTGGCGAATGTCGGTGGGAAGGAGGGCCAGGTAGTCGGCCAGCAGCGGCACGTCGCATTTCAGGTTCGGCGGCAATTGAAAAAGTATCGGACCCAGGCGGCGGGCACTGCGCAGCGGATCGATGGCGCGGAAGAAAACTTCGGTGGCCTGGGCGGCATTTCTCAGGCGCAAAATGTGGGTGATGCGCTGGTTGGCCTTCGCTGCGAAGACGAATCCTGCTGGGGTGGCTTCCACCCAGGAGGCGAGAGTCGCGGGAGCCGGCAGCCGTCGGAACGTATAATTGATCTCCACCGAATTCAGCCGCTGGGCGTAGTGCTTTAGAAAATCCTTAGCCGCGAGCTTGGGCGGATAAAACCCGGGCTTCCAGGCGGCATAGGCAAAACCGGAGGTCCCGGCAAATAAAGTCGCCATGGCATATCATTATCTCTGGTGGAGGAGCACCGCGACAAAGTCGACATGAACCAGGAAGCTGGCCAGTGATGGAGCCGGAGACCGCGGAGGAGTTGGCCGAGTTGTTACGCCGGCCGGCGCTGCACAGTCGCACCATAGCGCTCGAAGGCAACGGGTCCAAGCGACTGATGGCGGGGCCAAACCCGCCGTCGGATGAATGCTTTTCCACCGGCAAGTTAAACCGGGTGCGCGAGTACGAACCGCGCGACCTGACGATCGGGGTGGAAGCCGGCTTGCGATGGAGCGAGCTGACGCGCCTGGTGGGCAAGCATCGGCAGATGGTGCCGCTCGACCCTCCGTTCGCCGACTGCGCCACCGTGGGGGGCGTGGTGGCTACCAACACGAGCGGGCCGCGGCGGCGCCTCTACGGCACGGCGCGCGACGCCATCATCGGGATGGAGTTCGCCACCCTGGAAGGCAAGCTGGTGCGCTCCGGCGGGATGGTGGTGAAGAACGTGGCCGGTCTCGACATGGCGAAGCTCATGATCGGATCCTTCGGCACCCTGGCCGCGATCACCGCGGTCAATTTCAAGCTGACGCCCATGCCGGAACTGGAGCGCAGTTTCCTGGTAGCTTTCGACAGCCTGGCGTCCGCTATCGAGGCACGCAACAGCCTGTTGCGCAGCCAATTGCAACCCGCCGCCATCGATCTGCTGAATCCGGCGGCCGGAGCGGGGCTGGGGCAGGCCGCCTGGCTGGTGGCGATCCGCGTCGGCGGCAACGCCGCCGCGATCGATCGCTATGAGCGCGAAATTTCCCAATTGGGCGGCGGCGGGGTTGCATTCGACAATTCCCGCCAGGAAACCCTCTGGCGGCGCATCGAGGAGTTCACTCCCGCGTTCTTGGCCGTCCATCCGGATGGCGCGGTGGCCCGCGCTTCGTGTACGCTCAAAGGACTCGAGGCGGTAATGGCTTCGCTTCCCGGCGCGGGGGTCGCCCGCGCCGGCTCGGGGATATGCTACGGCTACTTTGAGCGTGCCGCGGATGCCGCGGCTTGGGTGGCGGGCGCGGCGGAGGCGGGTGCCAAGGCCGTGGTGGAATTCGCTCCCGAGGAAGCCAAGAGCGGCCTAGATCTCTGGCCCGCTCCAGGAGCGGATTGGGAAATCATGCGGCGCGTCAAACATCTTTTCGATCCCGACAACCTTTTAAACCGTGGAAGACTATATCGGCGCCTCTGACAATCCGGCCATCGCCGCGGAAAAGACCGCGGCCGGACCGTTCCGGTTCGATCTGGACCGCTGCGTCCATTGCGGCTTGTGTCTCAACTCCTGCCCCACCTATCGCGCCCTCGGCCTCGAAATGGACTCGCCCCGCGGTCGAGTGTACCAGATGGTGCAGGTTGCCAACGGAGCGCCCATGAGCCCGTCTTATTTCGAGCACATTGGCTTGTGCCTGGCCTGCCGGGGCTGCGAATCGGCCTGCCCCTCCGGAGTTCAGTACGGCCGCATGGTGGAAGAAGCGCGCGCCGAAATCGAGACCCACATCCGGCGGGGCCCGATCGCCCGCCGGCTGCGGCAGTGGGCTTTCGGCACGCTGCTGGAATCGCGCGTGGCCATGACTGCTGCGGGCGCGGCGCTGTACCTTTACGAAGCTTCCGGCGCCCGCGCACTGGTCAATTCGCTTGGCTTGGCGGGGCTGGTTGGCCTGCGCGATCTGCATCAACTCACTCCATCGGCCGATCCGCCGTTTTTCTTTAGCCACATTGGCCAGACCTTTCCGGCCGAAGGCGAGCGGCGTTACCGGGTGGCGTTCCTGGCCGGCTGCCTGGCCAACGTTTTCTTGGCGCGACTGAACGAAGCTACCGTGCGCGTGCTGCAAAAGAACGGCTGCGAAGTGGTGGTGCCCGCCGGCCAGGGCTGCTGCGGGGCGCTGGCACTGCATTCCGGCTTGCGCGAAATCGCGCGCGCCGCCGCCAGGCGCAATATCGACGCCCTCCGGGCGGGCAGTTTCGACGCCATCATCACCAACGCGGCGGGGTGCGGGTCTACACTCAAGGAGTACGGCGAGTTGCTGGCGGGCGACGCCGGGTATGCCTTGGCCTCCGGCGAGTTTGCCCGCCAGGTGCGAGATATTACCGAATTCCTGGCCGGGATCGATCTGCGACCCGTGGAAAACCCGGTCCACGCCACTGTCACCTACCAGGATTCCTGCCACCTGGCTCACGGCCAGCGCATCCGTTCCGCGCCGCGAAAGCTGCTGGCCGCCATCCCCGGAGTCACCCTGCGCGAGATGTCCGGCGCGGACCTGTGCTGCGGCAGCGCCGGCATCTACAACATCGTGCAAAACGAAATGGCCATGCGTATCCTGGCCGCTAAGATGGATGCCGTTCACGCCAGCGGAGCCGACATCGTCGCCACCGCCAATCCCGGCTGCATGCTGCAGCTCCAGGCCGGCGTAAGATCGCGCAAGGGGACCCAGCAGGTGGTCCACGTAGTCGAACTGCTCGACCGCGCGTATCGCCCGCCAGCAGGGGACTCGGGCGGATGAAGAGCGGCCTTCGGTGAGGCCGCCCGGCCTTCTCAGACGTCCAAGCCCGGTTAGAACCTGAACCGGAGCGATCCTTGCATCACCCTCGGCGGACGTGTCGCATTCACCTGGCCGAAAGACGCATTGCTTTGAGCACCGGCCGGCGTGAATAAAGCGGCGGCATTCACACCGCTGAACTGGGCATGGTTGAAGACGTTGTACATTTCCCAGCGAAACGTGAGAACCCGCTTTTCACTCCCGAGGTTAAAGTTTCGGAAAACTGTCACGTCCCAATTGTTAATGCCAGGCCCGCGGATGGGAGTTCGATCGGCGGATCCGGGCTGCCCAATTCCCATCAGTTGCACACACGAGGTATTGAAAAACTGATTGTCGCTGCGACTGCCCCATCCGTAGTTCGGGGCGCAAGTCAGGTTCACCCTTTGCGGGTCGCCGCCGCCGGAGGTGTTCTCGCCGTTGGTCATGGAAAACGTGATCGGAACCGGGTTTCCGCTGGCAAACGTGGTAACGCCCGAGAGTTGCCAGTTCGACGCGATCAGTCTGGCAGCTGGGTTGGCCTTCCAACTCTCGATTACCGGGATATTGTAGGTGTAATGGAAAGCAAAGACGTGGGTGGCGTCGAAGCCGGCCATCGCGTAGTTCCGCCGCGCCGAGAAATACGTCGGCTGGCCAATCACCTGGTCGGTGTCGGCAAAATCCATAACCTTGGAATAGGTATATGCCATGCCGTACGAAAGACCATGACTAAGCCGCCGATCCGCTGTCACCTGGAGGCCGTTGTAGTTGGAGGAAGTCATCGGCGCGAAGTAAGTGAGGCTGGAGCCGTATCCGGTATAGGGTACCAGCAGGCTGGTGACGTAGGGGGCGCCGCTGGGACTGGTCGGATCGATATTTTGCGGCTGAAATTGCGCGCCCATTGGAAGCAAATTCAGGTTTTCTTCAGTCCAAAGATGCCGGCCGTAGGTGCCCACCCATCGTGCCTCCACGATCGTTCCGGCGCCTACATCCCTCTGGATGCCAAACGATGTGTTCATGTTATAAGGCGTAATGGCCTTCTGCTCCTGGGCAAGGTTGCTGCCCGGCGCCACCAGGGGACCGGCGCTCAGCATCGTACTGACGTTGCCGTTATACACCAGCGAAGTGATCTGGTTGGGCGGAGCCCCCACCATATTGAAACCGATATTTCCATCGGTGAGCGTCTGGTAGAACATGCCAAAACCGGCGCGGATCGAAGTCTTGCCGTTCCCGAACGGGTCATAGGAGAAACCGACACGCGGTTCGGGCCGCGGCGGCGAGTGGTCGATGAAGCCGCGCGGCCCCGTCCAATTCGATGCAAGGACCGAACCCGGGGCGATGCTGCCAGTGCCGGGAACGAAGGCACCGATCGCGGCCGCGGACACGGTCGATCCGCTAATCGCGTCGTATCCCACGCGGACGCCATTGATAATCGCAGGCTTATATAGGCGCGCCGACGCGGAGGGACTGTACTGGGACAGGATCAGATCCGCCGCGTTCCACTCTTTTAAGTTGTCCTGAGAAAACGGAGTATAATACACCACTCGGACACCCAAATTGAGCGTCAGCTTCTTCGATACCTTCCAGGTATCTTGCACGTAGTTGTCCCAATCGGTAGCCCGACTCTGAACGCTGACATGGTACTCGGCTTCCGTGTAGGTATTGAAGTTCCCGAGAATCATGTTGGCAAAAGGATTTCCGCTGTTCTCCGGGTTGGTGGCATTGGTGCTGAAATCAAAAGCTCCGGCATAAGTGCCCTCCGGGCCTTCAAACTCGCGGCGGTGATTCCAGTACGTACCTACTTTGAACGTATGCGCGCCGTGAACGATGGAGAGCGAATCCGAGATGTCGAAAGTCGTGTCGGCACCTGTCTCAATCAACCGGAAATCGTAGGTCAGAGTCGGCGCGTCGCTCACGCCGGCCAGCGAAGTAACCTCGGGAATAATGTCCAACGGATTGTCCCCCGGGTAGAACTGGCCAGCCGTAAATCCAACGGCCGAACGAGTCATCACCTGGTTAAATGCCGCCGGATAGACTGGAGGTCCGCCTTCGGTGCTATGTCGGACCGCGCCCAGGAGCTCGTTCACAACGCTCGGACTGAAAATGTGGGTTTCGTGCGCGGCGATAGAATCGTCCGTATACTTATAGTGCCCGTAGAAAAGCGGCCAAAGCGGAGCGCCAATCGCGCCGGTATCCCACGCCTGCTCGTCGGAATGATAGACTACACCTCTGAAAAACATGGAGTCCTTCGAGCTGATTGGCGCGTCGATTCGAAACATAGTGCTGAGCTTCGGTACGTGGAAAGTGTCGTTGAAATCGTAATTATAGGCTCCTCCCGTTGACGCCGTGTTGAGGTTGTTCGGCAGCGGAAACAGATTCATCTCGTTCTGGGTGCTCGAGTTGATGCGGCTCGCCGGAATGATGCCGCCAGGGAAGGGTACGCCGCTTGTGTAGTCAACCGGCTTGGTGGCTGATTGAGAAAAATTGCCTACCCGTTCCAGGGCGGTTGGCATCGTAAAATACACAGTATTTTCGCCGGGTGCCGGAAACGTGGACTGGGTGTCGTCGAAGGAGTAAAAGAAATACAAGTGGTTTTTCAGCCCGCCCAAAGGAACCGGGCCCCCGAGTGTGGCGCCCTCGGTATTGAACTTATAAGCCTGTTTCGGAAGGCCAGCCCTGTTAACCAGGAAGTCGGTGGCGTTGAATATCTGGTTCCTTATGTACCAATACCCCGATCCGTGAAATTCATTCGTGCCCGACTTGGTGATGGTGGACAGAACGGAGCCCCCGTTCCTGCCGTATTGCGCCTCATAGTTATTCAGCAGGACGTTGACTTCGGCGATGGCATCCATGTTGATCGAACTGGCTAACGCGGAGGCGGTACCCGAGTCATTCCCGGCCACTCCATCCACGGTGAAATCCATCGCCCCGTTCCGGGCACCCGAGATATTCGGCGCGGTAGTTCCCGGAGGGCCGCCGGAGCCCCCAAGCTCTTCCGTCTGCGTGGTTTGGGCAACACCCGGCAAAAACCGCAGCATGTCGACAACGTCGCGGCCCCGCTCGGCAATCATGTTCAGTTCCGTCGCCGTCAGGGTAGCCGAGTTTGTGTAGCTTGAGGTCTCTACTTGGGCGGCCACAGCCTGGATTTCAACGGTTTGGTTTACTGAGCCGACTTCCAGAGCAATCGTCCCTAAGGAAAGCTCCTGATTGGCGATCAGCGAGTCACCTGTCCTCTCAAACGTCTTAAATCCGGTCTTTACCACCTTAGTGTTGTATGTGCCAGGCTCGAGCGAAGGCAAAGTAAAGAGTCCAGAGTCGCTCGTGGTCGTAGTTCTGATGGCTTTAGTGGCCTGGTTGGTAACGGTTACATTGGCTCCCGGGACGGAACCGCCTTCCGGATCAGCGACCGATCCCCTGATGGTTCCGGTAGTGATTTGTCCGAACAGCGCCGCGTTCGGCAAACTCACAAGCCCGATGACGAAGGCCGAAACAAAGGCGAATATGGTACTTCGACGCACGTGGAGAAGCATAGAACCTCGTTGGCAACCTAGACAGTCCTGTTAGAGGTTGTCGTCTTAGTAGCTGCACAGCTACGAAAATTAGAAGATCCAGACCTCCAGCGGGGTCCTGGAGCTGTTCATTCTCTTGCTCGATCGTCAATCTTTCGAGGAGGTTTTGGTATCTATAGGACAGTCCTCCCAGTCGTTTCTACTACATTCGTAACTCAAATGCAAGGCTTTTCCTCAATGTGTTAACAAACATGCTAAGCGTTTGTAAAAAAATAAGTGTAGCAATAAAACCATTTCTGGCCTAGAATGTTCTTGTGGCCAGCGAAGGTGAGATTAGAGAGCGCTTCTCCCGGCTGGAGGCTTGGCTGGACGAACG
>JBEKZL010000130.1:0-22752 GCA_049509915.1 Bryobacteraceae bacterium | reverse complement strand
CCGTACCGCATTTGCGAAGTGAACTCCTTTTCCGGCGGCGGGCGGCCCGGTGTTAGCGACACCATGGCAGCCGCGCTGTGGGTGCTCGACTATATGTTTACGCTCGCGGCAAGCGGCTGCGCGGGCGTCAACATGGAAACCGGCGTGAATCAGCTCGACTTCATCAGTTCCTACTCTCCCATCGGCGACGACGAACATGGCCATTACTCCGCCAAGCCGGAGTATTATGGCATGCTGGCCTTCTCGCTCGCCGGTAGGGGCCAACTGCTGAAGACCGAAATCGACCCAGGCTCAGCCGGGTTGAAGGCATATGCCACGCGGCTGGACAAAGGGGCGGTTACTCTGACCTTGATCAATAAGATCGCGGCGGCCTCCGTTCTAACTGTACATATCGATGGCCGCGTTCCCGCAAAACGGGCTTCCGCGATCCGCCTGCTCGCTCCGGCTTTCGACGCGAAGACCGGCATCACGCTGAGCGGCGCCGAGGTTTCGCCGTCAGGCGCCTGGAGCCGGGCGAAGCCCGAGATCCTGCCGGCCGCCAAGGGACGCCTCAGAATCGAATTGCCCGCCGCCAGCGCGGCGATCGTGCAATTTGCCTGACAAGGTCGTGGCGCGGGCTGTCAGCCTGCGGGGCCGAGAGAGTCATCTCGGCTTTTCTTCTGTTAGCGCGCGGGCTGACTCGCGAACGCGGCAGCGTCCTTGGCGGCTTTAGTTTCCACGCCGGGCTTTTGCAGATAGCCAAGATCGCGGAACCAGTCGATGAAACGGTATTGCCACGTTCCAAATGGTGTACCGTTGCGATCCGTCAAGCCGCCGGTCATGTGGCTTCCATCGGGCAGGGCGTCGCCCGGGTGGCGGCCCACGCCGTAAATGTGCATCTCGATGTTCGGGACACCAATGGCCAGCATGGCGGAAAAGTATTCGATCGCCCAGACCGCATGTACCCGGTCGCCCGAGCCGCCGCAAACCAGGAACGCCGGCGGAACATGGCGCGGAATCGGCGGCGCCGTGCGGTTGCGGGCGAAGGGCGAGGGACCGGGGTAGATGATACCCACAAAGTCCGCCCGCGAGGTGGTCCCCGCCAAAGGATCGCTTGGGCCGCTATTGGTTTTGTCGAAATCCGGAAACAGGACCGCCGCCGCGGCTGCTAACTCCGCTCCCGCCGAGAAGCCCATGATGCCGATCTTGTTCGGGTCGATGTTCCATTCCTTGGCGTAGGCGCGCACCAGGCGGATGGCCTGAAGGGCGTCGTTCACTTCGTCGGTTTGCGGGTTGTAACCGTCGCGGCGCAGGCGATTGCGCAGAATCACGGTGTTGACTCCGTAGTTATAAAAGAACGGAACGAAATCGGCGGCTTCCGAACCGACGTTCAGGGTGTTGTGCCCGCCGCCCGCCGCCAGAATCACCGCCGCGCCCGTATTCAGCCCGCGATCGACCGTGTGTACTTCGATGGACGGGTTATGAATATTGACGATACTGTTGATGCGCCCCGGCACTGTCTGACTCATGTTGTACTGTTCGGCCTCGCGGACGCGCTCCATTTTGAGGAAAGGCGAGCTTGGCGGGTAAAGAGCCACCACCACGCCGCCGGGCAGGATGGGCTGGGGAGCATACGGAGCATCGGTCGCCGGGCCTGGCTTCGGCACGCCCAGAGGCCCGGGAAGCGGCGTCAGCGCCGCATGGGGAGCGTCTTGTGCGCCGGCCGCCGCTATCAGTACCGTCACGAGCAACGGCGCGAAAGCGAGCGCGATTCTAATTGTCTTCGTGACACTCATGACTCTGGCAGCGAGAACAAATAAGACATGAGGTTATCGAGTTCCATGGGCGGGAACTTATAAGGCGGCATCGACGTCCCCGGAGATAACTTTTGCGGATTGGCGAAGTGGTCGGCCACCCAACTGCGCGTCTGCCTCCGGGCCAGGCCATTCAGCGCCGGACCGATCGTCATGCCCACCCCATTCACCCGGTGGCAGGCGCTGCATTGGTGAGACTGGTAAACCAGCGCGCCCTGAATGGCGAACTCCGGCGCATCGGCTAGAACGGTGGCATTGTCGGGATTCAGCCTGAGTAGAAACGCCGCCAGCGAGTTCAATTGCGCGTCGCTGAGCCCGGCCGCCGGCATCGAGGTTCCGGGCCGCATCCCGGCCGGATCCTTGAAGTGCCGGATCATCCAAGCCGCGTCTCGGTGAATCAAGCCGCGACTGAGGTCCGGACCGTCCGAGACGCGGCCGAATGCGTGACAGCTCACGCAGTTTTCCTGTCGAAAATACCCCACCCCGGCCAGTTCCTCCGGCGAAAGCTGAATCCAGGCCGTGGGCCCCGAATAATCCACTTGTGCCGCGAGCGCTTCGGAGGGAGTGCTCTTCACGGCGGCCGCGGTCAGTCCGGTCCAACCGATGCCGGCCAGCACCACAACCGCAATCGCCACAGTGCGACGGGTCACTTTCACCATCTTGCCGCGATCGATAAATGGAACCAGAATCAGCGCCATTACCGCCAGGCCAGGCAGCACCGCGCTACCCACCAGCTCCAGCGGCCCGTTAAATAGTTTAAGGGTCTGAAACAGGAACAGAAAATACCACTCTGGCCGCGGAATATAGGATGTGTCTCCCGGATCCGCGAGCTGTTCGAGCGGCACCCGCACTGCCACTGCCAGCAGGAATAAGATCGCAAACGCAAAGAAAATCGCAGTTGTATCTTTGAAAACCTGCACGGGAAAGAAAGGCTTTTTCGGCAGATCTTCATCCCCCGGTCCGGGCGACACGCCGTGCTTGCGCACCAGGAAAACGTGCAGCCCGATCAGCAGCATGGTGGCCGGCGGCAGCAACAGCACGTGCAGCCCGTAGAAGCGGGCGAACGTCACCACCCCAACGGCGCCTTCTCCACCGAGAAGCCGGGCCATCAGCGGACCCACCAGCGGGAGTTGAGCGGCAATGTTGGTCGCCACCACGGTTCCCCAATAGGCCCGGTTGTCCCACGGCAGAAGGTACCCGGTTAGCCCGTAAGTCAGCGTCAGCAGCAGCAACACCACGCCCACGATCCAGGTGCTCTCCCGCGGCTTCTTATAAGCGCCCCATAAGAAGACCTGTACCATATGAAGCACGACCACGACGATCAGCATGCTGGCGCCCCAGTGGTGCAATCCCCGAATCAGGCGTCCGCAAGTGACTTCGGTCAATATGTAGCGCAGGCTGTTATAAGCTTCGCCCGGGGTGGGAGCGTAATTAAATGCCAGCAAGATACCGGTGAAGGCCTGGGTTAGAACCAGAAACAGAGCCACGCTGCCGAAGACCTGGTGCCATCCGCTGGAGGCTGGAATCTTTTCTTCAAAAAACCCCCGGCCCGCGGTATAAAGCCCGGTGCGCTCGTCGATCCACGCGGCGACTCTTTCGAGAGTGGCTTTCATGCCCGTGTCTCCACCGACGGGCGCAGCCGTCCGATAAACAATTTCCCGGCCTCGATCTTAGTGTCGTAACGGTCCAAAGGACGCGGCGCGGGGCCGCTGAGGACCTTGCCGTCGATCGAAAACAGAGAAGTGTGACACGGGCAGAGAAACCCGTTCCCCGCCTCGGTCCAATGGTAAGCGCATCCCAGGTGAGTGCATTGCGGGCCGAAAGCCGTGACGGTGTTATCGGGATGTTTGACCACCCAGGCCGTGGTCTTTTCACTGACCACCTTCCACCCGTCCACGCGTTTGCGGTGAAACGCAATCTCGACGGGCGCGTCGGGCGGAATGGCGGCGATGCCGCCGGCTTCGGTCCATTCCGACGGTTTGCGAGACTTGGGTGAAAAGAAGAGGTAAACCACCGCCGGCAAACCGAGTGCCGCCCCGATCGCGGCTCCCATGCCGAACATCCCGCCCAGCAACAGGTTCCGCCGCAATGGTTTCCGCTCTTCCGGCTCAACCGCCTTTTCGTCGTCCATTTTTACCTGCGCCTCCCGACTCGTAGCTGCACGCCGAAGCTAAGGCCCGACAATCCCTACTGATATTACCCTAAAACGACGCCTGTTGCGCTGTTAGCCAGGTAGCCGGCCCACCACGACCGTCAGTTGCCCACAGGCTCCCTACAGGAGTCATAATGATGGTGAAGGTGGCTCATGCTTGCGACCGAACTCGCTCCCGGCTTTCTCACCCGCGCCTGCTCGTTTTCCACCGCCCGGCTCGATTCCATGAGGAACCGCATCCGGGATGGGGCTCACAAGATTTACCGCTTGGCCGCCTCGCCTGACGTGCTGCCGGAGTGTGAGGCCGAAGGGCTTGAATGGCCCCGGCGCGTCGCCCTCGCGTTTCGGCGTGTTTGCGAAGCCGAGACCCCGGTCGTCTTGCCCGGCGAGAGGATCCTCTTCACCCGTACCACGCCTGGAACGCCGCGCATCTACCGCGACGCCGAGTGGGAGACCCTCACCGGCGGTAGCACGCTTCACGAACTCGGGCCGATCAGCAATATTTGTGCCGATTGGGGATTCATCCTCAGCCAGGGCCTGCTGGAACGGAGGCGCATCGCCATGGTGACGGCGTCCCGCCCGGGGCACGACGAGCGCGCGCTGGAGTTCCTGGCCTCCGCGATCGAGACCATTGACGCGGTGCTGGCGCTGGTTGACAGATACGCCGAGGCAGCCCGTAAGATCGGGCTCACCGGCCTGGCCGAGATACTCGAGAAAGTGCCCGGCCACCCGCCGGCCACGTTCCACGAGGCGCTTCAGGCGCTGCGTATTCTGCACGCGATGGTCTGGCTCGAAGGGCACTATCACGTCGGCCTTGGCCGCTTCGACCAATATATGTGGCCGTATCTCGAGCGCGACCTCGAATCGGGCCGGATTACTTTGGCCGGCGCCGAAGAACTGCTGGCGGAGTTTTTCATCTCCCTGAACAAAGATAGCGACCTCTATCCCGGCGTCCAGCAGGGCGACAACGGCCAGACCATCATGCTCGGCGGGGTCCGCCGTGACGGAAGTCCCGCGGTGAACGAGCTGACGGCCATGGCCATCCGCGTGGCCCTCTATACCAACATGATCGACCCCAAGATCAATTTGCGAATCTCCGCGGACACGGATTTGGCGCTGCTCCGCCTGGCTGCCGAACTCACTCGCAACGGGATGGGATTTCCGCAGTACTCGAACGACGACGTGGTAATCCCCGCGCTGGTGAAGCATGGCTACGACCTGGAGGATGCGCGCGACTACACGGTGGCGGCTTGTTGGGAGTTCATCATTCCGGGCAAAGGGATGGAGGTGGTCAACACCGGCGCGGTTTCACTGCCGCTGGCGGCCGACAAGGCCATCCGCGATGGGTTGTCGGCGGGGTTATCGGCGGGTGCAGGGTTCGAGGCGATACTCGGCCGTGCCGCCGATAACATTCGCGAGCGAGTCTTCGAGCTGGCCGATCAATACCGGCGCTTGTTGTTGCCCCCGGCTCCGTATTACTCCGTGCTTATGGAGGGTTGCCTCGAAAACGGCCGCGACCTTTCCCGCGGTCTAAAGTACAACAACTTCGGTCTGCACGGAGCCGCCTCCGCCAATGCGGCCGACGCGCTCGCGGCGGTGAAACGTTTCGTATTCGACGAGTGCTCGGTATCCGCGAGCGAACTGCTGGACGCGCTCGATGGCAACTTCGAGAACCATGAGTCACTGCGCAGGAGACTTACCGAGGACGCACCGAAGGTCGGCAACGACGAAGAGGCCGACCAGTTGATGGTCCGGCTTTTCGAGTTCGTCGCCGAAGCGTGCGAAGCCATCGAAGACAACGGCCGCGGCGGGAAGATGCGGCCAGGCACGGGCTCCGCCATGTATTACATCTGGCTTGCCCGTGGAGAGCCGGGCGATGCCGCCCCGCCGATCGGCGCCACCGCCGAGGGCCGGAAGCGTGGGGAATTTTTCAGCGCCAACCTGGCGCCTTCGCCGAACGCGGCCATTCGCGGGCCGATCGGCGTGCTCCAGGCGTTCAGCCGGATCGACTATGGGCGAATCTGCAACGGCGGGCCGATCACGATGGAACTCTCCGACCTGGCGTTCCGCGACGAAGACTCGATCGCAAAATGCGCGCTGTTGGTACGGACGTTTGCCCAACTCGGCTGCCAGCAACTCCAGCTAAACGCCCTGAACGCCGAAAAGCTGCTGGAGGCCAAGCGCCACCCCGAGCTACACCGGAACCTCATCGTGCGCGTTTGGGGTTGGAGCGGTTACTTCTGCGAACTCGCGCCCGAATACCAGGATCACGTGGTGGCGCGCCAGTTATACGGACTATAGGAACGCGTGACTTCCGGAGTTATCCACGAGATACGAGAGTTCACCACTCACGACGGCCCGGGAGTGCGCACGACGGTATTCCTGAAAGGCTGCCCGCTCCGCTGCGCCTGGTGCCATAACCCGGAGGGCCTTTCTCCGGAGCCGCAGACGATGCGGACGGCGAGGGGCGAAAGGACCGTCGGCCGGCGCTACACGGCGGAAGAAGTCGCGAAGATCCTTAACCGTCAGGCCGCTATCCTCCGGTCGAACGGGGGAGGAGTGACATTCTCCGGCGGCGAACCGCTTCTGCAAGCGGCGTTCGTCGAAGATATCATCGGCCGTCTGCCCGATGCGCATGTGGTGCTGGAGACTTCCGGCTACGCCGCCGAGTCCGCTTTCCGGCGGGTCGCGGGCAACTGCCAGCTCGTGTATTTCGACGTCAAGCTGGTGGACAAGGAGGCGCACATTCGCTATACCGGCGTCGACAACGCGACGATCCTCGCCAACCTGCGCGCGCTCAGCTCGATGGACGTGCCCTTTGTGATCCGGGTGCCGCTGGTACCGGGCGTGACCGACACCGGCGCCAATCTTCGCGCCATCGCCGCCATTGCCCAATCGCTTCCGGGCTTGGTGCGCGTGGACCTGCTGCCGTACAATCGCGCCGCCGGGGGCAAGTACGCGGGCCTCGGCATGGAATTTCGCCCGAGTTGGAACGAGGCCCAACCGGCCAACGCCGATGTCGAGCCATTTCTTGCCGCCGCGGTACCGGTGAGTGTTGCGGGCGGCGGCGATCGACCACGCTGAGCGAGAACAGGTTCTGGATGAACATGCAGGCGTCAGGGGTTGGAGCTGGCCGAGGGATCAGTCGGGCAAATCGGTGGAGCGCGCTGTGTCGTTCAGAACGGCCGCGTGAGGCGCCTCGAGCCCCGGCCGAGGGAGGACCGCACGACTCGCGTCCAACGGAAATTCGGGGAAGATGCGGTTCACCAGATCATAGGGATCCCATACCGCGCAAGATCGCGATCGCAGCTCACAAAGGCGAGGTTTTCGGCGAGCGCCTGGGCCGCCAGGATCCGATCGAAGGGATCTTTGTGGATGTCGGGAAGGCCGCCAGTGCGCGGATGTGCGCGATGCGAATCGCCAGCGCTGGGATGCGCGATTGAGTCACATATTCATTCCACCAGGGAAGCGGGTCGGCAAGCAACGAGCCCGGTTTACGCGCCTTCAGGACCAACTCCCATAGGTTGGCGACGCTCGCGGTAAATCCAGAAGTGGCGAGCGCTCTCCTCGCCTTCGCGCTGAGTTCTTCCGGCTTCGAGAGCGCCCAGACGAGCCCTGCCGACCCGATTTTTCGGGCGCTGAAGCGATCGACCTGGGCGGTGGAATCGGCAAGGTTGGCGCCTGGTAATAGGGCACTTACGACGTGGTGCCGGGCTGGACCCGGCCCAGAGGGTACCCCACAATCGGTCCGCAGGTTGCCAAGCCAACCTGCCCACACAAAGACGGGTCAGCTCATTTAATTATCGGCCTGGTTGGGGGTGATTCGGGAGGAAGTCATTGATTTGGCGGGGCCTTGAGGCCGGTATTTTTCGTGGAATTCAACTGCACGCGCCTTCGTGTGACACCCCGAAAGCTGCGGAACCGACGCAACGTCGTAACCTTCCTCGTCGCGCTCTATGACGACATCGACTGGCGCGGCAACGAATCATCCCCTGTTTCTGTTTTACGCCATCGCGCCCGCCGCCGCCCGCTCATCTTCCTGTGTCGCACGCGGGATGGCCGGCCTTTTGTGCATTTTTGTGCACGGGAGACCAAGTTTGTGCACGGGAGACCAAGTAGGTAGGTGAGCGCCGCCGGCGCGTGCTGCTACGATAGTGGCGATGAATCCCCCTGGCGCTCCTCCCAAACTGCCCATCCCTGGCGTGAAGTACCTGATTGCGGTGGGCTCCGGAAAAGGAGGCGTGGGTAAGACTACTGTCGCCGTCAACCTGGCGGTCGGCCTGGGCGCGCTCGGCCTGCGCGCGGGCCTGATGGATGCCGATGTTTACGGACCCAACGTGCCGCTGATGATGGGCATCAACGAAACGCCAATGGCGCACGGTGACCGCATCCAGCCGCTCGACCGGTACGGGGTGAAGATCATGTCGATGGGATTTCTGAATCCCGGCGACAAGCCGCTGGTGTGGCGCGGGCCGATGCTGCACTCCGTCATCCAGCAGTTCCTGCGCGGGGTGGATTGGGGCGAACTGGATTACCTGGTGATCGATTTGCCTCCCGGCACGGGCGACGTGCAGCTTTCCCTGATCCAGACCGCTCCCATCACCGGCGCCATCGTGGTGACCACGCCCTCCGACGTCTCACTGGAAGACGCCCGCAAAGCCGTGGCCATGTTCCACCAGGTGCGGGTGCCGATTCTGGGCATCGTCGAGAACATGAGCTACCTTGATTGCCCGCACTGCGGCGAACGCATCGACGTGTTCAGCCACGGCGGTGGGAAGCGCACGGCTGAACAACTGGGGGTACACTTTCTGGGCGAACTGCCGCTCGATCCGCAGGTGCGCGTGGGCGGGGATAGCGGCAACCCGATCGTGCTGAAACCGGCCGAGGGGGCGGCGTATCTCGATTTGGCGCGCAACGCTGCCGCCCGCGCCGAGGAGGTAGCCTCCCAGGAAAGCCCATCGTTTGAAATCACCGATTAGATTCCGAGGGGGCGAACAGTTTGGCCAAAAATGCACAAAGATGCACATCGATAAAGCAAACAAGCAACTTACCGGCGTTCGTGCGTGGCCATAATTTGATTTTTCAGAGGCTCCATGCCTGCCAGCACTGAGAACGCTGCGCGCGCCGCCGAGATTTTCGAGCGGGTGGTGAGCGAAGCCCGCGGGAACGGGGTGGGCGAAATCGAAGTTTCCGTCGATTCCGAAACGCAGGCGCTGACCCGTTTCGCCAATAACGCGATTCATCAGAATGTGGCCGAGCGAAGCATGGTGGTTTCGGTACGGCCGGTGATTGGCGGGCGCACGGCTCGCGCCGCGACCAATCGCGTAGACAGGGCTTCCATTCGCCGCGTGGTGGAAGAGGCCATCGCGCTCACGCGGCTAAGCGAGCCGGACGCCGGGCTGCTGCCGCTGGCCGAGCCGGCGGTGAGACAAAGCCCGCCGGTGGAGCGCTGGCACGAGCCGACGATGTGCGCTACGCCCGGCGCCCGCGCCCGCGCCGTGGCCGAAGCGATTGGCGTGGTGGAAAGCCAGGGCCAGACGGCAGCGGGGATTTACTCCACCGGTGAAACCGATTTTGCGCTTTTCAATACGCACGGCGTGGCGGCCGTGCACCGGGAGACGATGGCGCGTTTTTCCATCACCGCCATGGACGCCGACAGTTCCGGCTGGGCCAAGGCGAGCGGCTGCCGCCTGACGGATTTCGATCCGGTAAAGTTAGCTGGAGCGGCGGCCGCGAAGGCGGCGCGATCCCGGTCCCCCCGGGAAGTCCCGCCGGGACGCTATACGGCGATCCTGGAGCCGGCCGCGGTGTTGGACCTTGTGGGCCAGATGTTCGGCGATTTCAGCGCCACGGCTCTCGAAGACAGCCGCAGTTTCCTCAACGATCGCGTGGGCTCGAAGCTGGTCGGAGACAACATTACCATTCACGACGACGTATTCGATCCGCTGCAATCTGGCGCTCCATTCGACGGCGAGGGAGTATCGCGGCAGCGGCTCACGCTGGTCGAGCGCGGCGTCGTGCGGCAGGTCGCGTATTGCCGGCAGGCCGCAGCGCGCGCCGGCGTCGAACCCACCGGCCATGGTTTCAGCCTGCCCAACGAATACGGCGAAGCGCCCGTGAATATCGTGATCGCCGGAGGCAATAGTTCGGTGGAAGAGATGATCGCTTCGACCTGCTGCGGCATTCTGGTTACGCGCCTATGGTACATTCGCGAGGTCGACCCGTACGACAAGATCTTTACCGGGATGACACGCGACGGCACGTTCCTGGTGGAGGACGGCCGCGTCACTACCGGGCTGCGCAATTTCCGTTTCAATCAGGGGTTGATCGAAATGCTCTCGAACGTGGAGGCGATTTCGGCGCCGGTGCGGGCTTCGGGAGAGGAGATTTTCGACATGGTGGCTCCGGCCATGCTGGTGCGCGATTTTAATTTTACCGAAGTCACTCGATTCTGAACGAACGGCGTCTACCGCAGCGCCCCGATGGCGTACTGCAGTTCCGCGTATTGAGCCTGATAACCGTACTTGGCGCTCAAGTTTTCGATTTCGGCGCTGGTGAGGTTGAGCTGCGCCTGGGTCAGCTCCACGATTGAGGAGAGTCCGATATCGTAGCGGCCTTGCGCCAGGCTCATGCCGAGCGAGGCTTCGCGCACCATTTGCGCGGTAACGTCGAGCTCCTGATAGGCGGTGAGTGATGAGGCCCAGGCGGCGCGCACGTCGCGCGCAATACTCTCTTCCAGGTCGCGCACGCGCTGGTCGGATTCGAGAGCGCGCTGGTGCGCTTCTTCGCGGCGCGCCGAAAACAGGTGCCCGTTGAAGATGGGTACGCTCACGTTGACGGCCGCGCCTTCGTATTCACCGGGTATCGCGCGCGGCAGGGTGATCTGGTCGATGTACGGCATGTACCCGGCCACGGCGACGAAACTGACGGTGGGGCGGCTGAGGTCGCGTTCCGCCTGCTCCAGACGATAAGCCGCGTCGCGGGAAAGGCGCAGGCTGGCCAATTCCGGCCGGTTTTTCAGTGCCGCTGCGACCAGGTCTTCGACGTTCTGCGCCGGGCTGGGCGAGAGGGGTTCTTCGGAAAGGCGGTAGGTGGCGCTTTGTTGCGCGCCGAGGGTGCGGGTCAACTGGGCGAAGGCGCCCTGCACCTGCGCCTGCGCGCGGATGAGCAGCAGTTGCGCTTCCGAGCGGCTGACGTCGGCGAAGCTCACGTCCAATTGCGAGCGCAGCTTGTTATTGGCCAGCGCAGTCACCTGATCGACCAGCAGTTGGCGGGCGGCGACGGTCTCCTGAGCCACTTTCACCGTAGCCTGCGAGCGCAAGACATCGAAATAAGCGCGGTTGACAGCCATGAGCACGTCGTAGCGGGTGGCCTGGAGAGTCTGGCCGGCGGCATCGCGCAGCAGCCTGGATTGGGCCACCATGTTCGGGGTGCGGCCGGAATCGGTGATCAACTGATCGATCTGGATGCCGTCGCCGAAGCGGTTGAACAGACTCGATGTCGAAAGATAGCCGGCGCCGATTCGCCCGTCCCTGTTCGCCTCCGAACCCGTAGCCAAACCGTAGATGCCGGGATAATACGCGGCGCTGGTTTCCACCACGCGCTGGCCCTGGGCGGCCACGGCGTGCTGAGCGGCCTGCACCTGGGGATGATTCTTCAGAGCCAGCGCTTCGGCATCCTGCAAAGTCAACGACACGGGCGCGGTTTGTGCCGTCGCCAGACAGGCGACGGCGAGGGAGGTCGACAGCAGACCGATATAACTGCGCATCAGGCTGCCTCCGTGGCCGGGATCGCCGGCGGATTGGGACGGCGTCTGTTGCGATAGACCAACAGGTATGCCGCCGGAACGATGAACACCGTTAGAATCACCGACGTCGTGAGTCCGCCGATGATGGCTTTCGCCATGGGCGCGTATTGCTCCGCTCCCACACCCAACTTCATGGCCATCGGGATCATGCCGATGATGGTCGCAAGCGATGTCATCAGAATCGGCCGCAAGCGTACGCGGCAGGCGGTGATCACCGCATCCTCCACCGACTTCCCCTCGTCCTCCAACTTGTGTGCAAAATCCACGATGAGAATGCTGTTGGAATCGGCGATGCCGATCAGCATCAGCACGCCCATCAAGGACATCACGTTGAGCGTGCTGTGCGTCAGCGGCAGGATGATCAGCACGCCGATGAACCCCATGGGAATCGCCAGCATGATCAGAAAAGGATCGATGAAAGAGCGGAACTGCGCCACCAGGATGAGGAATAGCAGGATGAACGACAGGGTGAAGCCGTATCCGAAGCTCATGAAGGAAGCGAACATACCCTGCACCATGCCGTGCAAATCGACCAGCATTCCCGCGGGGATCTTAGTGTCGTTCAGCACCTTCTGAATTGACTTAGTCACGTTGCCCAGGTCCTCTCCCGATGGCGACACGTAGATATCCATGACTCGCTTGATCTGGTAGTGATCGATTTCGGTGGGCGTCTCGATTCGCGTTACGCTCGCAACCGTGTCGAGTGTTGTTGGTTTGGTAAGTGCCGGAGCGCGCAGCGGCATCTGGCTAAGATCCAGCAGATTATGGATGGCGCCGCTGCCGTGCTCGAAATACTGCACCGTGACGTAATAGTCGTTGCCTGTCTTGTAATCCACCCAGTAATTGGGCGCAATCATGTAATCCGAGTTCAACGAAGTAATCAGGTTGTCGATAACATCTCTCTGGCTTAGACCCAACTCACCCGCGTGAATACGGTCCACATTCAACTGCAAGCCCGGATAATTCATGTCTTGCGGGATGTAGACCTGGCCCACACCTCGCAACTCACGGATGCGCGCCGCCAAGCCCTGCGCGACGCTGTAGGAGAGGGGCAGGTTGGAACTGGCCAACTGAATGTCGATGGGCGCGGGCATGCCGGAGTTAAGCACCGCGTCCACCATGGAGCCGCTGGAAAGGAACGTGCGGATTTCCGGATGCTCCCGCGCGATTGCGTTCTGGACGCGGGCCATGTATTCGAAGCTGCTGGTCTTGTGCTCTTCGTTAAGCTGCACCTGGATGGTGGCCGTGTAGGGTCCGGCGTTGGTGGTATAGAGGGCCGAAAAGTCGGGGACCACTCCGATATTCGAGACGATGATTTTCAGATCGCCCGATGAGACGATGTGACGGATCATATCCTCCACTTTGGCCACATAGTCGTTGGTCAGCTCGATGCGCGTGCCGGTCGGAAGTTTGGCATTGATGGTGAACTGGCCGGCGTCGGTCTGCGGAAAGAAGGCGAGACCCAGCACGGGATAGATGGCGAAACTGAACAAGAACAGCCCCGCCAGAACAATCACTGTCAGCCCCGGACGCCGCAGCGCCCGCCGCACCCGGCTCTCGTAGAAATCGAGCACCTTGCCGAAGCCTCGATTGAACATGTGATTGAACCTGTCCCACGGATTACGGCTCGGGGGTCGCCCCTGCTCGCCCTGTTCTTCGTGCGGAACGCTTTTGAGGAACCGCGAGCAGAACAGGGGAATGACGGTCATCGCAACCACGAAAGATGCCAGTAAAGAGAGACAGAACGCCAGCGCCAGGGCCGAAAACAGAAACTTTCCCACCCCGTACAAAAAGACCACTGGAAAGAAATCCACCACGTCCACCAGTGTCGCCGCCAGCACCGCAAGGTTCACCTCGGCGCCGCCCACTTCCGCCGCTATCGCCGGAGCCGCGCCCATTTCCAAATGGCGATAAATGTTTTCGAGCGAGATCACCGAGTTATCGATGACTCGCGAAAAGGCCAGCGCCAGGCCGCCCAGTATCATGGTATTGATTGTGCTGCCCATCATCGCCAGCACCACCAGAGTCGCCAGCGCCGAAAGCGGAATCGAGATCAGCACGGCGGAGGTGGCCCGAAGGCTTCCCAGGAACAGCAAGATCATGATGCTGGTCAGCACCAGGCCTATCCCACCCTCATGCAGCACCGTTTCAAGGGCGTTTTTCACGTACACCGATTGATCGAACACCACCGTAGTGACCAGTTGTTTGGGGACTTCGAACAGGTTCTTGAGCTTGTCGCGGATTCCGTTCACCACCGCGATGGTATTGGTGTCGCCGCCCTGCTTCATGATTGGAATGTAGGACGACTTCTGCCCGTCCACCCGCACCACGTTGTACTGAATCTGGGCCGCGTCCTCGGCCCTCCCCACGTCGGATACCGATACCCAGCGGTCGCCGACGGTTTTCAGCGGCACGTTGTTCAGCTCTTCGACCTTGTCGACCATGCTGTTGGAATAGACGTAGTAATCGTAAGGCCCGATTTTGACGTCTCCGGCGGGCATGATCAGGTTCGCGTCGTTGACGGCATGCACCACGTCCATGGGGCTTAGCTGGCGAGCGAATATCTTGAAGGGGTCCACGTACACCATGATCTGGCGGTACTTGCCCCCGAACGGCGGTGGAATTTCGGCGCCCTGCACGCCGGCCCCAATCTGGTTTCGAATCTGAAATTGCGCCAAGTCATGCAGTTGGGTCTCGTTAAGCCCTTCGCCCTTCACCGTAACCAGGCAAACCGGCAAACTGGAGGCGTCGAATTTAAGCACCACCGGCGGAAGAGTGCCGGGAGGAAGCCGTTTCAGGTCGGCCAGCGCCAGGTTGCTGATTTCCGTCACGTCGGAGTCGGCGTTACTTCCCGGCTGAAAGTATATCTTGATCAGGCTTACCCCCAGCATAGAGCGAGATTCCTGATGGTCGATACTGGCGCCCAACGTGAAGAACCTCTCTAAAGGATCGGTGATGTCGGTTTCGATATCCTGTGGGGGCATGCCCGAATAAAACGTGGCCACCATTACCACGGGAATGTTGATGGTTGGAAACAGATCGACGGGCATGCTCGCCCCGGCGGTCACGCCAATCACCAACAGCGCCAGACAGATTACCACAATGAAGTAGGGGTTGCGAATCGAAAAGCGTGGCATAAGATCTAATTCGTGTCGCCTAAGTGCCGGATCAATCAGGCGCGGTTGCTTTACTGCTGCTCCTTGCCGGTCTCGTATTCCAGGCCCTGGACGGGGTGCGGCTGAACTGCGATACCGGGTTTCAGGCCACTTCGGTCGCTGACCACCACCCGGTCGCCGGCGGTCAAGCCGCTCAACACCTCGGCGTCGTTGGACGCCTGCAACCCAATTGCGATCTGTCTTTCCTCGAGCCGATTATTTCCGTCCACCAGAAGAACACTGGCGTGACCATTGCCCTGATCGACCGCGGTTAGGGGCACTACCAACGCGTCGTTCCTGCCCTCCAGCGTCAGCGTAGCTTCCGCGTACATGCCCGGCATCAGCGCCCGCCCAGGGTTGGGAACGTCAACTTCGGTATGCATCGTTCGCGTATCCGCGGCGACGTCGACCGAGAATCGAGCTACGGTTCCGGAAACGATCTTATCGAGCGAGGGCACTCGTACTTGGACCTTGCTGCCCAACCGAACGAACCTTACCGAAGATTCCGGCACCGGTATTACCAGGCGAAACAGGTCATCCTCGGAAAGCTTCACGATCGGAATCACCTGCGTGCTGGAACTGGTTCCGGCCTGCACCAGGGTCCCCTGATTGGCGTAGCGCTGGGTGACGACACCGTTGAAGGGAGCGTAGAGTTTCGAGTACTCGAAGAGAACCTTGTCGTGTTGAAGCTTGGCCTGCGCCTGCAACAGTTGGCTTTGGGCGGACTGGAGCGCCGACTGGGCCGCCTCCACCTGCGCTTCCGCCGCCAGGTCCTTGCCCTGCCAATCGTCCACTTCCTGCTGCGCCACCAGGCCGGGAGTCTTATCGGCCACGTTTTTCAGGCGGGTGTACTGCAAATGAGAGACGTTGCGCTGGGCTTCGACGCGGGACTGTTCATGCTGCGCGTGGGTGACCATCTCCCGCTCGTTGTCGATGGCCGCTTCATCCTGTTGCAACTGCACTTCCAGTTCCGGAATCTCCAGCACGGCCAGCAGCTGATTTTGCTTCACGCGGGTGCCGTAATCCACCAGGAGCTGTTTGACGTAGCCGGATTCCTTGGCGTAAATGTCGATCTCCTGAAAGGGGACGAGTTCGGAGGAGACGGTAAGTTGCCGGAAGATCGGTTTACGGGTGAGTGCGACGGTACCCACCGTGGTCAAAGCGGGCTGGGGCGAATCGCCGCCGGCTTTGGCGCTCCCCTCGGCGGAGCAGCCGCACAGAACGCAGATGGCGGCGGCGAGAGGAAGGGCGAGGACAGCGCGCGGAAAGCCAGTACTCTTACTGGGGCGATTGGAAAGCCGGGTGCGGCGGGGTCGCACGGGAAACCGCCGCAGGCCGGGGGCCTGCCGCACGATATGGGCTAGCATCGCTGCCTCTGCGCCATTGCCTGAATCTGCCTCGCGAGCGCGTCGATGGAGAACTTGTCGGGCTCGCACAATTGGAACATCTCCCGTTCTTCGGCTAGCAATTGCTCGGCCAGATCGGGAAGGCGCGGGACCGCCGCCGATGGCAGCGAGAGAACGCCATGGCGATCGCCAAACAATAGGTCGCCAGGAGCGACGTGTAGGCCGCCAATTTGCACCGGACCTCCGAAATCGACGACGTGCGCGTAGGCGTGCGAAACCGAAACCGACCCGGCGAAGAGATGATATCCCAGCGCGTCGAGGGCATCAAGATCGCGAACGGCGCCGTTGGTGATGTATCCCACACAACCAAGGGCGCGGCAAATGCGGGCGTGCACTTCGCCGAACAGGGCGCCAAAGCCGGGGCGATCGTCCACGTCCTGCAACACCACCATGCGGGGTTCAGGAATGGTTTCCAGGTAATGCCACCAGGCCAGGTGATCGTAGTAGCAATGGCCGTCCATGGGTTCGTCGTAGGTTCGAATACGTCCGGTCACGGCATAGCCGGCGGCCGGCGGCAGGTGAGGAAAGCGGCAGACGACAGTTCCGTCCATGAAACCTTCATTGCGCGGGCGCAGGCCGAGGCGCTCAATAGCGTTCGAAAGCGTACAACTGTCATAGCG
The DNA here is from genome assembly GCA_049509915.1 of Bryobacteraceae bacterium. GTDB lineage: Bacteria > Acidobacteriota > Terriglobia > Bryobacterales > Bryobacteraceae > JBEKYD01. The sequence continues at coordinate 5,819 of JBEKZL010000130.1, read as the reverse complement.
CCGCAGTCGTTCGAGCGCCTGAAAGGGGAGAACGGAACTGGGAGTCATAAGTTCGATGGCAGTTAGACGGATCGGCGTCGTCAGTTCGATATTACTCGGCGAAGCGGGCCCGCACAATCCTATGATCGGAGGAGGGTGGACGATTCCACTCCTACCGCCGCGGAAGCGGCCTCCTCTGATTGCAGGATTCCCCGGCAAACGGCCCAGCGGCTATAATTCGGAGCGGATAGGATAGTCCATGCCCCGAGTTCGCATCCTTCTCGCCGACGATCATGCCATCATCCGGCGGGGTCTGCGCACTTTGCTTACCCATGAACCGGCATTTGAGATCGTGGCCGAAGTGCCGGACGGCCGCCAGGCGCTGGAGCTGGCCAAACGCGAACACCCGCACGTAGCTGTGCTCGACGTCGGCATGCCGATCATGAACGGTATCGAAGCTACGCGACAGATCCGCACCCACTTACCGGACACGCAGGTAGTCATGCTGACCGTTCACAGTGACGAATCGTACCTGCTGAGCGCACTGAAGGCCGGGGCGCGGGGCTATGTGCTGAAGAGTTCGGCCGAGTTGGAAGTGGTGGAGGCGGTGCGCGCGGTGGCGAACGGCAAGGCGTACTTCAGCCCCAGGGTAAGCAGGATTCTGGCCGACGAGTATGTACGCTACCTGGAGGAGCGCAACGTCACCGACAGCTACGACTTGCTGAGCGCGCGGGAGCGCCAGGTGCTGCAATTGCTCGCCGAAGGACAGTCGAACAAGGACGTGGCCGCGATTCTCAACCTTAGTCCGACCACCGTGATTTGTCATCGCCAGCACATTTTTCAAAAGCTCAACCTACACGGCGTGGCGGACCTTATTTTGTACGCCATCCGTAAAGGCGTGATTTCCGCCAACGGTGCGGAGGCAAACAATGGATAACGCCAACCCCTTTCGCACCCCGCGCCGCTGGTTCAGCACCCGGACCGCGCTCGCCCTAGGCTTCGGCGTTCTGCTGGCGCTGCTGGCGCTTTCCGGCGTAAACGCGGTTCAGGCCTTGGTCAAACTGCAGTTCAACAACGAAGCTACGGTGAAGGAATTCCTGGGCCGGGCGCAAAAGCTGGAGGAGATCCGTTCGGCGGTTTACCTTTCCGGCACGTATGTAAGGGACTACCTGCTGGAACCGGACCCGGTGCGGGCTGAACAGAGCCGGCTGGCGCTGCTTCATTCGCGGCAGCGGATTCAATCCATGCTATCGGGCGATTACGCGCTGCCGCGCCTGCCCGACCCGGCCCTGAGCGCGTCATTGCGTGTGGAGATCGAAGACTACTGGCGCGCCCTGGAACCGGTGGTCGATTGGAGCGCCGGGCGGCGGCGAAAAGAAGGATACGCGTTCCTGCGCGATGAGATTTTGCCCCGCCGGTCTAATACCCTGGGCATCGCCGATACCATCGCCAGCCTGAACCGGCAGCAGCTTGTGGAGCAGGACCGCCAACTGCAAGCCATGTTCGCGGGGCTGCGCAACAGCCTGGTGGGTGCGCTGGCCCTGATGCTGCTGTTCGGCGTGGCCCTGGCGGTGGGGACGGCGGTTCACGTGCTTGGCCTGGAACGGCGCACGCTGAACCATCTGGCCGACGTGACCGAGGCGCGGCAGGAGCTGAAAAGCCTGTCAGCCAAGCTGGTGGACACGCAGGAAACCGAGCGCAAGAACATCTCGCGCGAACTGCACGACGCCGTGGGGCAATCGCTTTCGGCGGTGCAGTTCGAATTGCACGATCTGGCGCTGGCGCTGGGGCCCGGCGACGGCGAACTGCGCGGCCGCGTGGACCGCCTCCGCGCGCTGGTGGAAGGCTCGCTCGCCATGGTGCGCAACGTGGCGCTGCTGCTGCGGCCTTCCATGCTCGACGATCTGGGACTGGCCGCGGCGCTCCAATGGCAGGCGCACCAGGTAACCCGCTCTACCGGCATTCAGATCGACGTCGAGGCCGATGAACTGCCCCCCGATCTGCCGGAACACCACAAAACATGCATCTTCCGCCTGGTGCAGGAGGCCTTGAACAACGTCTGCCGGCACGCCAGCGCCAACCAGGCCGGCATCTCCGTCAGAACCGCGGGCCAGCGTCTGACCGTGGTGGTGCGCGACAACGGGCGCGGATTCTCACGCCAGCGCACTCGGGGGCTGGGCCTGCTCGGCATCGAAGAGCGCGTCACCAGCTTGGGCGGCAGCGTGCGGATCGATTCGGAACCGGGCACCGGGACCACGCTGGAAGCCTGGCTGCCTCTGCCGCAGCGGTTTGCGCACGCAGACGCATGGGGAGGGACGGTGGGGGGAACCTCCGCGGAATTCCAGGGGTGGGCGGCGGGGGAGAAGGCGGGACCGAAGGGGTGAGAGTTTCAGGTGTTCGAGGCGCGTCGGCGGTTTGGGCGTTATACGGCCAGTTGACGTGAGCCGGACTTCACAGGACGTATCCGTTGGGCAGAAGGTAAGGCATTGCGAATCAGTAACTTGCTAGGATTCAACCAGCTGGAGCTTGACCGGCCCTGGGCTTTACATAGCGGCGGATTAAAAGAAGCACCGGGCCACAATTCCGCCAAAGCACCTCAATTTTAGAAGTACGGGCACTGAGAATTTGGCGACGCTATTGCAACAAACAGTATTGCGACAAACACTATTGTAACAAACATTCCCAGGGCCTGTAGTTTCTGATACACTCTACGTCAACAGGCCGATCACCGACGAATCCGAAAGTCTGGAAATGTGGAAATCCGGCAGAGGGCATGTGGATTTGGTACGCCCTTTTGAAAAGTCGAACCACAGTTCTGCCCGAATATGAGGGTCCGGGAGGAGATATGAGACTTTGTGCGAAAACGGCTCTGGCGCTCGTGGCGCTGCTCCTTACCGCCGCACCGCTGGCGTGGGCAAAGCCCAAAATATCTGACCTCGCGCGCCAGTGCACGCTAGGCAGGCAGAATGCCTGTCGGCAGCTTGCAGAGATCGCTGTGGGGGACAAAGACCCCCTAACTCTCCGAGCCGCCGTATCAGCGCTGACCGACCAGGCCTTGCTGGCTAAGGTGGCGATGGAAGGCTCGGACGCCAGCGTCAGGAAGTATGCGGTGGAGAAGTTGACCAACCAGAACTTGCTGGCTAGGGTGGCGACCTCGAACGCCAACGGGTGGAGTACTGCAACGAAACGCGCCTTGCTGGCCAAGGGGGCGGGGTCGAACGCCTTGCTGTCGGATGCCAGTGTCAGAGACGCTGCGGTGGAGAAGCTGACCGACCAACCCTTGCTGGCTGAGGTGGCGAGCTCGAACGTCACCGGCGTCGCTGGCGCCGCGGTGAAAAAGCTGACCGACCAGACCTTGCTGGCTAAGGTGGCGATGGAAGGCTCGGACGCCAGCGTCAGGAAGTATGCGGTGGAGAAGTTGACCGACCAAGCCTTGCTGGCTAGGGTGGCGATGGAAGGCTCGGTCCACAGTGTCAGAGACGCTGCGGTGAAAAAGCTGACCTCCTGGCTAGGGTGGCGATGGAAAGCTCGGTCCACAGTGTCAGAGACGCTGCCGTCTGGAAGCTGACCGACCAGACCCTGCTGGCTAGGGTGCAGCAACTGGAAGCCTGTGTGGTAATCGAGACCGCGCCCGGCGAAGAACTCCAAGTCGACTATGGCACGGGTCCCATGGTTCGCGATGGTCACACAGGCAAATACCGGCGCACGCGGCTATTCGTGCTGACGCTCGGCTACAGCCGCAAGTCCGTTCGCCTGATGGTGTTCGGCTCCAGTTCTCAGACATGGGCTGAGTTGCACGAGAAGGCCTTTCGTCGGCTGGGCGGCGTGACACGGGTCGCGGTGCTCGACAATCTGTGCGAGGGGGTGCTCAAGCCAGACATCTACGATCCCACCGTGAATCCTCTGTACCGCGACATGCTCCGGCACTACAATGTCGTCGCGCTGCCCTGCCGCGTCCGCGATCCGGATCGCAAGGGGAAGGTGGAAAGGGGCGTCGGCCATGCCAAGAATACCCCTCTGAAAGGACTTCGCTTCGAGAGCCTGGAGGAGGCGCAGACCCACCTGGACCACTGGGAAACGCGGTGGGCCGACACCCGCATCCACGGCACCACCAAGCGGCAAGTCGCCGCTATGTTTGCCGAAGAGAAGCCGACGCTGCAGCCGCTACCCCTGGAGCCCTTCCGCTACTACCAATACGGCAAGCGCACGGTGAACCTGGATGGCTGCGTGGAAGTCGATGCGGCCTACTATGGCGCACCGCCGGGCTGGATCGGCCGGCGCGTCCCGGTGCAGTGGGATTCCCACCACGTCCGCCTGATGGACCCGCAGACCGGGCAACTTCTGCGCGAGCCTGCGCCAGGCGCGCGGGCGCCATCGCATCAAGGACGAAGACCGGCCCAAGCAGACTCCGCTGACCACCCTGCAACTGCTGACGCGCGCCGACAGAGCCGGCGCGCAGATCGGGGCGCTCTGCCGCGGAATGCATCAGAAAGACGGCGAGACCGCAGTGCGCCGCATTTTGGGCGTACTGTCGCTGGTTAAGAAACATGGCGGCGCCACGGTCGAGGACGCTTGCGCCGCCGCCCTGGAAGTCGGCGTCCGCGCTGATTACCATTTTGTGCGGCGCTATCTGGAACGCCACCCCCAACTGTCGTTGAGCCTGCGCCAGGTCGATCCACTGATCCGCCAGCTCACGTTATACCGCGACTTCATCGAAGGCCAAACCAAGGAGACCAACGAATGAACCTCATTGAATTACAACGTGCTTTACGACAACTCCGGCTCGGCGGTACCGCCGCCGTGCTGGAAACCAGATTGCACCAGGCGCAGGCCGAAGCCATGGCGCCGATCGATCTGATCTCCTGCCTGGTGAGCGACGAGCTCACCCGCCGCAGCGAGAGACTCTTGGACCGCCGGCGCAAACAGACCGCCTTCCGCGATCCGCACAAGACGCTGGACAACTTTGACTTCACTTTCAACCCAAAGATGAATCGTAGCCTGGTGTTCGATCTGGCCACCTGTGCCTTCATCGGCAAGCGGGAAGATGCGCTTTTCCTGGGTCCAGGCGGGACGGGGAAGAGTCACCTGGCTCAAGCCATCGGCCAAGCTGCCATCCAACAGAACTATCGCGTGATCTACCGGGAGACACATGTCCTGCTGGAGGAACTCGCCGAGGCCGTCGTGGAAGGTAAGCGCAAGCAGTTCATGGAGTCAGTGGCCACGGTGCCGCTGCTCCTCATCGACGACTTCGGTATGCGCAAGTTGCCGTTGACGGCGGCTGAGGATCTGCTAGAGATTATCATGCGGCGCTACGAGCGTGCCAGCACGCTGCTCACTTCCAACCGGCCAGTGGAAGACTGGGGGAAGTTACTGGGCGATGTGGCCGCAGTTACCGCCATGCTCGACCGCATCCTACATCACGGGCACGTGCTCAAATGCGGCCCGCGGAGCTGGCGGACAAAAGCTGCAACTGCTGCCGCCGGAGCCCCTCAATGAAGATGCGGCCGTACGATCTGCGGGAGCAAAAGCAATTCGGAGGCAGGCTTTTCTTAGTTGGGGACTCTGTCCCCAAACCCCTGGGATTTACCGCTTTCCCGCCAGAATGGCTGTTCTCTTTGGGGCGGCTGGCGCCACCCCGCCATTCCGGCCGCTGGGTCGGCGCTCGGGTCGCATCCCTGCGGAGCCTTATCCTCCGCCCAGGTGAGGTCAGTATAAACCGAGTTGCGCGTCGAATGGCGACTCAATTTCAAAAACTCTTGCCGAAAGTGTCACCGGTAAGGTAAAACTATGGCTTGTCCTGGGTGCGCTCAACTGGCCGGTTTTGAAGTGACCCCCGAGGG
>JBEKZL010000013.1:0-50929 GCA_049509915.1 Bryobacteraceae bacterium | reverse complement strand
GGCGATCGTTGGGGTAGAGCTTGCCGGCCTTGAAATCGGTGTACTGGGGCAGATACGGGATCTGGCGGTTGCCGTAGTTATATTCGAACATCACGCTGAGGGGGTAGGTGACCAGGCACTGCACCAGGGCCGCGGTGGCGACCGGTCCGGTGAAGTGTGGAACCATGCCGACCGCGTGAGTCTCGCACAAGGCCATGATCTTGAGGTACTCGGTGATGCCGCCGACGTTGGGCAGAGTGCAGCGGTTGTAGTCGATGTCGTGGTTCTCGACCAGCTTATTAAAGTCCCAGCGCCAACCCCACTCTTCGCCCGCGGCGATGGGCACGGAGGTCATGCGGCGGAGCCTGGGGATATCGTCCAGGAAATGCTCGTCGCGGACGGGATCCTCCACCAGGTAGGGAGAATACTCCTCGATCAGCTTGCAGCCGCGGAGGGCGTCGTCTAACTCGAAGCGCTGATGGAAGTCGATGCTCCAGTCGCCGCTGTCGCCCAGGGCCTCGCGCGCCGCTTTGCAGTCCCTGGCGACCTGCAGGAGCCGGCTGCGCACATCCCAGGGGCCGGAGCCGGGGTCGCCTGCACCCATGCGATAGAGTTTGTAGCCGGCGTCCAGGGTAGCCTGGACGCGCTCCTTCACGGTGGGTGGGGCACCGCTGGCGGAAGCCGGCGGGCGGACGTTGCCGGTGTTGTAACACTCGCAATAGTTGCGCACGGCCCCGCTCAGTATCTGGTGAATGGGCAGGCCGAGGGCTTTGCCTTTGATGTCCCAAAGCGCCAGGTCGAGCGCGCCCATGGCGTCCTGTTTCTCCCGGCCGGGCGGGTAGAAAAACGCCATGTACTCTTCCTGCCAGATGGCTTCGATCTTGAAAGGGTCCTTGCCGATGAGCGAGCCGGCACACTGCTCCAGGGTGTCCTTGACGCCGCCCTCGCCGATGCCCGTAATGCCGGCTTCGGTCTCCACCGTCACCAGCATGTTGCTCTGGTTGAAGAGCGGGTTGAGGTCGGGCGGTTTGTAAATGCGGACGCGTGTGATTCGGGTTTTCGGCAGGGCGGCTTGGGCAAACCGCGGGAGGGCCAGGCTGGCGGCAGGCACGGCCGCGAGCGACTTGAGAAACGATCTTCGCTTCATAGATGAGTCCTTTCGGTGGCGGATGGTGAAATTCAGACCCAGGATACGCTTTTCGCGGCGCGCGAGCAATCACGGCAGCCGAGCTTGGGGCAAACCACAAGAGACGGTAATCTGCCCCGCACAGCGGAGGCGGGTTTATGCTCCCTTGGCGGGTTGTGCCGCTTCCGCCAGCAGCTTGCGCAACTCGCGTTCCGGATCTTCCTTGGCTTCGGGGACCTTGTCGAAGATCATGACCGGATACTTCTGCGCGTCGAACTTCGGCCAGCTTGGCAGACCGGCGTGGTTGGGGTCGCCTTTGCGCGCGAAGTGAATCCACCCATCGCTGACTTTGGCGGCCAACGCCAGCGGCTCCGGGCCTCCGCCGGTGCAGAACGCCGAAACGTCGGTATTGTAGAAGACAAAGGGAATTTCCGAGCAGTGGAAGGCGCGCGGCCGTCCGTCCATCACTGGCGTCTTCCAGCAGAACTGATACAGAAACGCGGGGGCTTTCCCCTGTGCCGCTTTGCGTTCCGCCTGCCGGATCGCGCCCGAGCGAAAGACGCCGATGGCGGAGAGAATCGAGCTGACTTCCACTGGCTTGATATTCGGGTACACCTTTCGGCAGGACTCGACGATGGCTCCGGCCTTGTCGCCATATACGGCCACGGTCTGCTTCTTCAGCTCGTCTTCGGTCATCAGTTCGGCCTTTGGGTTGCTCATGGCCGGATTGAATTCGTTGAGGGCGGTGCCGATCAGCATGGGGATATCGGCTGAAATTTCCGGCGCGGCGGGGTCAAATGGAACCGAGGGCAGAACTTTGCCATCCACCGTCGGCGCCCACATCAAGCGGGGGAGGGTGAAGCCCATGCCCGGCGCGCGCGGCGGGGAGAGTTTCTATGTTGAGCCGGGTTTCGGGTTCGCCGGCGCGCGGCCGGGCTGAGGCCCGGCTGGACCGATTGCCAATCGGTCCGCAGGGTACCAACCTGCCCCACAGAAAACGGCGTCAGGCGGCGTCGGGGGAGTGGTTTGTTCCAGGAGGTCGTGATCGGCGAAGTTCGGGATCGGTCATGAGACGCTCATCCGGCCAACACGGTAACAGGCGAATGGGCGCGGGCGAGGTGGAAGGGGATAGGCGGGATGGAGGAAAGGCATTGGCGACAAGATCGCCAGCGCGGCCTGTGCAATTTTGTGCACGTGCGGCTGCTCTCGGGGGGGCGCCTTGACTATGACGGGGTGCCGGACGGTTCGATCAAGCATCCGTAAGTCATTGTAATCCAATTGATTGAACGCGCGAATGGCTATGCTTGGGAAATGGATGCGGGAAGCGAGGGGCGGATAGAACAGGGGCGGGGCGGGCGTTTCCGAGACGCTGGATTTTCCCGTGCCGCCCGCCCCGAAGTTGGCCAGGTTCGACGAGTTCAAGGTCGTTTACCATCGCGAGTCTTGACGCCAGGACCACAGCGCTCGCGTGGCGGTGGAACGGTTCATGCTAGTGCCGTAAATAAGTGTCAGATCGGCCCGCCAGCCACAGAGGCATCGGCCGAAAGGGGCCTCGCCGCGAGTGGTCAATTTTGAACAGACAGCCATGCGAAAACATGCCAGGATTGCATCGGCGTCGACCAAAGGGGAAGAACGCGAAACCGGCTGGAGAGGTGAGTCATGAACGCGACCCTGGCCCTTATGCCACTTTCCTCGGAGCGACAAGGACCAAGGCACGGCGTGAGACCGATCGCGATCCGGCAGGAAGACCGGCAGGTCGCGGATCTGGCTTACGCGCTGTGGCTGGGATGGCACTTTCGGGGCGGCTCGCCGGAAGAGGCTCTGTTCACCGCTATGCGCGCAGTGAACGGGAACACGGCGGCGGGGTTGTTCCTGGTGCCAAGACAACGTGAATCGAGGCGAAGCGACATTGCCGCGATCTCCGCGCTGAAGTCACTCGCCCAGGGGGGTCATCATGAAGACGATTCTCATGCTGGAAGACGAACCCGCGGTGATGAGGCTCATGCGCCACATGCTCAAACAATATGCCCTCATCGAAGCTACTACGGCGGAGCAGGCTTATCGGCTTTTCACCGAACATGGTTGCGGGATCGACCTGCTGGTTGCCGACCTGACATTGCCAACGGGCTCGGGAATACGGGCGGCTCTGCTTCTTCGCGCGGAGTCTCCCGACCTGCCTGTAATTCTGACATCCGGCTATCCGGTGGGCGACTGGAGCGACCGGGATTGCGCTGATCTGGAAAGGCTCGGACCGACATCGGCGATTATTCTCCAAAAGCCAATTCGACTTCAAGTGCTCTTGGAAACGGTTCGAGAACTGATTGGAGAGCCGCGGCGCGCGGCCGTTACCGGCGCATGAGAGGCCAACATAAGGACGTACAAGGACAGCTTCAGGAGCTTCTGCTCTGCCTGAAGCAGGTCAACCAACAGGTCCGCCGCCAGGAACCAAGGGCCCGCGGGTAACTCAGACGGCAGACCGCGGCACTAGACCACGACAGATTATCCAAGACTTTCGTTGACATTTGCACAGATCACCTATACTCTTAGTACAATCAGTACCTGACTATCGGTCTTTGATTTTTGACCGGCGCGGTCAAGAGTCAAGGGGTCGTACCTAGTTGTACCTCGTCTCACCCCTCCGTTGGGCCAAACCAGTGGCATCACCGAATCAGTGTCATCAAACGGCACACCGACGAGGCATACTCCCCCATGACAAAGCAACGCAAGCTCGCGGCATCTCTAACTGCGAGAGTAAGTAGTCCGACCGGAAGGCTGACGATTCTTTTTGTCGGCCCGTCGGACGAAGATTACTTATCCATGCAAGCCATTATCAGCCATTCGAACTGGACCTTACTAAGATCTCAGGACCTTTTATCCGCGGCGGCCGTATTGCAACAGCACGAGATTGCGGTGGTGGTTTGCGAGCGGGGCGATTCGCGGGGAAACTGGATCGAGGTATTGGAACATATAAAGGGCCTGTCGAAGGCTCCGTCATTGATCATTGCGGCGGGGACCGCGGACGACCGGCTTTGGGCCGAGGCTTTGAACCTCGGCGCCTGGGACGTGTTAGCGAAGCCGTTCCATCACAGGGAAGTGTTCCACAGCGTCAGATCGGGATGGCAGCATTGGCACGACCGGACCGAAAGGCCCGCAGCGGAGGGGAACGCACTCAGGCGGCGATAGCAATGCACGGATCGCCGCCGTTGACGGCCCACGGTTTCGACCCGGCATCGAAATGCCGGAGTCTTGCCAAAAGGGCCGGAGCACACTAACCTTTGGCCGAGAGAGAAGCGCACCGGCGCGGGATCACCCCTCGCGGTATGCGCGTTCCCGCAATGCCCGCATGCACCCGATGCTGTAAGCTAAGCTTGCGCGGTTAAAGGCGTTGTCACGATTACCAGCCCCGGGTGCCGGCGGCATCGGCCCCATTCGTGGAATATGATCGGGGATCACAATGCCGTCAAACTCGACTTCACGCAGAGCCTTCATGATCTTGTACATGTCGTAATATCCATCGTCCATGAAGGTCTCAACAAAGTGAGGCAACGGAGCGCTGACATTGCGGAAGTGGATTTTAAAGATCTTCTTCTGCGGACCGAAGTAACGGATCATCTCCTCGGGATCCTTGCCGGTTAATTCCTTGCCGCCCTCCAGCCAGGTACCGCAGCAGAGACAAAGGCCCACGTTGGGACTATCCGCGATCTCCATCGCTCGCTTATAGCCTTCAAAGTTGCCAAAAATACACCGCGGAACGCCTGCCAGCACGGGAACAGGGGGATCGTCCGGATGGATTCCAATTTTCACGCCAGCCTCTTCCGCCACTGGCACAACCTGTTTAATAAAGTAGGTGTAATTCTCCCAGATCTCCTCCTTCGTGAACACCCGACCATGGGAGAGGGGTTCCTTGTAGATTTTATCGCCCCAGGCGCCATATTTATTGGGGCTCGCCAGATCGAATTCCCTGGTATCGCAGCCGCGGATCTTTGCCCTGCCACTACTCCAGATGCCGTTGCCCATATGAGCATAAGTAGTGTAGTAGATGCCGGCCTTCCCTAAGTAGCGAAGATAGTTTTTATATTCTTCGATTTTTTGCTCACGCCCGGGAAGGTTCAGCGTGACTTCAGGGATATTATGCAGGCTGCCGCTCGGACCAACTCCGGAACCGATGTTGTAAACCTCGATGCCGCCGGATTCGAATCTCTCTCGCATCCGCGTGAACGATTCGGCGTTGGCCGTTGCCGGCGTGGCGCCGAGGCTCACGTATTCCACCCCGATCTGGGTCAGGAACAGTAGATCGTCATCGCTGGGGTCGGACTGGTAAGACGTGGCGATCTTGATGCCCGGAGGATATTGATGGACTGTGGCAGAAGCCCTGTTCGCCGAGGCCAGCAACACGGCCGCCGCGGAGGCCATTTTAGTAAACTCTCTTCTGCCGAAACCAGACGTAGGATCTTTCATTTCTCAGGCCCTCGTACGTTCCTCATTTGACAAATCTTTCTCTACGCTACTATTACCGGGAACATCTCCGCTTATGGAATTACAAGCGATCCGTCCATACCGCGGACCGTGGTCCAGCTATCGCCCGGCCGGACCGGGCTTGGCGGATACTTCAAAGTGATATCCTCTTTAACATCGATTCCCAGACCGGGCTCGTCATTGCCGTACAGATATCCGCCGCGAAGTTCGGCGGTACCCGGTAGCATCTCGTGAACATAGGCAGGAAAGTGATTTTCTTCCTGAATGCCGAAACTCGGGATCGTAAGATCAACGTGGTAAGCCGCGAGCTGGTTAACGGGATCGTTGTCGCCGCCTTCCTGCCACGCCGTGCGGACGCCGAATTCGGTGCAAAGCGCGGCGATCCTTCTTGCCGCCGTAATGCCGCCGATCTGGGAGACGCGGCAGCGGATAAAATCGATGACTCTCTCCGCGATCAGGGGACGGTACTCGCGCGGGCTGGTAAACAGCTCGCCCATGGCCATGGGCGTGGTAGTGACCTGCTTGATGCGCCGGAACCACTCGATCTGTTCGGGCGGCAGGATATCCTCCACGAAAAACATGCGGTAGGGCTCCAGCCGTTTAGCAAACTCCACCGCAGCCGTGGGGGTCAGGTGCTCATGCACATCGTGCAGCAGTTTCACTTCGGAGCCGAGTTTAACGCGCAAGAATTCGAAAAGCTTCGTGACTTCGTCAATATAGATATCTTCATCGAAAGCCTCTCCGGCGAAGCCCGCTGAAGGCCGGCTTCCTTTGCCGGGAGGGACGAACCCGCCGCCGCCGTAACCGCCCATCTGGGCCCGGACGTGCCGGTATCCCTCTTCCATGTATTTATGGACGTTCTCGGCCACCTGCTCGCGATCCCTGCCGTCGGCGTGAGCGTAAATTGGGACGCCATCCCGCACTTTGCCTCCGAGCAGGTCGTAAACCGGCATTCTGGCGCGCTTGCCCTTGATGTCCCATAGCGCCATATCGAGACCGCTCAGGATGTTGTTCTGAACGGTGCTGTTCCGCCAGTAAGCAAGGACATTGGTGCTTTCCCAAAGGTCTTCGATGCGGTCGGCACTCTTGCCGATCCAAAACGGCTTATATTTCTGCTCGATCGCTGCTACCACCGCGGCCGCCTGGTAGGCGTTGCTGGCCGAACCGATGCCATAGAGGCCCGGTTCGCTTGTGAAGACTTTCAAGAACACCCATTGCCTTGTCGGAATGGCTTTGACATCTGTAATCTTTAGCGGCGCCAACCCCGCCGCGGCGCGAGCGTAACGCCCGGATGCAAATGAACACGCCAGCGCCGCCTTGACAAAATCTCGCCGTAGTAGCATGTGAGCCCTAGTTTGAAGCCGCCGCGGGCCGCTAAAACAGGAACCGCGCGCCAAATTGGAGGTTGCGAGGGTTGCCACCCGTTACAATCTGCCCAAATTGCGGACTGTTCGTGATGGTCGTATTGCCGCTCGCCGACAGCAACGGATGGTTGAATGTATTGTACGTCTCGAACCGTATCTGCAGGTTGTAGTGCTCACGGAAACGAATGTTCCTAATGAGCGAGGTATTGAAATTGACCATGCCCGGTCCACGGCAATTGGGTTCGCTCACAGAGTCGGTCGGCAGCGTGAAGGGCGCGGCCGTCTGAAACGACGCGGTATTGAACCAGTCGTTATCGGTTTGCTTTACGCCGCTGGGGAGACCGCAGCTTCCTACGCGGTTGGCGCGGCCGGCGGTGGATATGAAATTGATGAGCCCCGTCTCATCGGGAGCGGTAATCATGATCGGCGTTCCCCGCTGAATCACCGAAATGCCGCTGAGCTCCCAATTGCCAAGAATCGCGCTGGCGATTCCGCTTTGCAAGAACGGCCGGCCCTTTCCAAACGGAAGGTCGTAAAGGTAGCTGGCGACAAAACGCTGCGATACATCGTTTCCGTCGATAGACCGGTTGTAATTCGGATCATAGAGGGAGTCGGATGGCCCAACGATCCAGGTATTCGATTGCATGGTCGAATTGATCGTCTTTTCATTCGTATAAGCAAGAGTGGCCACCAAGCCGTGGGACATCTGTTTCTGCAGACGTAGAGTCATCGCGTCATAGTCGCCGTGCGCATAAGGCTGTCTGTAAAGCAGCACAGCCGTATACTCGGGATACGGAAGCAGCAATTGCTGTTCCGTTATGGTCGAAAAGCTTAGGGCGCCGCTGGTGATCTTCCCATAGAACGGATTGGGAACGGCGGCGAGCAGGTTCGACCCCATACTCATCTCGAGGGGGTTATTGGCGTCATTTTGACGGTTCCAATATAGGTGAACGACCTCCGACCCATTGAAGCCGGCCTCGAACAACACGGTAGAAGTTACCATGCGTTGGACGCTGAAGCTATACTGGCTCATATAAGGCGACTGGTAATTTTTCTCAGCGGCGCGCAGTGCCGTGCCGGTCCAGTCGGTATTCGGCCCCGGTTCGACTATGCCTCCCGCAAAAGGGTTGTTCCACGACCCGCCGACCGGCGGCGTGTCCGGCAATGCGTTCGGCGCACCAAGCGTGAGCAGGTTGGAAATAAATCCGCCATTACCCAGATCGGTCGCCGCGGCGTTCACGCCGACAAAATCGGCGTAAACGATGGCGCCGGCCGCACGGATTACCGTCTTGTTATTCAACCGAAAGGCGAGGCCTATGCGGGGCTCGAAATGTTTGCGTTGGGGGTTCTCCACATATGCACCCGGTTTGATCTCCTGGAACTCTCCTGGTTCACCGGTATCGGGATTGATCAGGTTTGGATAGAAATCCCCAATTTGGCCAAACTTTTCCGCGTAAGGAGTTATATACTCCCAGCGCAAACCCATGTTTAGAGTTAGGCGATCCGTGACCCGGTAGTCGTCCTGGACGTACAATGCCCATGCTTTTTGCCAGAGATACAAGGGATTGGTAATCGTGATGGTGCCGGATATGGGCACTCCCAACTCGAGGCTGGCCAGGCCGTTCCCGCCATTCAAGGTTGTAACGAGGGGATTCGGTCCCTGGGTATAAGTCCGGTCGAAGATGTATTGACCGGCAGAATACTGGGAGTTATACAAAAACGACCGCATCAGCGCATCGTCGGTGCCGAACTTCAGGCTGTGACGATTATGGATCCAAGTGAAGTGGTAGTTGAGGTTCCACGTGTCCATGGGAGTATAGGTTCTTGTCGCTCCACCGAGCGAATCGAAATCCGTAGAAGCCGCTCCCGTGACCGCAAGCCCGCCTCCCGTTGCATAAGTGTCTACGCTGATGGCTGGAAACTGGCCGTATCCGATGTAATTGGTAACGTTCGAACCGAATCCCAGCGTGCCGACATTAAAGTGCTGGGCCACTGGGTATACGTTGGATTGCAACCGCGTGTAGCTGAGCCTGGCTTCTCCCAGAAGGTCCGGAGTGAAGGTCGTGAGGACACAAATCATGGCTGCCGTACCCGGATCCGAAGAGACCGATTGGGCGGCATAGGCAAATCCGGGAGCCGTCGGATTACTCGCCGACCCGGGAAGATTGGCGTAGCTTTTGTACGGCGTAAAGCCATAGCGGCCGTAGATACGATTCTTGTCGTTGATGTAGTAATCTACCCTGCCGAGATAGTTGTTCGTATTTGTAATCGACTTTCCACTCAGAAAGTAGTTGTCGATATCTTGCAAGCCCTGCCCGGGCCTGTCCGGCTCCGGGTAGTACTTGAGGACGTTTAGCGAGATGTTGTTGAACCTGGATGCCGGAATTGTATCGCCAGGAAACGCGGCTCGAGTGTAACCCGCGATACTGTTGCCAGATGTGGTGAGAGGATCGTAAATGATATCCTGCTCCCCCTTAGAGTCCAACTGGTTCGAAAAGTTGCCAGCCTTCTCCGCATCTGTCGGAACGGTTCCGAGCACCTGGGTGGGAGCGCCTTGGCGTGTTCCCTCGTAGTTAAAGAAGAAAAACAGTTTGTTGCGTTTGATGGGGCCGCCGATGTTCCCGCCAAATCGATTGAATTGAAAGGGCGCTTTGGCAATGCTATTGCGGTCGTTCTGCCAGCTATTGGCATTCAGGTCGGCACTTCGGATGAACTCCCATCCGGCCCCGTGAAACTGGTCCGTGCCCGATTTCGTGGCTACCTGGGTAATGCCCCCGATCGCCCGGCCGAACTCGGCGGAATATGTGGTGGTGTCAACGCGGACCTCGGCAACCGCCTCGAGTGGAACCGAGTACGCGGCGCCGTTTTCGTTTGTGCCGCGGCTTTCCGCGCCGTCGACCAAATAGCCATTCTGTTGGGCGAGCCCTCCCCCCATTTGCGCGGTGGTGGCCGAGCCGATAACGGCGTTGCCCAGCGACTGTTGACCCGTGGTGGGCACCACGTTCGGCACCAGCGCAGCGTAGGCCAAGGGGCTGGCGGAAATATTGGGCAAATCCTCGACTGTCCGGGTTGTGACCGTCGACTGCAGCGCCGAGCTCTGAGATTCGAGTTGTACGGCCGTGGCAGTCACAGCCACGGTCTGGCTGATGCTTCCAATGTGCAGCGTTACGTTAATCGTCGCGACCAGAGTTAACGTGAGCGGAATATTTTCCACCGTGGAAGTTTCGAAGCCGGCTTTTGCCACCGTGAGGTCGTAATTCCCCGGGGGGAGATTTGTAATGAAAAACAGACCGGCAGAGTTGGTCGTGGTTCTTGTCTGTACATGGGTCGCTCGATCCCGAATTGTCACTGACGCATCGAGGACGATGGCTTGCGTATTATCGGTTACCGTACCTGTGACGCTCGCTCGCTCGCCCTGGCCAAATGCGGCAGCCAGACTCAGGGTAAGGGCCAGGCAGAGAACGACACAAAGTGTCTTGAAGTTGTGATTCACCCTTTTCTCCTTTAGGTCGTTGAGGGAAGGCCGACACAGAGTCATTGAAAGTTCCCGTTTTCGGCCGGGGCACACAAAACCACTTAGGGCAGCGCACCAATAAGCCGATGCGGCGGTGACTCCCGGCCAGTACTAACCACTAATCCTGTGTTTCCGTTTTGGATTGTACATCCAACGCCCCGCTTTTAACAGCGTTTTTTCAACCAGCTCCTCAGTATGTGAGGAAGCTCACAGAACAGCACCAAGGAAATGGGGGTGGGTCTGGTTGAGCGGGAGTCATCGGCGCCTGGCGGCACGAGCGAGGTTCCAGACTACCGGTTCACCCTTTCAAAAACCGATTGAGGTCTTCGAAACCGATACCCCAAGCGGTGGCGGGTTCGTCGTACCCTTTGAGGGTCACCTGGCGGCGCTGGAAGGGAGACGCGGCGGGGGCGCGGAGCTCGCTGAAGGAACGCTCACCCAGGGCGACGCCGAGTCCGAGTTGTTTGGTGGCGGCTTCGAGGCGGAAGGCGGCATTGACGGTATCGCCCAAGGCGGTGAACTCGGCGCCGCCGACGATGGCGGGGCCGGTATTGATGCCGGCGCCGACGCGCAGGGGACCGGGGAGTGGGAGAGTCTTGTGCAAGTCGCCGGTGGCGAAATCGATTTCGCTGACGGCGCGCAGGACACGCCGCAGGTCGGCATCGAGCGCGGCGCCTTCCTCGTGGACCCAGACCGCCATGACGGCGTCGCCAATGTAGCGCTGCGACCAACTGCCCATCCTGCCCACGATTTGGCCCACGCGCAGAAACCAGGTACCGATGGTCTGCGACAACAGCGCTTCGGAGACGCTGCGCGCCAGCGGCGTGTAGTCGCGAATATCGACCACGGCGATGGTGGTGAGAGTATGGGTGTGGAGAGCGGTGGTGGGCGCGTCGCGGGTGTTAAAATCCTCGGCAGCCGCGGTACCGGCGGGGGCGGGATTATGGAAGACGGCTTGCTGGTCGCCGAAGACCAGACGGTCGGAATCGTGCAACAGCACGGGGACGCTAACCCTGCGGCCGTTGACGAACGAGCCGTTCCGGCTGCCCAGATCGACCAGAGAAAAATCGCCGCCTTCGCGGCGCTGAATGAGGGCGTGGAGGCGTGAAACCGACCGTCCCTCGAGCACCACGGCGCAGCCGTCACCGCGGCCAATCGCCCACGAAGGCCCGTTCGAGAGCCTCCAGCGCCGGTCGCCGGGCTGAAGCAGAAGATAAGGTGCGCCTGAGGCTTCCAAGAGCATGCTGCTAGAAGCCGAGGCGGGCGAAGCCGAATCGCGCGCCACACCGATCTGGTGCCATGGCAGGCAGTAGGAAGAACCGCTCCCTTAAGGTCGCGGCTCGGTAGCTCCGCATAACCACTATGGTACGAAGATTTCAGCAAGCGCGCGGCCTACCGAGCCGGCCGGGGTTTCCACGGCCAGCAGAGTGGCCAGGGTGGGAGCGACGTCGTTGACCGTCACCGGCTGGGTGTAGCGGCCGGGGCGAATGGATGCCCCAAGAAAGACCAGCGGGACGTGGGTGTCATAGCCGAAAGGAGTGCTATGGGACGCAGGCGAATTGCCAGCGACCCAATAGGGATCGAGCAGAACCTCCAAATCGGGACTGCGCTGGGCGAAGAAGCCATTGGCCACGCGGCGCCCGATGGAATCGTTTTGAAATTGACCGTAGAGGAGCTGCTCGCGGGTAAAAACGCGGAAGACGTGGGGCACGGCCAGGGCGGCTTCAGCGGCCACGCGGTCGGCTTCGGCGCGGTCGATTTTCTTGGAATCGAGAGCGTCCAGGTTCAGGTACAAGCCGGTTTCAGCGGAATTGGCGAACCACCTGGCATCGCCATATTTCCTGGTGAGGGCTGCCTCCACGGCTTTGGCGACGGGGTTTCCGGTCAACCGCCCGCCGGGCATCTTACGCTGGGTGTTGACCTCGGGGATGGGCGCCACGCCGTGATCGCCAGTGACGACGAGGACGAAACCGTCGGGGCCGACCTGGCGCTCGACGGCGTCGATGAGTTTGCCCAGGGCCCGGTCGGAAGCCAGGCAGAGCTCGCGCATTTCGGCCGAATCGGGGCCGTATTGGTGGCCGACCAGATCGGTGGAGGAAAAGCTGACGGCCAGCAGGTCGGTGGATTCGCGTTTGCCAAGCCGCTCACTTTCGAGGGCGAGTTCGGCGAAACGCTCGACCATGTCGTTGCCGAATGGGCTGGCGGTTACGGCTTCGCAAAGGCTGACACCGGTAGTGGGGATGGAGTGGTTGAGCCACTTCTGTCCGGCGTAGGGCTGGCAGGGCTGGGAGGCGTCGAAGCCGCGGGCCCAGGCGGGCAACGCATCCTGGTAATACGTGCTGGTTACGAATCCGCCGGTGAGGTCGACAAACCAGTAGGCGGCGTCGGCGGTGTGGCCGGCCGGGAGGATAGCCGCCCGGTCCTTGAGCGAAATACCGATGACGCGCGAGGCTCCGCCGCTGGTCATTTTGAGCTGGTCGCCGACGGTATCGACCAGCATGCGCCGCGGCGACGATCCTTCGCCGGATGCACCCACCAGCTTGGTAGCGCTGTCGGAAACGCTGGTGACGGACTTCCCCTCGGCGCGGTCGAACCACGAATTGCCGACGATACCGCTGATGGCGGGAGTGGCTCCGGTCAGGAAGGTGCTGTGGCCGACGGCGGTGATGGTGGGATAGTGATCGTAGCGCGCATCGGTAAAAACGGCGCCCTTGCCGAGGAGGCGGTCGAAGCCGGCGTGATATTCGGAGCGGTAGCGGGTGAGGTAGTCGTAACGGAGCTGATCGAAGACGACGGCCACCACCAGCTTAGGTTCTCTGGGCGCGGCACCGGCAATAGCACATACCGACAGAGCGATGGCTAGGAAGCGTTTCATGGGTAAGTTTCAGGGTAACATGGGGGCGAGAAACCTCAATTCAAGCTGCGTTACAAAGGGATTTCGGGGCCGCGATGATGCCTGCAGGCAAAATTTCGTTCCACGCGATAGGTGTGGTGCAATATTAGCGTGGTCTTTGATGCCTGCGACGGCGGGTTTGTGTCGGCCAGGTCCTGAGGAGGGGTCAGGCAACTTCACAAGGTAGAGGAATGAGAATCCCAGTCTTTTTGAGTTACCCAAAACCGCACTTGGCCGCACAGCAATCGTTCATCGACCGGCTGATGGCCTATCTCCAGGGCCGGGGTCTCGAACCCCGAACACTCGGAGTGACGGATTATGATATGGACGCGCCGATGACGGCCATTCGACGGCTTATGCTGGAGTCGAATGGGCTCATCACCGTGGCCCTTCGTCGAACCGAAGTACGCGACGGCGTCGTTCACTCTGGCACCGATATGGCCGACCAAGAGGAAGCCCCGCTCAAGGGTGCCTGGTATACGAGCCCGTATTGTCAAATCGAACCGGCAATGGGTTACCAGCTTGGCCTGCCCATCCTGATACTGCGGGAGCGCCGTGTCGTCCCTGAGGGCCTTCTGGAGCGAGGCGCAATCGGTCTGTTCATGCCGGAGTTCGACTTGGCGAAACCCGTCGATCAGTACTTTGCGTCACACGAATGGAATGACATCATTGGCAAGTGGGAAGGGTCGGTCCGTGCAGTCGTTTCAGCAAAGGGCCAACCTCCGCGGCTTTACTAGATGTTGGCGGACCCAGTTTGGCGGCTTCGTGCGGCTGGACCACGGTCACGCCGCACGCAGAGCGCGGATGACGGCCAGCGGGTCACGCTGGATTACGACCGGGTAGGCACGGATGGCGATCTCCGGCGGCCCGACGTTTCCTGGGTAACGTGGGGGTCGAGACAAAGCGCCGGGAAGAGTCCCGGCGTGGCAAACCGAAAGAGACCGCTCCACGATGAGGGGCGGTTTGGCTGAACGGCTTTCTACTGAATGGCGATGGTGACGCCGGAGGGACTGGCGACTCCGTTGGAATCGAGGAAGACCGACGCGGCACCGGTGGTCAGGATGCTGGGGACCTGGACAGCGATCTGGACGACACCCTGGGCGGCGGCGGAGACCGACTGCACGACCGCGGTCAGGCCCTGGACGACGACTACGGGCGTAGAATCGGTTGCCAGGCCGGTGGCGAACAGAGTAACGGTGCTGCCGGCGATGGCTGGGTTGGCGGCGCTGTTCAATGAGCCGTTCTGGTTGAGGGCTTCAGCCTGGCCGGAACCGGCGCCCGGGGCGGTGAACAGGGCAGGCGCGGCCGGGGCCAGGGAGAGCACCGGCGAGGGCGATTCCACATCGCCATAGACAGCGGTAACAGTAACCGTGGAACCGCTCAGGCCGGCCGGCGCAACGGCCGAGAGCTGGCTGGAGGAAGCGTAGAGCATGGCGCCGGCGATCCCGTTGAACAGCAGGCTGGCGTTAGCCAGTTGGGGGGCGCCGTTGGGCGCGGCCGCGAGGATGCCGGGGCCGAGTCCGGAGCCGTAGACCACCACCACTTCACCGGGAGCCAGGGCGCCGGATTGGCCGCTGGCGCCGTTGACGACGGCGGCGATGGAGGGCGCGCTGGAGCCGGGCTCGATGGCGCGCACGGCGCTGTTGGCAGTATCGGCGATAAACAGGTCGCCCGACGCATCGACGGCTAGGCCTTGAGGCAGGTTCAACGCGGCCGCTGCGGGGGAGCCACCGTCGCCGGAATAGCAGCAGACGCCGGTACCGGCAATCGTAGTCAGTTGACCGCCGGAGGGGATTTCGCGGATCTGGCCATGGCCGGTATCGGCGATAAAGAGATCGCCGGCGGCGTCGACGGCCACTCCCTGAGGAGCGCTAAGCACGGAACCCGATCCGTTGCCGGCGACGGTAGAGATATTTCCCAACGGGGAGATGGCGCGCACGCGGTTGTTGCCGGTGTCGGCGACGTAGATATTACCGGCGGCATCGGTGGCCAGGGCGGCCGGCAGGTTAAGCTGGGCGCTGGTAGCGGGGCCGCCGTCGCCGGAAAAACCCTGGCCGCCGCTGCCGGCTACGGTGTGGATGGTGCCATCGGGAGCGATGCCGCGAATGCGCTGGTTGCCGGTATCGGCCACCAGGACGTTGCCATTGACATCGACGGTGATACCCTGGGGCGCGTGCACCGAGGCAAATGCGCCCTGGAGGCCATCGCCATAAAAGGCGGCATTGCCATTGCCCGCCAGGGTGAAAATCTGCCCGTTGGCGGCGACCATGCGGATGCGGTTGTTGCCGGTGTCGGCGATATAGAGAACACCGTTAGCGCCCATGAAAACACCCATCGGACTATCCAGTTGGGCGCTGGTGGCGGGGCCGCCGTCGCCGTAAACGCCCGCCTCGCCGGTGCCCGCCACCGTGGCGATGACGCCGGCGGGTGAGATCTTCCGCACGCGATGATTCAGCGTGTCGGCGACATAGAGGTTACCGGAGGAATCGACGGCCACGCCCGCGGGGTTGTCCAATTGAGCTACCGCGGCGGCGCCTCCATCGCCGGAGTAGCTTTCGAGGCCGTTGCCGGCGGCGGCTACCAGCACACCGGCGGAATTGATTTCCCAGACGCGGAAATCGCCGGGCGCGAGGCCAGAGCCGGTGCCGATGGAGCCTTCGGCGAAATAGAGGATGCCTGCGGCGTTCACGGCCAGGCCGGTGGGCCCGTTGAGCTGTTCGGAAGCGGCCAACTGCCCGATTTCGAGGGGCGCGCCATCGGCCGTTCCGGCGAGGGTATTGATGGTGCCTTTGACGACTTGACGGATGCGGCCGTTGCCGTAGTCGGCGATGTAGAGATTCCCCGCGGAATCGAGGGCCACGTCGGTGGGCAGGACGACAGCCGCGGCGGTGGCCGGACCGCCATCGCCGGTGGTGGTGGAAACGCCGGTGTTGTCCCAGATGGAGCCGTAGACGGCCGAAAGGCCGGTGCCGGCGACGGTGGAGACGACTCCCGTGGGCGACACCATGCGGACGCGGTCGTTGACCGTATCGGCAATGTAAAGATTGCCGGAGGCATCGACAGCCACGCCTTCCGGTGAATTGAGGCTGGTGACGGTGGCCTGGACGCTATCGGCGGTGAAGCCGGGCACGCCATTGCCGGCCACGGTGGCGATGGTTCCATTGGCGGAGATTTTGCGGACGACGTTGTTGCCGGCATCGGCCACGTAGAGGTTGCCATTGACATCGATAGCGACGCCGAGCGGGCCGCTCAATTGAGCCGAGGCGGCCCGCCCTCCGTCGCCGCTATAGCCGGGGACGCCGGTGCCGGCGTAAGTGGAAATGGCGCCGCTCGCGGAGATGCAGCGGACGACGGCGGCATCGCGGTCGGCGACGTAGACGTTGCCGCCGGGATCGACGGCAATCCCGGCGGGAAATTCGAGTTGGGCGGCGATAGCTGGACCGCCATCGCCGAGGTAGCCGGCGCGGCCGTTACCGGCAATGCGCGTGAGGGTACCGGAAGTATCGACCTTGAAAACCGAATGAAGGCCGCCGAAATAGAAATTGCCGGAGCCGTCGAGCGCGACCCGCGGTGGATCGCCGATGGACGCCGAAACGGCGGAAACAGGCGTAATCGGAGGGTTTCCCCCCGCCACCGTCTCGATTACATTCTGTGCCCCGAGCGAACCGACAGCGACCACTACGACCAATCCCGGAAGAACCCTGAACACGGTTCTCAATACCTCGACTTTCTGTTCGACGCGGAAAAGGGGAGAGCGGGCTGGCTCCGCGGCCTTAGACCGCCGCGAAACCGGACGTGTGCGCAGGGAGCGAGGAAATCCCTCCGCTCTTTCCGTATCTTGACAACACAAGCGACTTTTCTTGATTTATACCATGAGGCGAACCGCCCCGGCTGGTAAACTTCTCGGCCTCAATGGCAATTCACTTGAATAGTGGCGGAAGCGCGGGGTTTGTTCTCGGGAGATTCTCGCGTGGCGCAGCGCAACGCCGCTCAACCCGAATGGTGAAGCCGGGAGGGCGCGTGGGCGACAACCCCTTTCGGTTCCTGCTATAAATCGTACTGGGAGGCGGATGACGACATCCCGGCTTACGGTAACCAGGCCAGCGGCGCGCCGACGGACTTTTCGCCCGGTGATTCCGTGTTTCGTGGCGGCCATCTGGATGCTGTCGACTCCAGGATCGACATGCGCCCAACCTGCGGTTGCGCAGGATGTGCCGCCCGGCGCCGGCGCCATTCAGGGTGCGGTGACGGACAGTTCCGGATCGGCGGTAGTGGCCGCGGTTGTCACGTTGGAAGCTGGCGCGTCCGCCAGCCAGCGCACCACCATCACCGACGACGCCGGGGCTTTCCACTTTTCCGCCGTGCCGCCGGGAAGCTACGTGATTACGATCAACGCCGGTGGGTTCGCGGTTTGGAAGGCGCCAATCGTGACGGTCGTTGCAGGAGAGGATCGGACGTTGCCGCCCGCCGTACTGCAAGTGGCTCGGTCGTCCAGCAAAGTAGACGTCGGTCTCTCGCAGCACGAACTGGCGAGCGAGCAGGTGAAGGCCGAGGAGCAGCAGCGTCTGTTAGGCATATTTCCGCACTTCTTCGTCGCCTATGAACCGAATCCGGCTCCGCTGACTGCCGCACAAAAGTTTCAGCTTGGCTGGAAGACCATTATCGATCCGGTTCGATTGTTGGGTACCGGAATCGCCGCGGCGATTGAGCAGGAGCGGAACACCTACCGCGAATTCGGCCAGGGAACGGAAGGGTATGCCAAGCGTTTTGGGGCCCAGTACGCCAACCGTGTGAGCAACACCCTGATTGGCCACGTGCTAACCCAGTCGGTCTTTCACCAGGACCCTCGCTACTTCTACAAGGGCACCGGCAGCATCCGCTCGCGATTCCTCTATGCCATCGCGACCGCTTTCGTTTGCAAGGGTGACAACGGACACTGGCAGCCCGACTATTCCGATGTTCTGGGCGGCGCGGCGTCCAGCGAGATTTCTACCCTGTACTATCCCGCCAGTTCGCGAACCGAACTGCGGCTTTTTCATAACGTCCTGGAGGGTTTCGGCGGCAGAGCGGCAGGCCATCTGGCCGAAGAGTTCGTGTTACGCAAGCTAACCACCCACGTGCCAAACGCGGCGGCGGCAACGTCCCTGCCAGTTTTGCGTGAAGGAACGCCGGTAACGCTGATTTCGGTCGAAGACCTGAGCGCGAAGACGGCGGCAAACGCGGGACCGATCGCGTTCGTGCTTGCCGGCGATCTTCAGGTGGACGGCGTAGTCGTCGCCAAAGCCGGCTCCAGAGCGGAGGGCCAGGCGAGTTACGTCAGCGAATCAGGAGGCGGCGGCAACGCGATGCACGTTAGACTGGAGCGCGTCCGCCTCAAGGTGGGCAACGCGGAGGTCCCGCTCAGAAGCACGAGGCTAGGGGCGGGCGACGCCCCGCTGGAGTATCATCGCATGGAAGACTCCGGCAGAATCGCCGTCGTGCTGTACGTGGCGGCGAATACCCCGCTGCCATTGGCACCCTGAGCCGGCTGGTCGTCTCCTACTTCGACGCCTCGTTGATCTCGATATCACGCCTCAGCACTTCGGTCACAAGCTCGGATAGATCGACGCCTCGCTGTCCGGTTTTCCCGGGAGAGCGCCGCGTTCATTTGCGGCCGCTTTGGCCTCGTCCCACTCGAACTAAGACGGCCGCCCACTCACCACTCCCTCATATCATGGCGGCCGGGAGGCGGGCAACCGATATCCGGGACTCCCATAGGCTCTCGCTACGCCTTGGCGCGGATGGTGAACTGCTTGTGGGGCAGGCCTCCTGGCCAGGCCTCCTAGCCGGCCCTCGGCCTGCGGCGGCCTCCCAGACCGCCGGGTTGGGGCCAAGCAGCTCCAGCAGGCGGGGGTTCGGGAAGGGGTTATTCGGAAACACGTTTGGATCGTGGGGACGCGGCAGGCGGCCTGGGAGGCCGAGGGCCTGCCCCACAAACTCCAAAACGCGGCTCAACTCAAATTTTACGACCTCAGCAGCTCGAGACTTTCTCGACACCCGCTAGCGCATGCTACGCCGGGCGTCGGCAAGAGTGCCGACGCGGCACGCACGAGTGCGTGCGCCACGTCGAAATGGCATGGTTATTTCCTGACAGGCCACTTAGCAGGGGAGGTTATCGGCCTCTTCGGCCAGCTTCTGGGAAAGGCCGTCTGGGAACTGGTGCTCCAACAACTGTGACAGTCTCCGCAGGCCGTAGGAGAGCGCTTGGCATAGCGCAGGTTCCGCGAACTGTTCCCATAACTGACGGACCTCCTGGACCCGGTCGAGGGCCGAGGGAAGCTGACCGGGATCGCTCAGATAACAAAGCAAGGCCGCCGTCATGAGGGCCATCGCCAGCAGCTCGCGGACTGCGGATTCGGGGAAGTCGCGGTGCAGTTGCCGCAGTTCCTCCACCAGCTCGCCGGATTCGGGCAGTTGCCGGGCGTTGGCAAGGTGGCTGGAGCGGTTGTTGAGGGCCTTCGCCAGCGGCCTGCGGACAGCAGGTTCAGGGAATTCGCGGTGCAGTTGCCGCAGTTCCTCCACCAGCTCGCCGGATTCGGGCAGTTGCTGGGCGTTGGCAAGGTCGTTGGAGCGGTTGAAGAGGGCCTTCGCCAGTCGCTCGCGGACAGCGGATTCGGGGAAGCCGTGGTGCAGTTGGCGCAGTTCCTCCACCAGCTCGCCCGATTCGGGCAGTTGCCGGGCGTTGGCAAGATCGATGGAGCGGTTGACGAGGGCCTTCGCCAGTTGCTCGCGGACAGCGGGTTCGGGGAAGTCGCGGTGCAGTTGCCGCAGTTCCTCCACCAGCTCGCCCGATTCGGGCAGTTGCCGGGCGTTGGCAAGATCGATGGAGCGGTTGACGAGGGCCTTCGCCAGTTGCTCACGGACAGCGGGTTCAGGGAAGTCGTGGTGCAGTTGCCGCAGTTCCTCCACCAGCTCGCCGGATTCGGGCAGTTGCTGGGCGTTGGCAAGGTGGAACGAGCGGTTGTACAGGGCCTTCGCCAGTTGCTCACGGACAGCGGGTTCAGGGAATTCGCGGTGCAGTTGCCGCAGTTCCTCCACCAGCTCGCCGGATTCGGGCAGTTGCTGGGCGTTGGCAAGGTGGTTGGAGCGGTTGTAGAGGGCCTTCGCCAGTTGCTCACGGACAGCGGACTCAGGGAAGTCGTGGTGCAGTTGCCGCAGTTCCTCCACCAGCTCGCCGGATTCGGGCAGTTGCTGGGCCTCGGCAAGGTGGTTGGAGCGGTTGTACAGGGCCTTCGCCAGTTGCTCACGGACAGCGGGTTCAGGGAATTCGCGGTGCAGTTGCCGCAGTTCCTCCACCAGCGCGCCCGATTCGGGCAGTTGCTGCGCGTTGGCAGGGTGGTTGGAGCGGTTGAAGAGGGCCATCGCCAGCGGCCTGCGGACAGCAGGTTCAGGGAAGTTGCGGTGCAGTTGGCGCAGTTCCTCCACCAACTTGCCGGATTCGGGCAGTTGCTGGGCGTTGGCAAGATCGATGGAGCGGTTGACGAGGGCAGCAGCGAGAGCGGCCCGCGCGTGGGACCCCTCGGCCACGTTTAATTCCCTTAGTCGGGCCAGCGCTTGATCCGCGCGGTCCGGTAAGAAGCCGTAGCCAAACCAAGCCGCGGCCAAGTCGAACTGGTCGAGCTCGAGGCCAGGCTTCGCGTAAGCGGCTTCCACGGTATTCATCAGGTCCGCGGCGATATCCGATTCACCAACCTCAGACCCGTTGAATTGCGGCGGCGAGAACGCCCGATCCGCCCCGCCGCAAGGCCTCGGGGGTCGCCGCGCTGAGAATGAGCCGGACAAGCAGCCCGTTGACCCGGCGCGCGTCCGGGTGCGCGCCCTCCCGTGTGGCGGCCGATGCCAACTGGCCGGCGCGCCCGACAAAGTCGGACGCCAAACGAGCCAGGAATTCGCTGGGGTTCCTGCCGAGTTTCCATGCCAGGGACATCAGGAGATCCGCTTTGGCAGGAGCGAGCGCCGTGGGGAGACGGAGAACGCTCCTCAGTACGAAAAGGCCGCCCAGGAAGTCCGGTTGGAGCGGTGGTATCAGTTCGCCAGGAGCGGTCCCACCGAAGAGCCGGAGGTTGCGCTGCAATTCTTCCAGAGCTGTTTCGGACAAGGCCGGCTCGCCGGTCAGGCCGCGGACCGTCTCCATATCCTCGAACAGGGCCTCTTCGGAAACACCCTGGCCCGCCGTGGCCAGCGCGAGAAGTTTCTTGGCCTGTTCCCAGTGGCCGCCCGCGCCGGTCTCGAGGGCGCGGAATTGATGGGCCAGCGCGGTATCGGCCACGGTGACGGGATTCAACTCTCCGGGCGGCAGGCCATCGGTCCCGACGGCGTGCCCGAGGAGCGCGGCGAAGAGAGGCCGGGCGAGTTCCGCATCCTCGCGCATCGCCTCTTGCAGCCGCTCGGCTACGGCGCTGGTCCATTTGCGTCCGGCCCATGCAGCGGCGATGTCGAGCGCGCTTGGCTCGGCAACGGGCAGGAGGGCCAACGGGTCCTCGCGTGGTTCGTTGCCCGACCTCGCACCGAAGCGGCTGGAGTAGGTTTCGCCGCGTGTTCGGGCGTCCGTGTCCGGGCGGCTCGCCGTTCCGCCCGCGGAGACCCAACGGGCGTCAAGAATCTCGCCCCCGCGGTCCTTTCCGTGGGTAAGCCGCGAGACAAGACCGAGGTCGCTATCCGGAGGCAGGCGATCGATCAGCACGACGCGGATGGCGCAACCCGCCGGGCCGCCCTTACCGTTGAGCGCCGCCAGAAAATTCGATAGTTCCTCATGATCGAGGTCCCCGGCGTAATCGATGACGATCAGCGTGTCGGCGTCGGGACACCATTTCCGGGCTTCGTCCTTCAGCCAGTTATCGCGCTGCAGAAAGCCGGCCCGCCACCGGCCGATTGGCACTTCGGCGGAGCCGGCCGCGGGGTCGCATGCCATGGCAATGAGTTCGGCGGCGAGGCGGCTTTTCCCGGTGCCGGCGGGCCCACTGATCACGGTCCAGGCGCCGCGACGGGGATCGCCGAGAAAGCGGACAAGAGCGTCCATGGCAGGTTCCCGGCCGACGAGCGGGGTCCAGCGAGCCCGGTAGGTGAAAGGGGATGCGAGCCTGGCGCCCGTTGTGGCGAAAGGCGGGTCGAGACGAGGGCGGACGAATTCGTTGAAGGCTAGGGCGATCTGGCCTTCGATCGTCTTGGCCAGGATCTGAACTTGATTCTCGAAGGCTTCGAGCACGGCCTTTTGCGACTCGTTCCGCGACCGGTAGATTTCTTTGCAGAACTCCGAGATCTGCCGCTGGACTTTCTGCATGTCCACGAGACGGTCCGAAACGTCCTGCAGGGTGAAGTGCAGCACGGCGGTCTGAGCGCGGTCGTCGGTCTTGAGATGCAGGGCGACGTAGATGCAAAGCTGGCTGAGTATCCCGCCTTGCGAGCGCGGGTCCTGGCCGCTGACGAAGTCTTTGAAGCCGGGCGGCAAGACGGAGCTCGCGTCGAGTTTGCCAGCGATGGTATCGACGACAGAGGCCACTAGCGCGGACTCGAGAAATTCGACGTGCTGTTTCAGTTCAGCTTCTTCGGGAGCGGCCGGCCCCCCCAGAAGCGACCGGCGCGACGCCTCGATTGCCGACCGGATGGTGCCAACGGTGACCTGCTCAGGAACGAAGTCGTCCGGCTTTACCTCGCGCAGGATCTTGAGAAACGCCTGAGGCGGCGCGGGATACTCCAGAGAGAGGGAGGTGACGCTACCGCCCGCGTGAGCTTCAGCGTATGCGGCAACGGTCGCCGCGGCAGCCTCCGCCCAAGCTTTGCGGACAAGGCGGAGGATGTCGTGATTGGCCAGGTGCTCCTGGTGTTCCTTTCCAGCGAGGAAGCGGCGGGGCTTGCAGAGGGCGGAGAGCCCGGCGGCGGCCAGGTTCGGCCCCAGGTTTGCAATCAATGCGGCGGCAGCCCCCGCAGTGGCGGGGTGGGCCAGGGTCGCGACGGCAGCGGCGGGACTGAGCAACACCAGTCCGCCAGCGACAACCAGCGGAAGGGCGGTAACGGCGTGTTGTATCAAGCTTCCAGGCTGTTCCACGAGGCCGCGGCTCCGTTGTGAGAGATACCTTGCTGCGTAGGATAACACCTCTGGCGCCGGGCCCTTAACGGGAAGTAGCCGACGGGCAGGCCCCAATTTTTCCAGGTGTTACGGGCACTCGGGAACACCGGCTTTCCGTAGGCCCTTGCCTCGCCAAATAGCGCCGAAAGCTTTGCGGCGAGTGATTGGCAAGAGGCGGCCGAAAGCCGGCCGAACTCAGATCGTGACGGCGTTCTCGAGCGAGAAGGTGAGCACGGTTTCCGAGGGGACTTTCACGGCGGGGCCTTTGGTGACCGCAGACACGCCGGTACCGGCGGCCGCTCCACTACCGGCGCCGATGGCGGCACCTTTGCCGCCGCCTGCGATGGCTCCGATGATAGCGCCGGCCACCGCTCCGCCGCCGGCCATGGTTCCGGTCTTGGTGCCCTTCCCCGCGTCGCTTAGCTTGGAGATAGTCTGGGTGTTGACGTCCACCATTTTGCCATCCACCTTCACCGACCACAGCGACAGAGTGACGTCGGCCTTCCCGGTCAGCTTGCCGGAATCGTGCGCATCCACCAGCTTGACTACGGCATCGGCGCCGCGGGGAACCAGCGTCATCCCGTTATAAGTAAGCGGATCGGAAATGCTGGCACGGAAGGTCTGTCCGACGGTAGCCTGGCTCGAATCCACAGCGTCGATCATCCGCACGGAGATGCTGGTGCCGGCGGGAAGCTCCACCGGAGCGCGCGGCGGTGCGGGACCGTTCGAAGGCGACGAGACGGAATTATCGTCGTCCGGGTGCAAGATGGTGGTACTGCGCTTGAGCGTGGGACGGTCGGGATCATCGGAACCGGGTGAGGAAGACGGGTAAGAAGAAGACGACGCCGTTTCCGCCCGGCGTAGCGTCGGCTGGCCGCTATCGCTCGGATAGGATTGGGGATACGACTGGGGCTGGGCTCTCCGCAGGGTGGGCTGGTTGGGATCGCTGGCCGGTGCGTTTGAACTGTTGCCGGCACCACTGAAGTCAATGCGGGCAATATCCGAAACTTCCAGTGTCATGATCTGGTCGGCCACTTCGACCTTGACCTGGCGGGGCGAACCGCCCAGATAGGTGCCGTTGATGACGCGGCCATTCTTGAGAGTGATGACGTCGGCGAAAGCGGTGGTCGCCAGGGCCAGGCCCATCACCAGATATAGCAGGCGCATAAATCTCCCTAAGAAACTCTCCCATTGTACGACGTGCCGCCCGGGCGTCCGGTTTACGCCAATGTGCCGGGCTGGCGGGCTCCGCCGACCAGTTTGCCAGCCACTTGCCGGCCCCGGTCGAGAGCGCCATGGTACAGCTCGCGGAACTGGCTCCGCGTCAACCCGCGGCCGCCACCATAGAGCCTCTCCAAGCCCTTGCCCACGGCGTACGTGCCGGCATAGGCGATCGCTCCTTTGGGGATCAATCCACCGCCAAAAGGGATCTTGCCGGCCAACTCACGGGCGATGGTCCGCCAGCCGAACGCGCCGGCCGCAATCGACAGGATCTCGGTCTTCTGGTGCTGGAAGCCGACCTCGCGGCCGGTAGCGGCGGCGATTTGAAAAGCCATGCGCACCTGGTTGACGGTCAGAAACGCCGTGTCCGAAGCCCACTCTCCGACTGCCCAGGGCAACTCGATCAGGTTGGGCAAAATGTCGGGCAGCGCGGTGGTAATCGCAAACAAGGCGTTTTCCTTCGCAACGGCATGTACGATTCCATCCACCACGGTCTTACGGAACACAGGAAAGCGGCGCGCCAAAGCCAACTCGAACTCTTCGCGCTGGCTGAGGATCTCGACGACGGTGGCAATGGGGTCCTCGGGGTGAAATCCGAAAGCGCCGCGCGGGGCGTCGATGCCGGGCGCGCACAGGACCACTTCCACGTCGTCGGGAATCACCGGATCGGAAGCGCGGAACAGGCCCGAATCTCCCGGCGGGCACCCCAGGAATTCCTCCAACTGCGTATAGTCTGACGGGTGGGCCGCTACCAGGCCAATCCGCACCGGAATTCGCGCGCGGTGCAGCACCTCCTGAGGATTGAGGAGCGAGAACGCCGCGCGGGCCTGCTTGAGCATATCCAGCATAAGGACCTGTCACCATTTTAGCGCCCGTGCGGGCCGGGGCTGCCGGCTCTGGGAATCCGGCACGCGGGTTTGGGATCGATCCGGTACGGGAGCCGGCAAGTTGGCTGCCTTCAAATTCCGGAGCCGGTGAAGCCGACGGTTCGCGCTCCGGCTCGGGGGGCAAATGGCTTGCGGCAAAGCTCCCCCAGGTTGCGAAGCGCGGTCCAGAATGCCGGTGCCGGATCGTCAGCCGCAAGAATGCCGCGCTCGTCGACGCCCCGGTGAGAGCGGAACCATTCTCTCAGGCCCAGCCGGCCGTCGAGGAAATAGCGCGCCGAACTCAGCAGGTCGCAATCTTCGATCAGGAGCTTGCGGCCATGGCACGGCGCGGCCGGACGAATGGTTTGCCCGGTCATATCCAGATACATCGCGCGGACGACGTCGTTGCCGTTGCCATCGACGAACAGGCGGAAGGTGGCGCCCACGCGTGGGTTCACGTCGAGGAGCTTGTAGGTGCCGTCGCGCCGGTCGAAGCGAAAATCCATGTCGACCGAACCTCGATAACCGATCCGCGCGAGGAAGCCGGCGGCCAAGTCGCGCACGGCCGGATTGTCGGCCAGCACACCTAAACTGGTGAGCCCGCAGTAGGCTGGATATTGGCGCAGCTTGCGGCCGGTGAATCCGATGCGGCAGCGGCCGGCCCGGTCGAAGTAGCCGTTAAACATCCAGTTGGCATCTTCACCGCCCGGGATGTATTGCTGCAACATGAGATTTGATTCACCGGGCCGATGCGCGGCAAAGAGCGCGGCTAGTTGCTCGCGGGTCCGGACGAGGAACATCCTGCGCCCGCCGGCCGGGGCCAGACTGCTGCCGGTAACGCCCTTGAATAGCAGCGGCAGGCGGACCGTTTCGAGTTGGGCCA
Source organism: Bryobacteraceae bacterium (assembly GCA_049509915.1). Taxonomy (GTDB): domain Bacteria; phylum Acidobacteriota; class Terriglobia; order Bryobacterales; family Bryobacteraceae; genus JBEKYD01. The sequence goes on along the minus strand of JBEKZL010000013.1, from coordinate 24,502 downwards.
GCGCTTCCGCCAGCGAGCGCGGGAAGGTGGTGATCGCGGTCGGAACGCTGGCGGCGGAGGCCAATGCCTGCATGCGGCGTTTATCGGTGAGTGCGTCGGCCTGCTCCGCCGTGGGACCGCAAAGCTGGAAGTGCTGCTCAAGCGCCGCGGCGTGGCGGGCGGCGAACAGCGCCGTCCCGTCGGAAGTGGGAATCAGTATCGCCCGCCGTCCGATGGTTCCCGCGACACCGGACAGGAACCGCAGGGACTCGCTCGGCGAATGCGCTTCCACGTCCCAACGGAAGCGGCCACGCGAATAGCGGGAATGGAAAGCGGGCGCGGCGCGGTGCGCGTCCAGGTGGAAGACCGGCACACCCAGCCGGCCCAGGGTTCGCGTGACCGCCAATCCTCCGGGACGCGAGCAGCGGACTACCAGCACCGGAGTCGAGCCATCAAACACGATCGTCCGCCTTTCGGGCCAGCACGACCGAGGTCGATCCGGCACGGCGGAGCAGCCGCACACCGCGGTCGGCGAGCGATTGTAATCGCCGGTCGAGCCGCAGGCCGCGAGCCTCCGAAAAGAGGGGGTGCCCCAGGAACGTGAAGGGGCCAAAACCGAAGGTATGTTCGACTGCCGGCGAGAATCCGGCGGCGTGCAAGGCCCGCTGCAGCCGGGAGCGCGAGCAAGTGGTGGGGCGCGGTTCGTCGCCGATCCAGCGAAAACGGCGGGCGGCGGTCAAAGCCAGGCGTTTGGCCGGGCCAGCTATCGGCAGCAGGCGCGGATCCAGCCAACAGTGCAAGGCGCGCGAATTGTCGATATTGACGATCAGGCGCCCGCCGGGTTTCAGGATCGCCGCAAGCCCGGCCAGCGGTTCGTCCAGCCGCGGCATCCATTCGAGCACGCCTACGGCCACGGCCAGGTCAAAAGAGCGGAGTGGTAGATCGAGACGGTTGATGTCGCCCCGCCGCACCCGGACGAGATGGGAAAGCCGTTCCGCTTCCACTGCGCTTTGAGTCTGTGCGACCATGCGCGGAGCGATGTCCACCGCCTCCACGCGCCAGCCGCGTTTGGCCAGGGCTACGGTCGCCATGCCGGCTCCGCAACCGATCTCAACGGCGCGTCCGCCGGCCGGCAAGTCGACCGAGGCGATAAGGTCTAGGGCCGTGGCCAGCCGCCGGCGGTAAAGCTCGCCGTATAACGTGGATTGGGCGTAAATCTCTCGCCAGAAAGCGGCTTCCTTTTCGAAGTGCCGCTCCAGAAGCGTGGAATGATCGCCTGCCGACAACATGCCGTGTCTCGAGTTTATTCCAGATACGCCTGATTTGTCAGGTACCCATTGTACCGATTACCTTCATGGAGTACTCACTGCCGGCAGAGCGCTTCGCCAACCGATAATTACAGGTAATCAGCTCTTTAATTCAGCATACTGTCAGGCGCGACTCAGTCGCTGCCAAACCGCGGCGATCCGATGAGTCTTACGTATGACCAAATCTTGCCGAACGCTCGCAGGCGGGATCGCCGTACTGTCCTTCCTGCCGTTGGCGTTGCACGCTCAGGTGAACCCGCTCGGCCCGCTGGTCCACCACAGAGTGACGGAGGTGGCCGGCGAAACTGCGCGCCCGCCGAGCTGGGAAGCGTCGCTCGGCGCGCCTGCAGCGCTCGATTTGGGGGAGTTGCGCCGGGACGAAGCCGCGGTGAGTGAGCCGGATCCGCGTGGGACGCTGGTCGGCGTGGAGCGCCGCCCGCAGTTGGCGTGGGAAGACGAAGGGGCATGGGACACGCTGGCATCGGGCCAAGCGGTGTGGCGCCTGGCATTGCGCTCGGATGGCGCCCAGGGGATTCGCGTTCAGTTCTCGAACTTCCACCTGGATCGCGGCAACGTCTGGATTTACGCCGCCGATCGTTCGCAGGTGGCCGGCCCATATGCGGGAGCGGGCATCGACGGGAGCGGCTCGTTTTGGAGCCATGCGATCTTTTCGGATACGGTCGTGATCGAATACGAAACCGACGGCCGCGGCGCAGCACCCCCATTCACCATAGCCCGCCTTTCGCACCTCAATGCGGTCGAGCAACTGATGTCCGCGGGCAGTTGCGAGCTGGATGTGAGTTGTTACGCCAGTTGGGTCTCCTTAGCGGGGTCGGTGGGCATGTATATTTTCGAGAACGGCGGCGCCACCTACGCCTGCAGCGGATCGCTGGTGAACAATACCAACAACGATTCCAAACCGTATTTCCTGACCGCCGGCCATTGCATTTCGAGCGCGGCCATGGCGAGCACTGTGGAGGTCTACTGGAAATACCAGAGTTCCACCTGCAGCGGGACACCTCCCAGTCTGTCCAGCCTCCCCACCACTTTGGGCGCGACCTATCTCGCCAGCGGGACCATTGAGGAAGGCGACTACAGCTTGATCCGGTTGTCTTCGATCCCCAATATCGACCTGGTATTCCTGGGGTGGAACCCCAGCACGAGCGTACTCCCGCTTTCGTCCGGCGCGACCCCAACCTCCACGACAGTGACGGGCATCCACCATCCCGAGGCGGGTTACACGCGCATCTCTTTCGGTGTCCGAACGCCAGACGCCGCGGAGCAGATCGGGAGCGACACCGCACCGGCAAACATGTATTACCAGATCGAGGAGACTCAGGGACGGGTAGAGCCAGGCTCCTCGGGATCGCCGCTGTTTACTTCCGACCAGTTGATCGTCGCGACGCTGACCTATGCGCCATCCGGAAGCGCCTGCTCGATCTCTCCGTTCACCGCCGGGTACGCCCGTTTTTCCGTCGCGTATCCCCAACTCAGCCAATACCTCGCTCCGGCGGGGGGCAGCGGCAGTTCGGGCAGTTCCAGCGGATCCGGTTCAGGCAACTCGGGCTCCAATCCGGCGCCAACGGTGAGTGTTTCCCCCACGGCTCTATCCAGTACCTGGGCCATTGGGACGGCCACTTCATCCCTGCAGGCGGTCACGCTCGCCAGCACCGCTCCGGCGGCGACGGTCTTTACTCTCAAAGCCAGCCAGACCTGGATCGCGCTTTCCGCCGCCAGCGCTACCGCGGCACAGGGAAAGCCTGCTACGTTCGGAGTTACCTATAACACTCAGGCTTTCAGTGCAGCCGGTACTTACAGCGGTACGATCAGTGTCAGTTCAGGCACGGCCAGCGTGTCGATCGCCGTGACCGTGACCGTGACCGTTCCGGCACCGGTGTCGGGCGGCCCTATCGTAGTGGTGCCCCTTGTCGCGGACGGCGGCGGCGTGAGCACTACTCTCACGATTCTAAACCCTCATGCTACCGCCACCAATGCATCCATCGCCTTCTTCTCCGAGAACGGTGCGTCTCTACCTCTGCCCGTGGGCGCATCGACGACGGCGTGGCAGAATCTGATTCTACCGGCCGACGGTGTAACGGTAGTGGTAACTTCCGGAACCTCGAGCCCGTCGAAACAAGGTTTCGCCATCCTGCAATCGGGCGACCCGTCGAAGAAGCTGGCAATCATGGCGCAGGTCGGTGTGGATGAGGTCGCGCCGTCCGCCACCCTGACGCTGCCTTTCGTAATGCCGTTCAACGCGACGTCCGGCGCCACTACCGCGGCATACCTGTACAATCCCAGCGCCAGTTCTCTCAATCTGTCCCTGTCCATTTATGACAACACCGGCAGGGCTCTTGGCTCCGGCCAGATCGCGATACCAGCAGGACAGCAAGGCGCCATCCCTATGTCGAAGTCCGCGGCCGGGTTCGGTGGTACCCAAGGCACGCTCGTGGTGAGTGGATCGGGTTCCGTGCTCGCCATGGGCCTCCGCGTTGGGACCGACGGCAGAATCGAGATGGTGCCGGCGCAGGCGGTGAATGCCCCTTAAACGAACCACAGAGCCGACTAGGGTTCCGACCGCCGGGCACAACCGGGTCCGGCAAGCTCTGTCATACTGAAATCTCAGTTCCCATGAGCTTGCCGCGAACTTTTTGGGCCGTGGCCGCGCGATGGCTGACATTCGCATCCGCGGCGGCCATTCTCTTTTCCATTGCTGCGTCGCAGATCCTGCTGGGGCTGGCGCTCGCCGGGCTGCTCCTTTCCGGGGAAACGGTTCGCCTCCCCCGGATTCGTCTGCCGCTGGCGCTGTTCATGCTCGGCACCATCGTCTCCTGGCTGGCAAATGGCCAATTTGCAGTCGGGTTCCCGCAAATCAAGAAATTCTATGTGTTCGGCGAGTTGCTGATCGTGTTTTCCCTCTTGCGGGAAATTCCATGGATTCGCGGGATCTTTCTGTTCTGGGCGGGATTCGGCGCCATCACCGCATCGTTGGGTGTCTTGCAGTTCGCCGCCAGAGTTCGCGAGGCTCATCGCCTGGGGCAGGCTTTCTACGACTATTACGTCGCACGGCGCATCACCGGGTTCACGAGCCATTGGAACACGTACTCGGCCGAACAGATGTTTGCGTTGATCATGCTTTCTGCGTTTGTTCTGTTCGCTCCGGGAGGGCGCCACCGATGGTGGCTTTCCGCGACTGCCGCGGCCTTGATGGCCTTGGCGCTCTGTCTCGCCGAGACGCGTGGCGTCTGGATTGCGACGGCGGTCGCCGGAATGTATCTGTTATGGTCGTGGAAGCGCAAGTTGGTGCTGGCCGTGCCCGTCTTGGCGTTGCTCGCCTTCTTGATCTCGCCAGCGGCCATTCGCGAGCGTGAGGTTAGCGTCGTCCGCCCAGGCAAGAACGATTCCAACGGCTTTCGCTGGGCCGCTTGGCGCACCGGGATCCGGCTCATCGAGGAGCATCCGCTGCTCGGCCTCGGACCCGACGTTGTTAAACTTCACTTTCTTGATTCCGTGCCCGCCGATATTCCTCGCCCGCTGCCGGTCGGTTTTTATGGCCACCTTCATAATATCTACTTGCAATATGCGGCCGACCGTGGAATTCCCACCATGCTCATGATGATGTGGCTCCTGGCGCAAGCGTTGGTCGATTTCACTCGCGGCCTCCGCAAACTCCCGCGTGCTCCCGCCAACCGCCGATTCCTGCTTCATGGAGCCGTGGCCGTCATCTTAGCCACGCTGGTCGAGGGCGTGGTCGAATACAACCTGGGGGACTCCGAGGTGCTTACGATGTTTCTGGTGGTTCTTGGCTGCGGGTATCTCGCTCTGGAGCCGGGTCTGGCAATCGATTCGGGCGCCAGTTTGGCCTCCAGCGACCGTCAAGGAGCGCGTTCGCCGAGGGTGCGCTAACCGCCTATATACCACGAACGCCGAGTGGGTGGCGTTATAGGCAGACTATATCCGATCAGGCAGAACTGGTCCAACGCGAACAATACGGCGGATTCATCGCCCCCTGCCAGCGTAAGACTCCATTCGCGCTGCCACGGCGTCGTGTAGTCGCCGATACCGATAAGGTGGCTGCTCCGGGACGCCGGAAATCCATTTATCCCCGGCAGATTAATCGATGTTCGGGCGGCGTCAAGATCCCTGTCTCCCGTATACGTGAAGTTCTCCGTCTTCAGGCAAGATAGATTTGCCGGGGTCCAGTCGTTGACCGGATAGTTGATGATCGTGTCCAGCGCTGTATCATTCGTGTCCGGAGGATACAGCACTTCAAATTTCGTCCCCGGTTGTGTCTGATGCACAAACGCCCGGATCGAGCTGGTAAATGACCCGATGAGACTCGGCAGAAACTGGCATTCGTCCGGATACTGCGTGGGGTCGGCATCCTCACTCGTGATGATCCCCATAGCCTTGTTATACGTCGATTGGAAAGTGCTAGTGCTGTAGGTATCGTAAAATGGCATGCCCCCGTACTGGGCCGAGGCGAAATACCACCACTGGACTTCTCCGAATTGCAGGTACGGAGTCACACCCACGGCGGCCATGAGGTTAGCCATGTCCAGGTAAACTTGCTGCCAAAACGCTAGGCTCGCGGGGCTGAAATTCGTCTGCAGCGCGGGTGTATTTACCCACACCGCGGTTCCGTCGGGATAGCACTGGGCGATGCCCGCGGTCGGCGTATCGTCGCCGTTGCCCAATTCCATGCTGAAAGAGACCGTAGATTCGATCCCATATCCCCTAAGCGCCGTCAGAAAACTACTCGTCCAGTCCCGTGCTGCGCGGTTGAGCCTCGGCACGGCCGTGAGGTCAGTCAGCCAAGTGCCATCCGTCCCCCCGGTCAATGTGGTCGCGCTGACACTGGCGGTGAAAGTCGAATCCCCCGTGGTGGCAGACACGGTCAGGCTGTTGCCCGCGCTTCCAGGGACCCGCGCCATGATGGTGAGCGTAGCTCCGCTAGCCGTCGCCCATACTGCCGTCGAGCCCTGATTGATCAGCAGCGCGAAGCACGTGGCAATGCTCGCGGCAGTATCGCCAATCAGGTTCAAATGGCTGATTGTGGTCCCGTCCAACACCAGTTCCGTAGTCCCGCCGAATGTTGGAACTCCTGCGAACGTGGCCGTGCCCGATGCGTACTGATTCGCGGGACACACCAGCTCGTAAAACCAGAGGGCACCGGCATAATGATTCGCCCTGCCTTGAAATCCGAGCGTGTCGATCAACCACGCCGTGCGCTCCGGTGCCAGTGCCAGCGCGTGATTCGTATCCCAGTCCGTGGCCGCCGTGGTCTTCGGAGTCACACTGAAGTTCGGTAACGCATCTGTCGGAATTGCGAGTTCCAGAAAGTCAAAATAAAAGTAGGTTCCGCCCGCACCGGTATTCGTGATCCTTACCGCATGAGTTCCAGCCGCGTACTCACCCAGTGCAACGCGTACCAATACGTCCTCTCCAGCCATCTCCAGATTCAACGCGATCGGATCGCCCGTATCGATCTGCGCGTCGGCGGTTCCGACGTTGCCAGCCATCCGCGTGCCCAAATACAAGGTGTGCTGCGCGTTAGCCGTATATTGGCACTGCACCGAATCCGCCGTTTTCGTCGTGTAATGAATCGAGCCGCCGGAAAAATTGCCGATCGAGCTTGCCCATGATCCCGTATACACCAGTTCGGTCGAATCGTCCTCAATTCGTCGGCTACCCGGACCCGCCACACTGTATGTAAGATTGGTTCCGCTAACAGTCCAGTTCGCCACAACAACTGAAAACTCACTTCTTTCGAAGCTCGCTGCCTGCACGTCGGCAGCCCAGGTCCAGCGCAACTTCCGCACGTTTGTTGTCGGGATCCCGGAAACCGCTGTCAGCGACCCATCTGAGTTAACTTGATACCCCTGGAGTGCACTGAACTTCAGGTTTACCTGCCAACTCTCTGGCGAAACGCCTCCGCTGAACAACGTACAAGCGGGACTCCACGTTTCTGTTCCGGCGCCATGAACGGTGCCGTAGACGCCTACAGTGTTACCATTCGCGCCCGCCGAGCCGTAGTAGGTCAAGGTGATGACCGCCCCTTTCGCGGTGGCGTTAACCTCCGACGCGCCGCTTACATAGAAGCCGCTAATGATCGCCGCGAGTTCGGTCGCCGCGCTGCTGAGATCGTCGCTTCCGGTTACCTGGTAGTTGAAATGCTGGTCAAGCCACTCCAGCTCGATGTAGTCTAGTGCGGTTATAGTCCCTTGAAGGGTCATCTGCGCTGTCGCCGGCGTATCGCTGCCGATCGCAGTAGCATAGTTGATCAGCGGAACCTTGTAAACGGTTTCTGTAGCTCCAGCGTCCGCCCAGATTCGAAGATACGGCCAGTCGACTGTCGGATACCAGGTGGAGTCCATAGCGATGCAATTGGCCCGGGTTTCCTGGTACGCCAGCACCAATCCGCTGAGATCGCCATCCGGTAGGTTCCGGAGAGCTGGATGCTCGAACACATTGTCACGGTTCCATTCCACCACGGCCCAGTCGAATTGCTGTCGCCAGCACCCGGATACGGTGAATCCGTTCGGGCTAGTCCGGCTCAACGCCGCAATCGCCGTGGGCTCTTGAAAATAGCACTGGAGATCGCGGTTCGGCGTCAGTTTTGAGAGGGTTACGCCCATCAGAGTCGCACGATCACGGTCAGGTCCGCGCCCGGATAGGTTTGCCCCACCGACAGCACCGAAAGTGTTAGCTGTGCTCCCGCGGTGAGCACCGGCAGGCCAAACCCATCCACTGTGGTTGAGACAATCGCCCCAGCGGCAAAGCTGAGCTGGCACCACGATGCGCCGTTGAGGTTCAGTTGCAAGTTGACTGCTACGTCCGCGGCCGTACCCAGAATCCCGAAAACGTCTCGCACGGAGTGCGATGTATCAACAACCAGAGCCGGCGCGGCGAACTGATCGATAGCCAAACAGCCATCCACCTGTATGGAGTATTGACCTCCGCTCAAGGTTCGCAATCCCTCGTCAACCGTGTTCGTGAAACAAACGCTGGCAGTTGGACTATTGCCAATTCGATTCGTGACCCACAGCTCGGCGCCGCCGATTCTCACATCCGGTAAAAGAATCGGGTAGCTCCAACTTCCGCAATACGGGCTTCCAAAGAACCCTTCGGGAAACGGCACAATCACCGTCATGGAGCTCAGTTGGTAGACTACGGCCCCAGCGTTATGTGCCGACGCCGGGCTCCCGTCCGACCCTCGCGTCACGCTGTACTCCGTTCCGTTGTTGGCCACCGCCGTAACCGTCAGAATCTCTCCGTCGATTTGCAGTATGCTTCCCGTTGCCGCGCTGCCTGCAACAGTCAGCGTCAAAACCGTGTCGGTCGCCGCCATGCTGTTGGCAAGCGTCGTACCTGGCGTGGAGCTTAGTTCGTTCCAATAGTGCAACGTCACTGTTGCCGACGAAATGGAGTCCGTGTTCTCCAAACTCGCGAATCCAATCCCACTCAAGACTGCAGCGCCGTTCGACGCGGCGTTCAGCGCAAATGAAGGCACCAAAGGCGCTGCGGAATCTCCGCCCGCCGCACCACCAATCTGCCACCGCGTCACAATCGCCAGTGTCGGGTCCTGCTCTTGATTCAAGACGTTCGCGGCACGCCCGGTCAAGTGGACGGTCTCGCCCCCCAGATTGGGGATCTGGAAGGAAACGGGACTACTTTGGGTCAGCGCACCAAAATTCCACCCGCTTTCGGCTACAACGAAATAACTGCCGGCATCCGGCGGAACGATCCAGGGCGCGGTCGTCGTAATCACCGTTGTGCCGTTAGCGGCAATGCTTTGTTCTTGCCCTGCTCCCGTGCCCCGCGTGATGCGCACGGTCAGGCCGCGATACTGATTCGCCGTCATTTCGAGGTCGCCGTTGCCAATCGTGTTGCTCGTGTATATCGTCGCCGCGGTCTCGGGTTGAACTTCCATTCTCCAGTAGAAGTTCGCGTGGTCGAAGTTAGGGTCTGGCGGGGGCACCAATTGCGGGTTTGGCCCGGTGTCGGTAAAGCTCGTCGCCAGCGGCACGGTCGTCGCGATCCGAAGCAGGTTGGCTGGCGTAACGCCGCGGTATACGTTGAAGGATGCGGTTCCCGGCGTGAAACTCAAGCCTGAAAGGGTTACACTGCTATTGTCTTGTGGTATGACCGCCGTCACCACGAACGAAAGGCCGCCCTCGTTACCCGAGCCATCGACTCCGGAAACCGCGTAGTACAGGATTTCCCCGCTCGCCAATGTGCCGCCCGTACCAAGTGTTGCCGCATAGTTCACCAGCGGTATTCCAGGCCCGTTCGACGAACTCGTCGAAGGCGGGTCGAAAGTCAACTGGACGTACATTTGAGTGGTGCCGTCGGTCGCGACCGTGTCCGTTTCGGTTACTCCAAACTCGACGTCGCCATACGCATCCAGCACCGCACCCATGAGCGGTTTGGGCGAACCAATCCCCGCCTGGGATGGATTCGTGGTGCCTGGCGCGGCCGAACTTTGCCCGTTCGTGTCTAAGTACCAGGCGTCATCTTGGATCTGCGCGTAGATAGTCGCCGTCCGATAGTTGGTTGCCGGCGATATCTTGTACACACGGAACGGTTGCCGGTTAAAGCCTTCCTTTTGATAGGTAACGGTGATGATGTCGCCGGGCCGAATTCCAAAGGCCTTGATGCTGGTATCGAACTGAATGTATGTATTTCCGCTAAGGGTCTTGGCGAGGGTGAACTGCAAGATCCTCGCTGCTTGGTCGTAGTTCGGAAGGCCTAGCGCCAGCAGACTAGCGCTGGTTTGTTGTCCGGTCAGTGCAACGTCGTCCGGATCCACTACCGTGTAGCTGTCCTGCTGATAACCATTGAGCGCGTCTTGAAACTCTACCGTGTAGCAATTCGGTGTATCTGCAACGCTCCGTGAGGTAACCGTAACGCTTGCCGCTCCGGTTTGGTCTCTCAAGATCCCGGAAACGCCGGTGCTGCCGTCGCCGAATTCATAAACCGGCCAGCCGCCGTTTAACTGCGTCGTGCTGTTGGATGTGGGCGACTGTGTCGGCTGCTGCAAGGCTAGCGAGTTCTCCACCACTAACTGGAGGATTCCGGCCGGCCCATAGGTCAGGTAAAGCCGCGCGGCGTTGCGAATCCCTCGAACCATGTCGCCGGCGCTCCGGCGGTTTTGGAGCACGAGATTGACCTGAAACCGCGGAATCGTGATGGCATTCCCATTGAGATCGACCGTGTTGATCTGCTCATCGCAATAAGCCGCGGCTGTCGCGAAGCTCACTAGATCGATTTCGTTGGCCGACCATCCGCTGCGGCTTAGAACGTCCAACAGGATCCAAGCTGGATTGGCGCTGAATGCGTTACTGTCAAATGTTCCGTCTGGGTTGTATACGGGTATTAGGAGCCCTTGTACCAGGACTTCCACCGTCGGAAGAGTGTTGCCGTTGGCGATACTGTTGGGCACCACCACGGAAAGGTAAGCCATGCTTCCGTACGGGTCCCCGGCCGGCTGCCCGTTACTGGTAGTAAAGTTCGGATCGAATGCCCCGTCCCGCGTTCCCAGTGTCATGACGTTGTACCACCCCGTCCCCGTCATGTTCGTGCCGGATACGCCCAGCGGTATCTGAATCCCATTCACCAGGACCGTGACGACACCTTGCATCTGCCCGATGCCAAGCAGCACTTCCATTCGCGTCAGATTTCCGTCGTTTCGCGCGAAGGTGACTAAGGGGTAGTACCAAGCTGTCCCGTACACCATAGGGACATAGTCGTTATATCGTGCTTGGTTGACGGACAGCGCCGACGTCTCTGAATTCTTTCCATACGGGCGCACTTCAATCGCCGGCGGGACGTAGTCCAGTCCGCCGAATCGTAGCTGCATGCCTCGCGCCTGACAGTCGCTCATGACGTAGCCGCACGAGGTGAACGGAGTTCCGTTATTTAGGTTTCCGGTGCCGCCGGTTTGACCTGCTGAATAACCGCACCGGTAAAAGAGCGAGTATTGCCCGTCGGTGCCACCGTTCACTGCCTCAAGTTGTTGCGCCGGGGTGGATGGAAACGCCCAGGGGCACCTCGTCTGAATGCGGACCTCCGGCAGCCACAGCCGCTGTAAACTCATGCGGTTGGTTGCGGACAGCCGAAACGTGGACTCCTGAATTTGATCGGGCGGATTGCAAATGCCTTGGAAAACGACGGCCGCGTCAGTGACTGGAGCATTGTTTACGAGGTCGTAGAAGACGAAACTACCGGTCAGCAGCGCCCCCCGCCATCCGACTGCGATTTCCAGCTCAGAAAAGTGCGAGTCTGCGTTTGCAAGCAAGACTGCGATCGTGGGGCTGCCGTCGACGCCTTGGTCGGAGGCTGTTTGAACGCTAAAGCCGCTGTGACGGAGAACTTTCGCTGCGTACGCGGTCCCGTTTACTGTCACTCCGTGCGTGCTCCAGTGCTCCAGAGTTCCGTCTGCCAGCGTGCAGTCGAATAGCATCAGGGGTGTTTCGGTGACTGCCTGTTCTTTCAGCTCAGAGATTGTTTGCATAGTACAGAATGTTCACCGTTGCCGAGTGTCGATTGACGCCGCTCGTCGTAACCGTCAGGAAATCGCTTTGCAGCCGTGCATTGTCGTAGATTCCGCCATTGGTGCTCGGCTGGTAGACGGAGGCTGTTTGCTGTGCTTCCGCCTGCGGACCGAACAGACTCACGACTGCTCCGGCTGGAACCCCGACGCCAAGGGTTATGTATGTCGCTGTTGCGTCTCCGCTTCCGGTGATCTGATACCGGCTCCACGCATTGGACAGCGTGACGGATGCCGTCGCCCCGCCAAGTTGCAGCATTGCGCTCGTCGGTTGGTTCGCGCGCAGATAGGCGCTGAAGGTGTACGTATACGTCGTCGGCACGTTCAGCACCTGAGTCAGGCTCTGGCCGCCGGCGCCGTTATTCGTCAGTTGCCACGCCTTGGTGCCGCCTTCAGGGTCTTGAATTGCACCCGTCAAGGCGAGCTGCGGGGCTGGGCTCCACACCGCATTGGTCAGGTCCTCGCTCCAGGCCAGCAAATTGCCTGAGGGGTCCAGAAAGGTAAACCCGTTCAGCGTTCCCACTGCCGCCGTGAAGAATTGCTCCAGCGTCTGGCGCTCCGTGTCGCTGAGCGCTGTGTACTGCAGCTTCCACTGCACGGCCGCCCCTGCCGGATCGGCTACGGCGATCACGCTTCCGTCCGCCATCGTGTTTTGAATGGTCCGCTCCTGTCGTACCTTGACGATCCCGTACTGCGTCAGCGCGCCAGTTGCAAGTTGTGGGTAGGTGAGCATTCTTAGCTCCGAACTTCTATAATCGTGACTGTTGTCTTGCCCTTCATCGTATCGATCGATGCCAGGGCGGCGCTGTCGCTTGCGAGTTGGCACGTTGGGTATGCCGTTCCGTCCCATGGGTCGGTGAATGCGAAGCTCAGGAATCGCCCCTGATTGGCTAGGAAGAAGTGGTCGATCGCCGCCATCTCACCTTCATCCAGCAGACTGAGCTGGATTACCCATCGATGGAGTGCGCTCGCCGAGTCCTGATATCGTTGTTCGCTTCCGTCTACAAATCGTAGCGCCTGGTTTTGAAACTGGAGCCGTCGCTGCGCGGGATATTGCGCCACCGCGCCTGTTTTTAGCGTTGGAAAGGTTGCCATATCACAAGTCGTTGACGACGTCGTTCAGCGAGCTCATGTTCAACATCGCACTACGCACGGCGTTCGCAATTTGCCCGCTGTAGTCCATGAACGACTGTGCGTCCATTGCCTGCACACTGACGGTTACTTGCGGCGAGGCCGTGGTCGATGCCTGCGGGCTCGATGCCTGCGTATTCGATCCGCTTTGCACCGTAGTCCCCCCGCCTTGAGTTCCCGCGGAACCTGGCTGGTTGCTGCCGGTCGGATCGTAGAGCCGCGGTAGCCCCGTTTGGTCGTAGTCCATCGCCGCGAGACCGCTCCCCGTGTCGGCGCTGGTGAATGAGATCGGTGCTGGCATCTCGTATTGCAGCGGCGGAGAAGTGCTCGCCGATCCACCGCCGAACAGCCCCAGCAGCCCGCCTATAAGTGGCACAACCCCAAAACCCGACGCGAGCACGCTTGTCGCAACCGACTCCGCCGTGCTCCCCGCCCCGCTGCTCGATGTTTGGGTGATCGGCCCGCCCTCCACATCCTGACCGCCCGACGTCGCTGCCGCGCTACCTCCTGTTGCTGCGTAGTTGGTCAGTGCTTGCGTGCTATCGTCCGGGCTTCGGGATAGGTCTCCCGACACCGCCAGAAACGTATTCAGCAGCTCATCTTGTGTTTTGCTGGCCATTGTTTATCTCTGCTATCCACGCGTTATCGAGTATCGCGAACGCCTCCACCTGGCGGGCGCTCAACGTCGCTAGGTCGAACCCGCTCAGTCGCTTTCGCACAAAGAACTCCTGCACTAGTTCCGTATTCTCCGCCGTGATGAACCACGTTGGACAGACGTGTAGAACTACATCCCCACGGGCCCACACGGGCCGGCCCTGGACTTCACCCGGGGCCTCGCCCTTGTGCGGCCCTTTCGATGCAAGCCAGCCGCATCGCCGCTTCCTTTCCAGACCGGCTTTTCTGCACACCCCGCACTTCCATCCGGCCTGGTTCGACAGGTAAAACTGGAAGGCGGCGATTAGTTTTTTCGTTCGTCGGGAGCCAGTCCCACTTCTGCTCTTACCGCTTCGAGCGCCTCCCGAAATAGGTCCTCGGGGCCCGTCTTTGCCAGAGACTCGGGTGTCGCCGCCTCGCCGTCTAGTTCCAGCCCCTCGACGGCCCGTAGACCCCACTTTACGAATAGTCTGTCTATTTCTCCCTGCAAAAGCGCCGATTCCATCCGTTCTTCCGCGTCTTGCCCGCTCTCCAGAAACTCTTTACGCCGCGCTAGCTCGCGCACCTCACGCATGAGTTCCATGCGCCTCCCGAACGATACCCGAGCCACTCGAAAACGCACTCCGGCGGCGACCTGCGATTCCACTATCCGCTCGCTCTCGTATGTCATGGCTTACGCAAATGCCACCGCGATTTCGTTGTCCACTGTGCCCTGTGCCCGCGATGGCTGAAAGCTCCATTGCAGACGGTTCTTGGAATCGTCAAATTGCGGGACGACCGGCACCACGCAACTCAAGTAAACTCCCATCATCTGCCCTTGAGTGTCTCCCAACTGAAACATCACGCTGATGGGCGATTGCTGTCGTGCCGCTGTATACAGCGCTTGAGTCGCACTGTCGTCCTGGCTGTACAGCGACAGCGTCGCAGCCACCCTTCGTTGGCCCGGCGCAATCGCCTGGGGCACGCTCGACCCGAACTCGTTCATACGCGCATCCAAATCGTTGCTCAATCCGATAGACGCAGCCGTCACCGTGAAAAACTGGCTGGGCGCCGCACCCAGCCAGGCTTGCCCCAGATTTCCCGGCACGATCGAATAATCAAAGGCCGCGACTGCAGGCTCTAGAGGATAACTCTCCAACTCGTAGTTGCCCGGCGCGAAACTCGAGTTGTCCTGCACGTCCTGCGCGATTCCTCTAAAACTGAATTCGTGAAAGTCTCCGTTGACGTCAATCGCCATCTGGTCCACCGCGGCCCCTGCCAGAAAGCGCTGCGTTGCGGTGGCCGGGCTCCAATAATCGTACAGCGTCACGCTTGGCAATTCCGTCGCTGGCTGGTAAGTGATGGCCGTCGACAAGTCCGCCCCGGGCTGCGGTCCGTTGGTGAACGGGGCGTTGATCTGTACCGTGTTCAGGTCCGTCACTGCGGTCACAAACCGGATTTCGATCGCCGTCGCTACCGCTTGGCCGATACTCAATCCGTGTGGCTCCGAAAACGCCAACGTTGCGCCCGCCACGGAACTGACCGCACCCGGTGTTCCTGATACCGGAGAAGCTCCTAACGCCGCCTGAAACAGCGGCCCGTATGACGGGCTTCCGTTCGCGCTGACCCAGTTTGTCAAATAGGTCTTCAATGCGAAGCTCGTCTGTTTTTGTCCCCCAACGGGTAAACCCGTGAAAGTGCGGCTTCCCGTCTTGTCTTTGCGCTCGGTGACCGCCAGTTTCTGGCTTACCGTCAGTTTCACCGCCGGAATCCGGTTGCTGGCCGAAACCGTGGCCAAGTTACCATATCCGCTTTCCAGCGCCGTGTAGAAACGGTTTGCATTGGAAGAAATGTATGACATACTAGTTGATGCTGACTCCAATCTCGAAAATCACTTTCGCCGACTGCACGAAATTCTTGCCCCCGTGTTTCACCGCGCTGAAGGCCACCTGATACCCACCCACGTAATACATGCCGTCGCCCCAATCCCCTCGGCTGAAGTCCAGCACTTGCATCGTCGCGTCCGCATAGCAGCCCAGTGCCGCCTCCAACCCGTCGATGCGGTCCTGAGAATGTCGAATCTCTACCGCCATCTGCACCTTTCCCGAGAACGTCCGGAACTTCTCTTCCAGTAGGTTGCTTACCTTCTCGCAGTAAACCTGCAGCAGAGGATAATGTAAAGCCTGGCTCCGGTCGCTAATCTCTACTGAGACATTCTGTGCGCTCACCTGCTGCGTGCTGATAAGTTCCACCGGCAATGGCCCCGGCATACTCGCTGATTGTAAGGTGGCATTGACCCCTGAGTCCGACGTAATGAGCTGCATCACCTTACTTGTGGTCGCGCCCGCTACACTCCCTGTCATTAGCCTCTCTCCAACACTCGCGACGTCGGCTGGATGTAGTTCGGCTCCTGGCCGCGGCTCGGCCTCGCCCCTGCGTTCAGAAGGAAGTCCGGTTGAATCCATGTCGAGTTTAGATCGATCGGCGTTCCGTTTTGCCGAATCAGAACACCCGGTGAAGTCCCAAGGTAGACCTGCCATCCCGTGGCGCATTCCGGTGCGCGAGACGGCTGTACCATCAGGCTCGTGCCCGTCACCGTGAATGCAGTCGGTGCGGTTCCGGCGCTTTCTTCCGCCGACCGGTTTACCCACCCCGTCGAGACGTAGTAAGTACCGTTTGCGAGGTTTCCCGGTGCGCTTGTGACGATTGGCGGTTCACCTCTTCTCAGCGGCAGTGAGACCAATCCTATCCCTGCGTGAATCAGCTTGTCGCTTGCCCACCATGCAAGTTGGTGAAACTGCGCCCGCTTTTCGGCGTATCGGTCGTTCAATTGGCTGTAGTACGCATCAGCGTAGACCAGTTCAATTGTCCGATAGACATGCCATAGGCGCAACGGGCGAGTTACCACAATGTGCTCCAAACCAGGTGGTGCCTCTGACCATAGGGACCTTCCCGAGTAGCTGAAACGGCGCAGAAGCGCCTCCAGCTCGATTTCGAGCTCTTCCCGGGCGACGCGCGCTTTCCCCGCTACATCAATTCCTTCGAGGCTTGCAACGGACAGCAGTTGAGAGTCCTGTGCCGAAAGTTCCTCGAGTCCGTCGGCTGGTCCATCTACGAATAGCGCCATGCTTGCCTACCCTCTATTGGACTTTTGCGCGCCGCGGAGCCGGTCTAGCTCCGATGCACTCACGAATGTGACCTGTATCTTGCGGGCGGCCTCCGCCTCGTCTGCGATGCGTTTGGCCTCCGCTTGAGCTTGCCGGTAAGTTCGTGTCTCTTCGGCGGTCGCTAGGCGCGCCGCGCCATCCACGACCATCTTCGCCGCGATTCCAACGGGAACCTCGGTGAGCGTTCCTTCCTTTCCGCCGTCCGGCGTCTCGCGGCTCACAATCACCGGGCACGGATCCGTAATCTTGGCCTGGGTGTCGCGGATTTTTTGGTAATAGATTCTTAAATCCATCTCTCTCCTTGATGAAAATGGCAAGGGCGGGTTCCTCAACCCACCCCTGCTCTTGTTTGCAGTGCTATGGCCCTGGTCCCGGACTCCTACGTGTTGACTTGCACGCCCGCTGCGTTCCGCAGCACTCCGCACCCATACAGTACGTCCACGGTAAATTGTTGCGCCAGGGTGTTTGGCTGGTAGCTCATCACCACCCGCATGCCGAAGTTTCCCAGCTCCGCGTACTCTGCGATCGCGCCCGTTCCCGGCAAAGGCTGCGGCAGACGTCGAATCACGAGGCCGATGGCGTCCCGCGTAAACGCCAGGTTGTGCGTGCTTATTGGGGCCGTGCCGGTCTGTTGCACATATTGTGAGCGGAACACATAGAAATCTTTGTATTTGCCGATCGTACCGTCGACCAGCGCCGCCAGACCGGCCGCTCCGGCTGTCTGAAACTCCTCAAACAGCGGAATCTGCCGCCACGCCGAATACGCAGCAGCGTTCACCACGATGAACTTCTGCGCCGACGGCGGCACTTTGGCCAAGAACAAGGCTGTCTCCGCCGCGTCCACCGTCGCCTCCGTCAGTGCCGTTCCCGGCGTTCCGACCGGAGTATTTGTGGTGAAACCCGCGTACAAGCCTAGCAGGTTTGTTTCGATGCTTTCTGCAATCGCCGCCACCGCCGGCTGCATGTAAATCTTCAGCAGGTCCGGCACTGCCAGCACTTTAGTTACATCCGGAATTTGAAAAGTCGCCTCTACGTGCGTATTCAGCACGATTTGCGCATTCCCCAAGCTCGGGTTCTGCGGCGTTACGGTCCCGCCGGCGGCGATGTTATTCGCTACCATCGTCGGTGGAATCGGTATGTTCACCGTATCGCCGGCGTTCGCCAGCACCGGCTCATAGTCCCGGTTTACCAGGTTACCCATCACCAGGTTCCCTACCAGTACCGGCAAAGCGTCCGCCGCCACCAGTTTTACAATCGCGTTTGCGACGTTCGTCGAAGTAATAGATCCCATTCTGTATCCTTAAGTTATGTGAGTTGTTGGTCTCGAGAGCCTGAGCCGTCCGCGGCCTCACGGCCTAAAAGGCGGTTCCTCCCCGTTCCCGTATGCCTTGGTAGGCAGAACCGTCTGGCCCGCCCCTGATGACTGTCAGGCCCCTTTTAAAGCCTGTGTAGCCACGCGCACAATTTCCTCCCGGACGCGCTGCATTTCTTCGGGCCGCATTCCCGGCCGAATCCGATCGATGCGGATGTCATTCGCCGAGGAAACTGCCGCCTTCTGGGTCGCCGTCATTCCTGTCCCCCCGGCGATGCGTGCGGGCAAGAACTCGGGGTTGTCGTTTACAAATGTCGCCAGATACTCCCGCACTGGAACGTCCCCGGCCTCGGTTCGTCCCACAAATCGACCGTCGCCGATCCGGACGATCTCGTCCTGAACGGCCTTGAATGCCAAATCGACCTTACTTACACCCAAGCGCTGTAACTCGCTCCGTACTGCCGAGCCTCGTTCCGCTTCTTCGGCCACCTTCTGGCTTCGCCGGTTCTCCTCTACTAGCTCGTTTACCCTCCTTTCCAACTGTTCGCGGCGCCTCCGCTCCTCGTGCAATTCCGCCTTATAAGCCGGTTCGCTCTTCGCATGTTCCGTCTTGGTAAACTCGTCGATCGCCTGTCTCACGATCGCTTGAACGTCGGTCTCTTCCATGAACGCCTCTCAGCTCCTGCCTAGCTTCCTGCCTTGATCCCGCTGTCGATCTCCTGCGCAACCCGGTTGCGCACCTCCTGCCTCGCGTCGGCCAGATATTGAAATGCCAGACGCTTGAACACCTGCTGCCGTAGGGTGTCCGATGGTACTCCCAGCGCGAGCAACTTCGCGCCGTTTTCGAGCGACGTCCCAAAATCGTCGATATCAAACTCATCCATCCCCGCCACGTCCGGCATCACGCCGTCCTGCCGGGCTGCCGCGACCGCCCCCAGCACCTGCTTGATGCTCTGCCGTACCATCGCCCCGTAAGCCCCTAGCACTTCGTCCGTCGTGGCAAAGTCCAATTGCTTGCTCAGGCCCGATTGTTGGGTGTTTCCGCTCGTCGCCTGGCTCATGAGGTAGCAAACGCGGTAGATTTCGTCCTTCAACTGAGTCAGGTTGTCCGCTGCAATTTGGTAAACCTTCCCCTCCGGCTCGGTCCAGCCGAATCGGTCTCCCTGCCCAAGCTGGATGTAATAGGATTCGCCCACCATGTCCGCCCAAGGCCGGTCTGAGTACACTACCGGCATCGCAAACAGCCCCATCGTCAGCGCCCACGAGAGTGCGTTCGATTTGTTGAAGTGCTCCAGTTGAAGCAGTGCCGCTTTGTTCATCAGCCAAAGCCCTTCACTCACCCGCATCTGAAAAACTGGCACTTTTCGTAAGGTCGAAAGCCCATGCAGCCCTTCATCCACAATGTCAATTGGACCCGTTTCCTTCGCCCGACTGAACACTGCATACTGTTCGCGGTCATAGTGAATCCACCGAGTTTCTTCCTCCCAACTTGCCGCCGCTCCCGGCACTTGTCGCAAGCAACTCGTTCGTATCGTCGCCCATTCCAACGTTCCGTCGCTGTCGTATGACCAGTTGATAACTTCCTCGGCGCTGTAGTCGGTCAGATAGGCCCGTGACTGCCCCAGGGCGTCTTCCTCTGCCCGGCTCTGGGCTTTCCCCGTCGCTCGCGGAAAGTCCACCACCATGTAGCTCCTTCCGCAAACCAGAGCATCCACAAACCTTCGCCTCAAAAACTCCGTCAGGCACGTGCCTTTTAGGTCGGAATCGTTGCTTAGGACGCTGTAGTAGCCTTGAGCCGCGCTGTCGCCGCCCTCCAGCAGAATCGTCGGCGCCGCGTGCATCAGCGTCGCCGCGTACCAATCGATTATCGAGCCGATATAGTTTTGGTAGAACACCCGTGCCAGGCGCTCCAGGTAGATGTCGCCCGGCTCCTTGTGGCGCCGCACCAGGTAGTCCGCCGCCCGCTTCCGCAACTGCTCGCCGCCAACGTAGAGGTCCCGGTAGCGTCGCCACATGTCTTTGTTCGCCGTATACTCCGGGTGTTCCCGGTCGATCGTGTTCGTTGTCATAGCATCCGCTGGGGTTGCCCGCCAATCTGTGGCAGTGGCTTCAGTTCCTGCCACAACAGATAACCCACTGCGTCCGAAACATGCGTCCGCATCCGGTCGCGGTCTTTATCGAGTTGATAACCGTCTGTCTTATAAGTCACTTGTTCAAAGTCCTGTATCAGTTCTTTACATTTTTCATCGATAAACAATCCGATTACACCTGAGGCGGACCGGAGCTTTGCGTTTACCAGATTTATTCTTTCCCTCACCGGCGGATTGCATTTTGCCACGTGATAGTCTACCTTCAGGTGTGAGTTGGTCGCGAGGTGCTCTTTGATAATGTCGTAATCTGCCGACCCTGTCGTCTGCTGATTGCTCCCGGATGCGTCGCCGCATACCACCACACCAACGTCGTGTCGCGGATACCGCTTCAGGAACTCCGCGCACGCTTCCTGTGTGGTCGCCCTGCGAAGGACGATCTCATCCAGCACCCGTATTTGATTCCCAACAACCTGCGCGATTACCGAGCTCATCGGGTCTACGTTGAAGTCCAAGGCCCAGTACAATCGCTCCCATGAATTTAAGCTGAGTGTGGTGACGTGGTCGTGTTGCGAAAAAGAGGTGTAAGCTCGGCTCCCCGCCATGTTCACGTACTCGCCCAGCACCTCCTGCCGAAAGAACCGGTCGTCGTAGCTGAGTTCCAACCGTTTGTAAAAATCCGGCACGTGTTCCAGCAGGTGCCGGTTTTCTCGCGGCTGCGCCAAGATGCACTCGTACCCGGGGGCCGGACTGTGTACGAACTTCCGGTAAACCCAGTCGTATCCTTTGGGTGTCCACACCCCAAAACCGCATAACCGCTTCGCTTTTGGATCCCGTAAACGTCCCTCCAGTCGCAGCCATGCTCCTTCCTGCGTATAGGTCAACTCGTCTACACCGAACCATGCTAAGTTCGTCCCGCGTAACCGCTCGAAGTCCTCCAGTGCGCGAAACACGATCCGCGACCGCGTGTCGCTCAACACCAGCGTGTTCTCGGCCTTGTTCATTTCGTATGGAATGTGGTTGGCGTCGAGTATTTCCAAAATCGCTGCCTGCGTCGAATCTCGTAACATGGGATAGGTCGGAGATCCGATCAGACCCATTCGCCCTTGATTCAAGTACGTGAGGCGAATCGCTTCCTGACAGAGCGCTTGGCTTTTTCCGCTCCCGATCGGCCCCGAGAATCCTTTGAATGGCGCTGCCGATTTATGGAACGCCCGCTGCGCCGGCAGCGGGTCGTAAGCTATGTTTCTTCGGCAGATTCTTCTGGCTCTACCCACCTGACCTGAATCTCCTCTGGCTGTTCCTCAAAGTTTTTTTCGAGCTGCAACACTTTTAGATAATCGCCAATCGAGGGCTTCACCTCTTCTTTTTCTAGCTTCGTTTCAAGGTTTGTTCGTAAAGTCGTGAGGAACTTCAACAGCGTACGCCCCCCCGACGCCTCCGAGGCTTGCGATTCTTCCTCGTAGCCGGTCATGGCAACTGTATCGCCGTGGCGTGTATCCTTCATCGTGTATCACCCAAACAAAAAAGGCCCCGCCATTTCGGCGAGGCCACAGCCTTCTTCTTCCTGATTTGAGGCTATCATCGGCTCCGTCGGCATCTGTGCCGGCTTCGCCCTAAGTTATTGAAAAGATTACTTAGAAAAGTTCGATAAATCTGTGACCCATTCCGGTGAGCTGGTACGCGCCCGCCGGAACGGATGCAAAGTCGCTCCGCGCCCCGCGATTTAGTTATCGAGTCTGGCTTGGGTGTCTGGGAGGGAACTCATTGAAATGGCTGGGCTTCGAGGCTGATATTGCTCATAGGACCGGCATTTCCCACCGGCTACACTCCCTGTGTCTACTGCGCTGCCGTGGTCGCCGGTCTTCGAGCCGCATCTTCCGCGCAGGGAACGGTTACCTTCCATCGCTTCATCCATAGAAACAGTGTCAACAGCCCCCACAGATGGTAACCGGCATTGATACGTCTCTCCATGTGGCAGCGTATCGTCGCCCGAATTGCCGCCTCGCGAAACAGTGGCGCCGACGTCAGTACGTTTCCGCTCAATGTATCGTGCAGCAGTTCGCGCAACGGACCCCGAAACCACTCGTGCGTCGGGATGTCGAACCCCGTCTTCTTGCGGTCCAGAATGCTGTCCGGTAGCTTTCCGCGCAACAGTTCCCGCAGAACGTACTTCTGCCGAAAGCCGCGGATCTTGAGCTTGGAGGGCAGGGAAGCCGCGTATTCCACGATCCGATGATCCAGAAATGGCGGCCGAACTTCGAGCGAGTGCGCCATGCTCATCCGGTCCGTCTTACATAGGATATCGTCAGCCAGATAGTAATGCTGGTCGAGCGTCAGGTATCTGGATAGCAAGCCGGTTGGCGGTAAGTGCGTCGCCTCCACCAGCCGCTGTAGCGCTCCTCCATCCACCCCCGCGCAAATGCCCCTTCGCTGTTCCCCGGAAAACGTGCCGTTCCAGTAAAAATGGGCTTCGTCCGGATCGAGGAGGCTTCCTTCCATGAATCTCTTGGCTTTGTAGTCCAGCCCGATCTTTTCGTCTGTCACCGGCATGTACCGCTCTAACAACCGCCGCACCAGACGCCTGCCCGTCGCGGGCGTCGTCATCCGAACCCATCCCGCCAGCCGATCGGCTAGGTAAGTCGTGTATCCCGCAAACAACTCGTCCGCACCTTCTCCGCTCAACGCTACCGTCACGTAGCGCCGGCTCATCCGCGACAGATACCAGACTGGCAACGCTCCCGCGTCCGCGCTTGGCTCGTCCGAGTAATACGCGAAAGCCTCAATGGCGTTCCTTAGTTCCGCTTCTGGATTCAAGTCGAATTCGTGATGTTCGGTGCCGTAAATCCGTGCAACCTCTCGAAAATAGCGGCTCTCGTCGAAACTTCGCCCCGCAAACGAAACCGAGAACGTCTTCAGTTGCCCGCTCGCGGCCGCCGCCGCATAATGCAGTACAGCGGATGAATCCAACCCTCCGGAGGCCCACACTCCCAGCGGCACGTCCGCCACCATGTGCTCCCCCACCGCATCCCTCAGCAGTCCGTCCAGCTCCTCTTTGGCCTGCTCGATCCCAATCCGCCGCGGTTTAAGCTCTGGCAGATTCCACCACGCCCGAAGCTCTACCTTGCCCCGCCGCCATTCCAGCAGATTCCCCGGCGGCACCTTGCGGATTCCCGCGATCAGAGTCCGGCTGCCGGGAACATAGTTCACGCCAAGATATGCATCCAGGCCCTCCAGATCCAGTTCCCGCGGAATCTGCGGATGTTCCAAAATGGCTTTCAGCTCGCTTCCGAAATACAATTCCTCGCCCCGCTGGCAATAATACAATGGCTTGATCCCCATCCGGTCCCGCGCCAGCACCAGCCGCCGCTCCTGCTCCGTCCACAACGCCGCTGCGAACATGCCCCGCATGCGATCGAAACACGCCGTGTCCCACTCCAGAAACGCTTGCAATACCGTCTCCGTGTCGCAGTGCGAACGGAATCGGCGCCCCCGCGCCTCCAGTTCTTTCCGTATCTCGAGGTGGTTGTAGATTTCCCCGTTGAAGACGACCACCGTACTGCCATCGTCGCTAACAATCGGTTGATCGCCGCCGCCCAGGTCGATGATCTTCAGCCGCACTGCGCAAAGAGTCGCTTCACTTCCCTCATATACCCCTTGCTGATCCGGACCCCGATGGCGCAACGCCTCCGTAATCCTTCGCCCCGTCTCTCCGGCCAAAGCCCGGTTCGTGTATGTGAATCCCGCAATGCCGCACATTGATCGACTACTCGCTCCGTTCGCGTCCAGGATTGCCGGCGCAACTCGCCGCCTCGCCCGAAAGGCGCATCCATCGTCATTGTCCCAGATTTACGGCATAAGCTTGTTTGAGTGGGGGGGCGAGTGCGGCGCGGAAGTGGGCGCCAACCCTGCTCGTCTGCAAACCCAGCCGCCAAACGAAGCCCGGCCGCCGCAGCTGTGCGGATCGCGGGAGACGGCCGGATAACGGCCTAAACCGCAGATGCACGACAATCAGCAGCGGTTGGCAGGCTTCCGCAAAACGCAACAGGCCCCGCCACGGCGCCGTTGCCGAGCGCGTACCGTCTCGTCCTGATCGTCGCTGGACTACAAGGGGTTGAGCACGATCACCTCAGCGGTGGCCTCACGGAAGACGTCGAGATTCAGTCCCGGCGTCCGCCGGGTCGCCCCGGGTGACCGGATCCACCAGTCGATCCAGATCCTCCAGCAGCGCGGCATCCTTATCCGCGGTTCTCTTTCGTCCCGCACCTTGCCGGCGGATTCGAGACGACGCTGGCAGGGCTTTGCGACTCCGCTCCCGCTGACTCAATTCCTTC
>JBEKZL010000129.1:0-22561 GCA_049509915.1 Bryobacteraceae bacterium | reverse complement strand
TGACCGGCAGGAAAGTAGTTGCTGGTGTTCATGGGCTGGAGGGCGACGCGGTACACTTTGCCGGGCTCCATCCACACCGGCGGCTTATCGTAGCCTTCGCGATAGCGCACGCGCTGGATGGTTTCGTCCAGGTTGTATGCCGTGCCATCGGGGTAGACGTCGATCAGCTTGACGGTGAAATCGGTATCTTTGGCGTCCGACGATACGAACAGCGTGACTGAGATCGGGCCGCTCACTTCGGTCGCCTCGCGCAAGGGTTGGGAGCTGTAGACCAGAATGTCGGCGCGCGTTTCCATTTTGCGCTGGTCGAAGGCGCCGCCGGTTACCGCGTTGCCGGTGCAGCACACGTTGCCGCCGTAGGAGGATACCGGGTTCATCGGGTCATAGCTGAAACTGTCGGGAGCGTCGGCGGCGGGCGCGGTTGGGCTGAGCACGCCATCGCCATCGAGGGTGTTGGCCTTGCCGCCGCTGGCGAGATACAAGTTCATCGGCTGAGCGCCTTCCGGAGGCCAGGTATCGGAAGACTGCCATTTATTCAACCCCATGGTGAAGTAGCGCACGCGCGGCATTTTCTGCAGGACTCCGTTGTCTTCGCCCTTCAGAAAATGGTCGAACCAGCCGTAGGTCAGCTCGTCGTAATCGAGACGCGCATCGCCCATGGCGCGCTCGCCCACGACGGTATTTTCGGTAGCCCGCTTGTATTGGCAATGCAGGGTGGGGGCGATTACGGCGTATTGTTCACGGGCGATTTCGGGGCGCGCGGTCTTGCGCACCTGGTTATAGGCCGCCAGGTTCGGTCCGATGGAAACGTCGTACCAGGACATGAACCAGAAGCCCGGCACGTTGATCTTCATGTCGTCGTGCCAGAGGCCGCCGCGGTACCAGGCCGGGTCGTCGGGGGCGCGCTTGATCATAGCGCCGCCGGTGGAGACTTCGGCGCGGTCGGCGAAGATGCCCTTGGGGCCTCCCACGGCTTTGATTATGTCGGCTTCGGGCAGATGGGTGAGGGCCTGCGACCAATCGACGGGCGGCATCTGCGGCGCCAGGTCGAACATCCTGGAAGCCTGGATCAGCTCTTCCTGGGTAGCGTTGGCCGGAAACATGGGGCGCACCTGGTTCTGTTCGCCATAGAGCCAGGCGATGAACAGCATCTGCACCGCGCCGCCGCGATACCAGTTTCCCTGCTCATAGTAAGGACCGACGCGGCCCACGCCGGCGCCGAAGCCTTGCGGGATCATGGCGGCAAAGGCGGGGTTGCCCTGCGCAGCCACGCCGAGCTGCCATTCGGCGGTGGACGAGCAGCCGATGGTGCCGACTTTTCCATTGGCCCACGCCTGCGAGCTCAGCCACGAAATGGCGTCGGTGCCGTCGGTCAGCGGCGCGCCCAGAATGTCGTAAATGCCTTCCGAAAAGAAGTGCCCGCGCTCGTTCATTTCGACGTACGCATAGCCGCGCTTCACCGCCGCCAGTTCCGCCGCCATGCCGCGCGGGGCGCCCAGGCGGACGTCCCAGAAATTGAAGTTGTAGGGCGTGCGCACGAAAATGATGGGGTATTTTTTCGAGGTGTCCCTGGGCCGGTAGATATCGGTAGCCATGCGTTTGCCGTCGCGCATGGGAACCATCACCTTGCGCTCGACGATGGCCACCGATTCCAGTTCGGCTTCGGTGGCGTTCCGCTTGGCAATCAGCTCCTTGTCGGGCGCCCCGCGCTGCTGCGCCATAGCCGGAACAATCGGGCTGACGGGTCGCTTTCATCCGAGACTTCTCGCTTTCACCGCCTGAATGGCGTGGGAGATTTTTAGAACAGTGTAACTTTTTTGAGGGCGGGGTGGCGTGGGGAAGCGCCGGGTTGTCAACTCGCGATGGGCTGTTGCAGGTCGCGACTCAGATACTCGAAGATCTCCTGTTCGCGTTGCTGGACTTCAAGCAGGATTGGCGCCGACATGCGAGCGTAGTCCTGTGGCGAATGGACCTTGCGCGCCTCCAGGAGGATTCTCCGCAAATTAGCCACGCATTGCTGGGCGAGCAGCATTTGGTCATCGGTTTGAATCACGGCAGCTCCAGTTCCACGATACCGCGTTTTCGAAAGCTCCTGGAAGTCTGATAGGTGGGGCTGGCGCCGATGGCGGGCTGCAAGCTAGTCAAAGCAGAACAACGGTAAAATGTTTCGGAAGTGAGGATACTCCAATGGTGTGCCTCGGTCCCCTCGTTGCTCCCACCAACCGCCTAGCGCGCTGGTGGCTACCCGCCTTCTGTTCTTGCCTGCTGGTACAAGGAGCTCAAATCCCGCCTTTCTACGTCGATTCGGTGGTTGCGATCGGCAGACTGGAATCTCCTATGCCGGGCTTGCCGGCGACGTGGGTGCCCGAAGCGTCCGGCTTCCTCTACGGATTCGCCATGGATAAGGAAACAGACCAAGCGAAGCATATGCATAGTATATACTTGGTCACCAACCGGCACGTTCTCGCCAACCACCCGGTGGTAGTGGTTCGTTTCAACGCGGTGAAGGCAACCGACCCGCTTAGAGAACTGCCGATGGTCCTCAAGGACGATAGGGGCATGGACAAGTGGGACGCACATCCGAATCCATCCGTGGACATAGGTGTCGTCCGCCTGGACGGCGGCTGGCTGCGCGATCAGGGGCTTCAGTCATCTTTCTTCGGCAACGACCAACATGTGGCGGACAAAGCGAAATTAAAGGAGATCGGGCTTGCCATTGGAGACCGGGTCTTTGTTTTGGGATTTCCGATGGGCCTAGCTGGGACCCTGCAGAGGAACTACGTCGTAGCCCGGCAGGGCTCAGTTGCGCGGATAAGCGATATTTTGGACGGCGCGGGATCCACGTTCCTCATCGACGCCTTAGTGTTCCCCGGCAACAGCGGTGGGCCCGTCGTGAGTGGGGTGGACGTCAACGCAATCCAAGGAACAAGAAGCCAGGACCACGCCTACCTTATTGGCGTTGTGCGGAGCTATCTACCATACACGGATGTCGCGATTAGCCAACAGACCGGCCAACCGCGAATGGTGTCGCAGGAGAACTCTGGCTTGGCGGAGGTTGTGCCCGTTGACTACATCAACGAGACGATCGTCGCCAGCCAAGCCGCAGAGGCAAAGCGCATTGGGGGGCGGTAGGCAAACGGGTGTCGATTGGACAGCGGCCGAGCCTCGGAACTCCTGTAGTCGTGGAAGTTGGGTTGAGCCAGGTTTCGGGCGCGCCAACGGACGGCCGGGCTGGCGCCCGGCTGGACCGATTGACAATCGGTCCGCAGGTTGCCAACCTGCCCCACAAAAACGGGTCGCCTCATTTTCCTTCACGGCGCGAAATGCCGGGGCGACATCAGGAGTTCCGGAGGCTCAACTCGGACGTTCGGCGGTTTCCCCGAACTTCCTCAGCGCCAGCCCGATTGGAAGGCAGAGACGGCGTTCCGCGCCGGGCAATGCCGTGAAACCGTAATGCTGGTAGAAACGCCCGGCAGCTTCGTCCTTCGCATCCACGAGTATGGCGAACACGCCCAATTCGGCGCGCGCGGTCCGGAGCAATGCGTCAACCAGAACGATGCCGCCGAGCCCTTTGCCCTGGCAGTTCCTGGCCACCGCCAACCGTCCCAACAGCACGGCGGGCACCACCGGATAGCGGGGTAATCTCTTGATCACTTCGGACGCCAGGGCGGCTAGCGCGATGCTGGCGGCCGAGAGCGTGTAGTAGCCGCCGACTTCTCTCGTCTCGACGCCAACGGCGACGAAGCATGACGAGATGCGCCGCTTGACGTCCTGTGAGGCCTGTTCCCGGAAATAATGGTCCAGGGGAGCCGATCCGCTGGAAAATCGCGAGCGATCATGCCGGCTCCCGAGCGGCTCGATACGGAACTGCTCCGGCACGGTCAGCCGGCGATCAGCGACTTGTGGCGTTTGAGGGCGCGTCGCAGCGCGGCGGACGGGGGCGGCGGATCGAGCAACAGCGATACGAATTGCTCCTGCGCTTCGCGCGAAAGCCGGATGATTTCGACGTCGGCAACCGTCTTCCGGGCGGCCTCTTGCGCTGCCGCCACCACAAAATCGCTGATCGAACGGCCCTGAATCTCCGCGGCGCGCCGCACAATGGCGAGGGCCTCGGGCGCGATGCGGGCCTCGACGCGGGCGGTACGGCTGGGCTGGTGCTCTTTCATAAGGCGGCTTCGCAAGCCATCCGTAACGTACGCCATTTCACCGTACATGTCAAGTTGCCCCGATGCCGACCTCTCTTACGCGGCTTCGTTGAACGCAGCTTCCGAGGCACCGGCGGCCAACATGGGCGCGCCGGGAATTCCAGTGTTGAACCCCATTCGAAGGGGGACTTCCTGCATGTCGAGCGGATCGATGCCACGGGCTGGTTGGCGCTTTTGCCATCCATCGGCTTCGGCGGGAAACATCAGCCACCCAACCTTTGGGCTGAAGGCAAACCAATGAGCCGAATACATTGTGCTGCGAAAGAGTTGCACTTCAAAACCCTCCAGGCGCCGGGCGTCATTTCCGTATCGAACGGCGTTCGGGCACCAGGAACAGCCCCGTCGGCGTTCGCCCTTTCAACATCCCCATGGAGGCCGCCAAGGCATTTTCAGGTGAGTCTCGAAAAGCCCATGAAAGCCAGAGACTGAATGCAAGATCGGCCACCGACTCGGCTTCGGATACGGTCCCGCCTCGCCGGATGGAGATTATTCGTGGACTTTGATTTGGCTTCATCCGTCAAGCCCTACTGCTGCAGCGCGTGACCTGTGCCTACCGAAGACAGGTCAGGCCAAGTCACACGAAGCCGGCATTGGAACCCTCTTCGCGATTTTCCACCGCAACGGACAGTCGTGCTTGATTCCGGATCGGGTCCGTGATCCGCGTAACGGGCCGGATGGATCGCTCCAGAAGGAGGATTTCCCGGTCCACCTGTTCCAGTTCCAAACGAAGCTCGGCGAGAATTTCCGCCACGTCCATGCGTCCTCCTTGCCAGCTGGTTCGTCAGGGCCGCTTCCCCAGTACGATTTCAGCGCCTCTTGGAGGTGTACCACTGTTTTCCTCCGTCGACTGTTCAAAATTGACCACTCCAGTCCATGAGCGCGATCGGGATGCGAAACCAACGACAGCGTTTCGGCTGTTCGCCGACGTATTCGTGGGCAACCCCTCCCTCGCGGCCGGGCTCGGTTACAGTCGCGCGCGGCCTTTACCCGGCTGCCTGCAGCGCCGCCAACGAATCCTTAACGGTGGGTGTTCCGCCGGCTTCCACTTCCTGGCGGCGGATCTGGTGGAATTTTTGCAGGATCCGGTTGGCTTTCGACAGGGCTTCGATGCGTTCGGCGAAAGCGTCGATGGCGGGGCCGGGAACGGCGTAGAGGGCGACGTCGTCGGTGAGCGCGTCCAGGTATGCGCGGGCGCCGCAGCAGCCCAGGCTAAGGGCAGACCGGCCGGAATTGGCGGCTTGGGGAATGACGGCGCAGGCCGGGCGCCCCAAGGCGGGCGGCGCGCCGGCTTCGAGCTGCTGCGACGCCTCGGAAACAATGAGCGCCTGGCCGGCCTGGACGAACAGCAACACCACATCGGGCGCGACGGGCGCTTGCGACAGCGGGCCGTAGACCACGAATTTCGGCTGGGACTTCAGCACCGGTATGGCTGCCACGTCCTGGGGGCGCACGTAGGACAGATCGGCGAATACCTTGAGAGCGTCGTTGAGGTCGGTTTCGGCCGCTGGCGACAGTTCCAGGTTGTGGGTATAAAGGCCGATGGAGCAGAGGCCGTGATGGGCGGCGGTAGTGGCAAAAACGCGCGTCGCGGCTTCCTGCCAAAAGCGGCAGCCCGCCGGTGCATGGCCTTCCCACAGATCGACGCCGGCGGGCACGCTACCGGTGAGGCAAACGGCGATGGGCGGCTGGGCCAGGCCCAGGGCTGCAGTCAATACGTTCGAGATTTTCGAATAAGCTGGCATGGGTATCAGGTTACCGCTCTTCCCTGCCGCCGCGCCCGCCGCCGCCGGCGTGGGCCGCGCCGCGAAAGATGGCATTGAGGAACAGCAGGTTCATGCCGTCGAGCGATGCCCGGTAATTGGGGTCGGCGGTAAAGCCGATCACGTTGCCCCGGCCGGCGCGCTGGACCACCACCAGCGGTTTGAAAGCGAGTTGCTTGCGGAACTCCTCCCAGGAGTATCCACTGGCCATCACCTGGTCGGCGGCCGCGAAGTAGGCGGCGTTGACGCCCTGGTTGACTTTGATCGGGGTATAGATACCGGACCCGCTCACCAGGGCGTAGACGGTGGCGGGCACGCCGGCGGCGATCCAGTGATCCGGGTTGACGTTGGCTTTGGCCAGGAATCCGTGCGCCGGCCAGGGCGCCTGCGCGTCCGGCTGCGTGGCCTTTTCCATGTCGCTCTCGGTCGAGAACAATTGTCCCGGTGCCGCGGCCGAGGCGCCGCGGCCTTCCACCGGCGCCGCAGCTTCGGCCGCGCCTCTTCCGCCGCGTCCCGCGCCGGTGCCAGCGGCCGGCGGAGCGGGGGCGTTCTCCTGCGAGATGGCCAGAAACCCGTTCCCGCCCAAATACGAAACGGCGCTGCCGATCGCGATCAGCGTGCCGCCGCCCTCCACCCAATCGTGCAGGCGGCGCGCCCCATTGGCTCCCAACACGGCCGCGTAGCCTTCCCCGGCGGCTTCCGGCAGCACGATCGCCTGAAACCGGCTGAGATCGGCGGCGGCAAGCTGCTGGGTGCGAACGACCGTGGTGGGATAACCAAACTGCCGCTCCAGGACGAACCGGGTCTCGCCCGCGGAGGTGGCGTTGGTTGGCCGGTCCCAGGCAATCGCAATCGCCGGCGGTTTCATGTACACCACGCGGGAACTGCCGAAGTTGGGCCCGTCGTCCACCCAGCTTGTGTCGGTCGCGACCACCTCCGCGCGCGTCGCGGCCGCCAGCTTCCGCAGCGTTTCGTGCAAGTCGGACTGGTTGTCTTTCACCATGACGATGAGTGTTCCGTCCGGGTAGACGCGCCCGTTCTGGGTGAATTTCTTGTCGGTCGAAAGCAGCCGCAATCCGTCCCGCAGCGCCCCGGCCAGCAGGCGCGCCGAAGCCGCCGTTCCCCAGGGCACCAGATATGCCACCGACGCTTTGCCCTCCACCTGTCCGGCCGGTACGGCGCCCGGCAACACCCTCTCCAGCCCGGTTTCAGTGCGCGTATTCGACGCCACGCATTCGACGTTGAACTGGAGCGGCAGCGACCAGGCGGTGACATCGTAGATCTCGCTCCGCTGCCGCAGCTTGCGCCGGCGCTCTTCCTCGCTCAAGAACTTGTCGTCCATGGAAACCTGCGGAACCAGCAGATCTTCCACCAGCCGCGCCTCCGGTTGCGCCAGCCGGACCACGTAGGAGCCCGCTGGATACGGCTTCCCGTCCACTGAAAACCCGGCCGCGGAGCGGTCCACTTCCACCCCCTGCAAAACCAGCAACTGGGCCAGTTTGTCGACCGCCGATGTATCGCCACGGCGGGGCAGAATGTATTCGCGCACCGGGCGTTTGGCGGCATCTTCCAGCGCCGATACCTGGTAGCGATAGAACATCTCGAGCAGTTGCCGCCGGTTATGAGCGGCCACTTCACAGCTGGCCACGGAAGTCACGACGTGGCGGCGGACGGTTTCGCGAAAGGTGATGGTGGTATCGTCGGCGCGGCGCACCACCAGGCCGCGGGTCGAGCCGTTTTCGTAAGTCATGGCCAGGCCGCCCAGGTAGAACGGCCAACTGGCGCCGTAGCCGGGGTAGAAGGCGTCGTATTCCTCCCGCGTGAAATAGCGAAAGCCGAACAGGTCGAAATACTTGGCGTTGTTCTTGCCGAACCAGTACAGATCGTCGTGCTGTTCTTTGGTCAGAAAAGGGTTGTACGGGTCCGCTTCGGGGGTGAAGTAATAGGTTGCGTCGGTGCCCATCTCATGCAGGTCGATGAAGACCTGCGGATACCAATCCTGGAGCGCTTTGACGTGGCCGATGGTTTCCGGCTGGGTGATGCCGATCCAATCGCGGTTGAGATCGAAAGAATAATGGTTGGTGCGCCCGCCGGGCCAGGCTTCGGAGTGTTCGGCGGCGAGAGGATTGGGGTCGGGCTCGAGACCCAGGTTGATTTCGAAGTCGTGCACGAACCGGTTGCGGCCGTCGGGATTCTGCAGCGGGTTAATGATGGTCAGGGTATTGGCGAAGACGTCCGACACCAATTTGTCGTTGCGCGCCGCCAGCAGATGGTAAGCCGTTGCGATGGCGGCGTCGGGGGAGGAAATCTCGTTGCCGTGCACGCCGTAGGCCAGCCAGAGGATGGAAGGAAGACTGTCGATGAGCTTCTGCGCTTCGGCGGCGGAAGTCTTGCGGGGATCGTGGAGCTTCGCCAGTCCGGCGCGAATTTCGGCGAGGCGGCGCAGGTTGGCCTCCGAGCCGATGGCGGCGTAGATCAACTCCCGGCCTTCCCACGTCTTTCCGTACTCGAAGATTTTGAGGCGGGCGGGCTCGGCGGCGGCCAGCGCGTGGAAGTATTCTAGGATGTCGGCGGGGCTCGAGATGCGTTCGCCGAAGTCGTAGCCCAGCACTTTTTGCGCGGTCGGCACCGCCGGATCGTAGACCGCGCCGGGCCAGAACTCGAAACCGGCGGACGATCCCGCAAGGGCGCCGGCGAAAAGCAGGAAACAGGCCTTGTTCATTGAGATAACAAGACTATAACCGAAAACGCTGCGATGAGCGCCGCGCGGCGATTTGGCGAGCCAACCGATCCGGGGGTTTCGTAATTCAGGCGCGACCACCGCTCCCTGACGGTCGCGGCTCGGTTAGGAAAGCCCCAGCAGGTCATCCCTATTTGGCTCGGAACTGCGCCGCCAGCGCGCGCAGCTGGTCGGGAGTCACGCGTACTTCGCCTTCCACGCTGAGCCACAACCGGCCCCGGCCGCCATCGCGAAACGCGGTGCCGCGCAACTGCGCCACGCCGTTAACCTCGACCGGTAGGGCCGGCGCGGTTGCCGCTTTGGCCACCGCCCGTTCCACGCTGGTGCGAATCTTTTCGCGCAGCGTATCGCCCAGCGAGCCGGATTTCAGCGCATCGCCGAGGCTGCCGTCGGCATCGATGCTCTTCACTTCGGCGTGTAGCGCCGGCGCGCCCGATTCGACCGAGGGATTTAGCCGAACGTCCAGCGCCGCATTGCCGCCCACCAGCCGTTTGTTGATCTCGCGCCCCATCGCTTTGGCGCAGGCCCACCGTTCATAGTGGACGTGAAGATTGAGCAGCGCCGAAGGCGCAGCGGCCGCCAGCGTCGCCGATTGCACTTCGAGCCGTTCGCCGCAGCGGCTGGAGCGGTTGAGATCGGCCGCCAGCAATGGTGTGATGTTGCCCTGCAATTCGCCGAGGTCGGCGGTGACCGTGAAATGCAAAGGAGAGCCGGAGTGGCCGGACAATTCGGCCCAGGCGGTTATGCCGACCGTCTGACCGCCGACGGGCAGTATGGCGCGCATCGCCGGAGTGCGCAGGTTAATCGCCTCGGGCGGGTCGGCGGCGAACGCGATCGGCGTAAGAAAACACACCAAGACACTCAACCCTGACGGCCTCATGCCTCAGTTGACGCAGGTGGCGGGCAGACCGTTGCAGCGGGCGGGCGTGAAGTTCGGCTTCAGCGTGCGGCGGGTCACGGTGCCGGGCCCTTACGGCCTCGACCGTCCGGTCTCTGTATATACGGCAATAGTATATACCAGGCCTGGGATGGCCGAAATCGAGGGATTCGATTGGGACGCCGCCAACGTGGGCCACATCCTGCGCCATGCAAACACTCCCTTCGAGCTCGAAGAGGCCGTGCGCGGCCTGCATGCGACTATCCCCGCGAGAACCGTCAGACGGGAAAAGCGATGGAAACTGTTTGGGAAAACCGCATCCAACCGCTGCCTGGTCGTGGTCTTTACGATCCGCCATCAGCGGGTCCGCGCCGTGACCGCATACGAAATGAACGCGACCGGTCGCGGTTCGGTTTCGCGACTCCCGGCCTGTCCCACGCAATTCAGCCCACCAGCACCACGTCCAGCGTGCGCGGGCCGTGGACCCCTTTGACGCGCGTCATTTCGATATCGGACGTGGCCGATGGGCCGGAAACGGTGGTGAGGGGAGAGAAGCGAAACTCGCGCACACGGGCAACGGCCTCCGGCAAGGTCTCCACCAGTTGATCGGCGCGCACCACGCAGAGATGGTAGTCGGGAATGAGCGTCAGCGCGCGCCGCGCTTCGCCTTTGCCGTGCCGCAAAATCACGGTGCCGGTGAAGGCCACCGCCGCCAGGCAACCGGTGATGGCGCCATCGCTGGCGTCCAGTTCGGCGTAGCTCAGCCCGGCGCCGGCAATGTCGTCGCGCACGAATTCGAAGTCCGGCGGCAGCCACGCTTCGGGCACCGAGGCCGGAATCGCGAGGCGCCGCTTGCCGCGCGCGCGTAAGGCTTCGGCGATGGTTGGGGCAATGCCCGATTCGGTAGTGCGATACACCATTGCGTTGTAGTCGTGCAGCCGGTCGATGAACAAGGCGATGCGGCTTTCGGCGTCGAGCGTGCCCGCGCGCCGGTACTGGCGCGGAATGGCTCCATACTCCACCGCCCGCGCGCCGGCCTTGGCGTCGCGGATGCGTGCCAGAATTTCCTCGCGCGCCGCGCTCATACGTGCTCCTTTTGAATCGGCCGTTTGGCCCACCAGTCGCGGAACGATTCGCCCGGAATCGGCTTCAGATCGCGGCTGGCGGTCCAGCCGCCCAGCATGCCGGGAAGTTTGCGGATGAGGCCGTCCCGGACCAGCGGCGCCTGGCCGATCCGCGCCAGCGTCTGCGCCGTTTCGAGGTTCGACCCCTCGGCAAAAGCCATGGCCGCCGCCTTCATTCCGATGCGCTCGGTGAGCGGGGCGCAGCCTTTGTCCACCAGGAGGGTTCGCAGGTGAATCAGGATCTCCGGAATATCGATTTGGACCGGGCAAACCTCGTAGCACGCGCCGCACAGCGAAGACGCGTAGGGCAGCGATTGCGAGTGTTCGAGCGATTGCAATTGCGGCGTCAGAATGGCGCCGATCGGGCCCGCGTAGATGGAACCGTAGGCGTGGCCGCCGGTCTGCCGGTAGACCGGGCAAGCGTTCAGGCAGGCGCCGCAGCGGATGCAATCCAGCGTCTCGCGCGACTCCGCGTCCGCCAGCACGCCGGTGCGCCCGTTGTCGAGCAGGATCACGTGGACCTCGCGCGGCCCGTCGCCTTCGGCCACTCCGGTCCAGACGGAGTTGTACGGGTTCATGCGCTCGCCGGTGGCGGAGCGTGCCAGCAATTGCAGGAACACTTCCAGGTCGTCGAACGAGGGAATAATCTTTTCCACTCCCACCAGCGTGATCAGCACCTCGGGCAGGGAAACGCACATGCGCCCGTTGCCTTCCGATTCCACCACGCACACGGAGCCGGATTCGGCTATGGCGAAATTGGCGCCGCTGAAGCCCACCTTCACGCGCAGGAATTTCTCGCGCAAATAGGCTCGCGCCGCCGCCGCCAGGTCCTCGGCCTGCTCGCCCAGTTCGCTCAAGCCCATCTTGTCCATAAACAGGCGCCGCACTTCCGCTTTGTTGCGATGCAGGGCCGGGACCACAATGTGGGAGGGTTTGTCATGCCCGAGCTGGATGATCAGGTCGGCCAGGTCGGTCTCGTAGGGGGCGATCCCGGCGGCTTCGAGCGCGCGGTTGAGCCCCACTTCATCGGAGGTCATGGTCTTGACCTTGATGATTTCGGTGGCCTGGTGACCGCGTAGAATACCGATGACGATCCGGTTGGCCTCATCGGCATCGCGCGCCCAGTGCACCTTGGCGCCGGCCGAAGTGGAGCGCCGCTCGAATTGTTCCAGATAGCGATCCAGGTTGGCCAGAACGTGGTCTTTGATATGGCGCGCGGTGTCGCGCAGTTGCTGCCAATCGGGAGTCTCGGCCACCGTTTTGGCGCGCTTGGCGCGGATCACGTCGGTGGCGTGGCGCACATTGCGGCGCATCTGCCGGTTGCCCAGCAGTTCCCGCGCCGCTACCGGAAAATCCGGCGCTTCGGCCGCCTGGCCCACATGGATACTCATTGGCCAGCCTCCTGCGCCGCCAGGATTTCCGCCAGGTGCAGGCACCGCAGCGGAGCCTGCCGACGGCTCAAACCTCCGCCGATATGCATGAGGCAGGAATTGTCCACCGCCGTCACAACCTCGGCTTCGGTCTCTAACACGCAGCGGATCTTGTCCTCCATCATGGCGGTAGAGACGCCCGCGTTCTTGATGGCGAAGGTGCCGCCGAAGCCGCAGCACTGATCGCTCGCCGGCAGCGGGATGTAGCGCAAGCCCCGCACCTGTTCGAGCAGCCGCACCGGACGGTCGCCGATCTTCAACCCGCGCAGCGAATGGCAGGTGGTGTGGAGCGTCACGCTGTGCGGGAACCTCGCCCCGGTGTCGGTCACTGCCAGCTTATCCACCAGAAGCTCGCAAAATTCCCACACCCGCGGCAGTAGTTCTTCCACCGCGTCTCTCACGCCCCGGTCTCCGGAATCCTCCGCCAGCTTGGGAAAATGCTCGCGGATCATGGCCACGCAGGAACCCGAAGGCACGCAGACCGTTTCGGCGTCGCCAAACACCTTGAGGAAATGCCGCATCATGCCGGCCGCCTCGTGCGGATAGCCGGTATTGTAGTGCATCTGGCCGCAGCAGGTCTGCGCCGCGCGAAACCCTACGCTATGACCCAGCCGTTCGAGCACGGCCACCACGGCTTTGCCGGTATCGGGGAAAAGCGTGTCGTTGTAACAGGTGATGAAGAGCTCGATATGCACGCCGAGAATTATGCTAGCATGCGGCTCCCGGCGAATCCTCAGGCTTTCGAGGCCCCCTCGACCGCCTTCACCGGCGCGATCCCCGCAATACGTTCCACCTGGGCCATGAGGCCTAATTCGTCGATTCGTGCCATGCTATCCTTGTGGCTTGCGGTTGACCGTCAGGCCGCCGGTGAATCTTAATTTAAATGCGCATTTCCATGCGTTACCCTAACAGGGCAGCGGCGGTGCGTCAAGCAGCCGGCGCCGGCCGGAGAGCCAGGTACTTGTAGCCGGCGTTTCCAGCGCCCGGCGTCTAACCGGCAGCAACCGCTTCAGAATGGCCCCAGACTTGCACTGGCTCCAAGCTACGCCCGCGCGTCGGGCCCGCAACAGGACCGGGAGGTTGGTTTTTTGATCGCGATATTCAGGACTGTCATACTCTGCGGCGCAATCCCGCTGGTGGCCGCCGCGCAAACGGCGAGCTACATCATTTCCACCGTGGCCGGATGCAACGTCGCCGTGCTGACCACATGCGAACCGGGTTTTGGCGGCGACAACGGCGTCGCGACCAGCGCCGAACTCGACGACCCGCAGGGAATCGCGCTGGACGCTTCCGGCAACCTCTACATCGCCGATGCCGTCAATCAACGCATCCGAAAAGTGACCAACGCGGCCAGCGGTACCGGCACCATCACAACCATTGGCGGCGACGGCGTGGCCACCGTTCCGGCCAACGCCGATGGCGATGGCAGTTCGGCCCTCACCGCCCAGGTGAACAGCCCCAACGCCCTCGCATTCGACTCCTCCGGCAATCTGTATATCGCCGACCTGCTAGACCAGATGGTCCGCGTCATCAATCCCAGCAGCGGCAACATCAACGCCTTCGCCGGCATCCTCGGCATCGCCGGATTCAAAGGCGATACGAGCATCGCGACCAACGCGTGGCTCTACAATCCCGCCGGCATCGCCTTCGATGCGGCCGGCAACCTCTACATCGCCGACAGCAATAACCACCGCATCCGCAAGGTCGCCGCCGGCACCAACATCATCACTACCGTGGCCGGCACCGGCGTGTCCGGCTACAACGGCGACGGCATCCTCGCTACCTCCGCCCAGCTCTACAAGCCCACTGGCGTGCTGGTCGACGCCAGCGGCAATCTCTACATCGCCGATAACGAAAACAACCGCGTCCGCAAAGTCTCCGCTTCCACCGGCATCATCACCACCGTGGCCGGCAACGGAAACCCCGGTTATTCGGGCGACGGCATGGGCGCCATCGAGTCCGAACTCTGGTTTCCCTACGCTCTCGCCATGGACACGGCCGGCAACCTGTTCATCGCCGATGCCAACAACGCCCGTATCCGCGAGGTTGTGCCCAACGGCACCATCTATACCATCGCCGGCGGCTACGGGATCGGCTTTAGTTACGACGGTATCCTGGCCACCGATTCCACTCTGGACCAGCCCACCAGCCTCGCTATCGATAGCCTGGGCGATATCTTTATCGCCGATTCCT
The DNA here is from genome assembly GCA_049509915.1 of Bryobacteraceae bacterium. Lineage (GTDB taxonomy): Bacteria > Acidobacteriota > Terriglobia > Bryobacterales > Bryobacteraceae > JBEKYD01. The sequence goes on along the minus strand of JBEKZL010000129.1, from coordinate 8,232 downwards.
CCAACAACCGCATTCGCATGCTCAAGCCGCAATCCGCCGCCCCCCTCCAGCCTCCTTCGGTATCGGGTATCGCCAGCGCCAGCGCTTTCGGCGATTTCGGCGTGGCCGCCCCGGGATCGTGGATCGAAATCTACGGCTCCAATCTCGCCTCCGTCCAGCGTTCCTGGACCGGCGCCGATTTCAACGGCGTCGACGCTCCCACTTCGCTCAGCGGCACCAGCGTCACCGTCGGCGGCCTGCCCGCTTACGTGGACTACATCAGCGGCTACCAGGTCAACGTGCAGATCCCATTCGGCGTCGGCACCGGGCCCCAGCCGGTGGTGGTCAAGACCGCTGCCGGGTCCACTGCGCCGGTCGATCTTACCATCAATCCGACCCAACCCGGGTTCCTGGCCACCCCCAACTTTTTCGTCAACAGCCGCCAATATGTGGACGCGCTGTTCGCCAACAGTTCCACCTACGTGTTGCCGCCGGGTACCATTACCGGCGTGACTTCGCAGCGGCCGACGCCCGGCCAGACCATTACTCTCTACGGGGTCGGCTTCGGTCCGGTTCTGCCGACCCTGGCGGCCGGACAAATCGTACAGAAGTCCGACAGCCTGGCCGGCCAATTGGAGGTCTATTTCAATAATGATGTTCAGGCCCAGGTGAGCTATGCCGGACTGGCCCCGAACACGGTGGGCCTATACCAGATCAACGTAGTAGTGCCCAACCTGCCGGCCAGCGACGTCGTCCCGCTGACCTTCACTTTGAACGGCGTCCGCGGGACGCAAACGTTATACACTGTGGTCCAATAGTCACAGCGATTTGCCCTGCAAATCCAGATGCTTACGGACCTTCGGCCGTCGTATGCTAGTGGTGTCGTACCAACAATAAAAGATTAGGGGAAATACGAGTGAAGTGGATGAGAAGTTTCCGTGTGCCGTTCGTGGTGCTGGCTTGCGCCGCGGGTTCTTATGCCCAGTCGGTGATGGGCTTCGGTGCGATTACCGGAACGGTCACCGACGCTTATGGCGAAGGCATGCCGGATGCTATCGTGGCCGTCCTCAATGAGAGCTTCGGGATTCATCGCGTCGTCCACTCCACCGACGACGGCCTGTTCGACGTTCCTGCCCTCACTCCCGGACCGGGCTACTCCATTAAGGTGACCCGCAAGAGTTTCACCGCCGTCGAGCTCAAGAATATCGAAGTACACGTGGGCCGCACCCTCAACTACCGCATCCCCATGGCCGCTGTCAATACCAAGATGCCGTCCGACGAGCCGGTGCCTTTGCGCCCCCTCGACGACAACCACGGCACACGCACGGCCAGCTTCGACCGGCGGGAAGCCTACAGCTTTCCGCTCGACGGCTTCCGCGTGGAGGAACTGGCATGGCTCGGCCCCGCCGTCAGTGAAAACCCGGCCAACGGCGCGCTCACCAGCCGCGGCGGCCCATTCGACCACGCCGTGGACGTCGACGGCGTCAATGTCACAAACACCTACTTCTTTCCCACCAAGCCCGACCTGGTCCCCATGATCTCCGCCAACGCTCTCGAAGACGTCGAGGTCCTTCCCGGCGGCGGCCCCGGCGAGTTTGGCCGTTTCAATGGCACCCCCGTGAATGCCGCCACTCAAAGCGGCACCAGCACCGTCCATGGCCAACTCTACGATTACCACACCGACCGGTCGCTGATCTCAGCCGACCGCTATGCCGCCGGCCATAACCTTTCCGTGTCGCAGAACCAACCCGGCGGTAACCTGGGCGGCGCCGTCATTCCGGAAAAGTTCTTTGTGTTTGGCAACGTTGAAGGCATCCTCAACAGCGAGCAGGAATTGAACCGCCTGGTGAATCCCCTCATCACGGAGCCCGACGGCAACAGCGTCAATCCCAACAACTGCAAAGCCGTCACTGCCCAATGCACCGCCGTCACCAATTACATCAAGTCCCAGTTGAACCTGGTCGTGCCCACCACCACCCACACCCTGCGCGGCGTGGTCAAAGGCGATTTGCGCGAGAGCGACCGCAGCAACTGGACCTTCGAGATCGCCGCCCTCCACTCTCATGCCCCCGCCAGCAACGCCGTAGTCTCCACCAATAACCAGCTTGGCGCCTACGGCGGCACCAGCGACGACGAATCCCGCATGGCTAAGGCCGAATGGCTCCGCCAGCTCTCTCCGGGCATCTTCAACGATATGCGCCTGAGTGCCTTCAAGGACCGCATCGGCATGAATCCCAACTCCAAATACTGGCCCTCCACCGGTGCTGTCGACGTCAATGTCGCCGGAACCCCGCTCGGCGCCAATGGCCTCTATACCGAAAACGTCGGCGATTACCGATACCAGTTCGCCGACAACTTCACCATCACCAGTAATTCCCACACCTTCAAATTCGGCGGCGACCTGTTCTATGGCGGCGACTGGCTCTATGGCGTCGCCAATGCCGCTGGAGCCTACGTCTACCCGTCCCTCACAGCCTTTGCCACCGATTTCAGCAGCAACTCCTCCAGCGCCAAGAATTACACCTCCTACACCCAGGGCTTCGGCAACCCCATCCGCGACCTCGCCGACATCTATTACAGCGGCTACGGTCAGGACACCTGGAAGGCCACTCCCAAGCTAACCATGACGGTTGGCGTCCGCTATGAAAAGTGGCACTTGCCCAAACCCCAATTCGTCAATACCTCGTTCTACGAAACCGATACCATCAATTCGCCCGGTCTCGATATTGCCCCCCGTGTGGGCATCGCCTACATGCTCCGCGAACACACCGTGGTCCGGCTCGGCTACGGTTTCTACTACGCCCCCTTCAACGGTTCGGTCGTCGACCCGCTCTATCTCGGCAACGGCATCGCGCAGGAAAACATTACCGTGGTACCCTATTCGACCCAGAGCGGCGCCACCGTGTTTCCCAAGAAGATTTCGGCCGTCGGCAATATTCCCAACGGCACCGAAGACGTGGAGTACGCCAATTCCAAGTTCCGCAACCCGTACTCCTCGCTAGGATCATTCAGCGTGGAACACCGGTTCGACTCGGGTATCGTTTTCACCTTCGACTATCTCTACAATCGTGGTGAGAAGCTCTGGACCGCCAACGATGGCAACATCGGCCCTACCGGGCTCGCCGCTACCAGCAGCACAAACGGCGCCGATAAGACCTACACCGTATATAACTCCAGCGGCACCGTGCAACAAGACTTCACGACGTGGATTTATTATCAGAAGACTTCCGTCACCTACGGCAAGGTGATCCAGGCCCAGAACGCCGGAGCCTCCTGGTACAACGGCCTGGCGTTGGAACTGAAACGGCCGTTTACCCGCACTCTGAGCGCCGCTCTCACTTACACCTGGTCGCACGCGCTCGACGATGTCAACGGGCCCACTCAGTTCGGCTTCCCCACCAATCTCACCGACGCCGCTTACATCGACGACCGGGGCAGCTCCGCCACCGATCAGCGCCAGCGCGGCGTGCTCCGCTGGATCTGGGAGCCCGCCAGCCAGAACCCCCTCCTCCGCGACTGGCAGCTTTCCGCCATCGCCACCGCCGCCTCCGGTCTCCCCCTCACCCCCACCCTCCTGGTGATCGGACAGCAATGGAGCGGGTTCACCATGGACTACACCAACTCGCTGAACGGAACCGGCGGCTGGGACCGCGTGCCCTTCGAAGGCGTCGGCTTCATCCACACTCAAACTATGACCGATCTGGATGCCCGCCTTACCCGCACTTTCCGCATCGGCGAGCGTGCCAAAGCCCAGATCGCCGCCGAAGCCTTCAACGCCCTGAACCGGCAATGGAACACCAGCATGTATACCACCCAATACGTGTCCACCACCGGATCTCTCCGCCCCGTCACCGGGTTTGAACAAGGGCAAGCCTCCTACGGCTTCCCCTTCGGTACCAACGCCCGCCGCGCCCAGGTCTCTTTCCGCGTGATCTTCTAGCAGAAGGCAGTCAGCAACCAGCGGTCTCCCGGCTGACCGCTGATTGCTGAACGCTGCTACCGCTCCACTCCCAGCGCCACCGAATTCCCTCCGCCCAGGCACAGCGCCGCCACCCCGCGGTGCGCGTCCCGCCGCACCATCTCATGGATCAGCGTGACCAGCACTCGCGCCCCGCTGGCCCCGATCGGATGGCCGATCGCGACCGCTCCGCCGTTCACGTTCACCTTCTCCAGGCTCAAGCCCAGCTCCCTCACCACCCCCAGCGCCTGCACCGCGAAAGCTTCGTTCAATTCGTATAGATCGACATCGTCCTTGCTCCAACCCGTTTTGGCCCACAGCTTCTGCACGCCCGTGACCGGCGCCAGCATCACCCACTCCGGCGCCACTCCGCTCGCGGCCTGCGCCGCGATCCGCACCAAAACCCGCAACCCCTGTTCCCGCGCGCGCCTTGCCGACATCACCACCAGCGCCGCCGCGCCGTCGTTTACCCCCGGCGCATTGCCCGCCGTCACCGTTCCGTCTTTCCGGAAAGCCGGCTTCAGCGCGCTCAGCGCTTCCATACTCGTATCGGCGCGCACCGCTTCGTCCCTGGCGAAAGTCTCCGCTGCCGAGCCCTTCTTTTTGGCGGGGATCTCCACCCCCACCACTTCTTCGGCGAACCGCCCGCTCGCCCACGCCTCGGCCGCCTTGCGGTGCGAGCTTACCGCATACGCGTCCTGCTCCGTCCGCGTGATCGAATGTTTTTCCGCCACCTTCTCCGCCGTTTGACCCATGTGGAAGTCGTTGTACACGTCCCACAACCCATCCTGAATCATCGAGTCCACCGCCACCGCATGGCCCATCCGAAAGCCACCGCGCGCCTGTGGCAGCAGGTACGGCGCATTGCTCATCGATTCCATTCCGCCCGCGACCACGATCTCCGCGTTGCCCGTCTGGATCGCCTGCGCCGCCAGCGCCACCGCCTTCAACCCGGACCCGCAAACTTTGTTGATCGTCAGCGCCGCCACTTCCGCCGCCAATCCCCCGTAAAGCGCCGCCTGTCGCGCCGGGTTCTGACCCAACCCCGCCGCCAGCACGTTGCCCATGATGCACTCGTCCACCATCTCCGGCCCGATCCCCGCCCGCCGCACCGCTTCCCGCACCACCAGCGCGCCCAGCCGCGTAGCCGCAATTCCCGCCAAACCTCCTTGAAATTTCCCCACTCCGGTCCGAACCCCGGCTACGATTACCACGTCTTCCACGTTTATTTCCCCCAATGCCGATCACATGGTATCCGGATTCGCCACCCTCCGGGTAACCGTGGCGCGGCTGTCGCCGCCCTTCGCTTGCAAGGGACTGTTAGACAATAATCTGTACAAGAGAGAATGACTGGTGTATGTTTTGCGTAGTGAAGAACCACGCCAAACGTCCGGTGGTCTCGCCCTCTCCGGCCGAGCGCCGCCGGTTGCGGGTAATGGGCACCTTGAACGAATATCAGGCAATCCGTCCGGCGATATTCGTCAGAGCGCGCACGGCATTGGGGTCGATAACACCACGATCTCGGTGCCAGAGATCCAGGATCTGCGCTCGCGCGTGAAGACGCTGAGCGCGTTCGGCGATTTCTGTGAACCATCACATGATGTGGACCGATCCGGTGACGAAGTTCGTCGACGTGAGCAACGCGCCCCGTCGGATCGTCGGCGTGGTGGCGGACATGGACGATGAGCATGTGTTACCCGGTCCGGCGCTGACCGTTTATCACCCGTTCGATCAGCAGGAGCTTTGGGGAGGGCGCCTGTTCGTTCACGCCCGATCCAATCCTTACGGGTTGGTGTCGCCGGTGACGCGCATCATCCGCGACATGTCCGTGGACCAGCCGGTGGAACACGCCGCCACGCTCGAAGACATTCGCGCGGAAGTGCTCACACCGGACCGGCTCAACGTTTTGGTGTTCGGCGTTTTCGCGGCGGTGGCGCTATTGATTGCGGTGGTTGGCGTGGCGGGCGTACTGGCTTTCTCGGTGAGCGGGCGGACGCGCGAGTTCGGCATCAGGCTGGCGATCGGCTCCGCGCCCCGGCATCTGTTGGCGGGCGTGATTGCCGAAGGCGCGGCAATGGCGATGGCGGGCCTGGTTGCGGGCGCGGCGTGCGGGTACGGGCTAGCTCGATTGGCAGGCAGCTATTTCGGGGATGTGAAAATGCCCTGCGTTTGGCCTGTGGCCATTTCCGCCCTGGTGCTGTTGGCTGCCGCCGTGATTGCGTCGGTACTGCCGGCAGTGCGGGCGGCTCGAGTCGACGTGATTCAGGCGTTGCGGTCAGACTGAGAGTGGAGCAATTCCCGCCCACGCTCACCCGCACCTCGGCTAGAGTAAGGTTGAGGGGAAATTTGCCGCCACGCCTTCTGTTGGTTTTGGATGCCGATCCCGCGGTTCACAAGGTTCTGGAAGGACTTTTGCGCCGCGGAGACCGGTCCATTGAAGATGCCTACGATTCGGATCAGGCCCTGGATTTGCTGCGCCGGCTGCCCTGCGAAGTGGTCGTGGGCGGACCGGAGTCCAACGGCGGCGGGGATGGCCGGGCACTGCTGCGGCAGGTTCGGTCGCTTCGTCCGGAAGCGCGGGTCATTCTGACCGGCGAAGCCAACCCGGCCCGCGCCGTGGCCGCCATCCGGGACCGGGCGTATTGTTATTTTCACAAGCCCTTTCCGGCAAGCCAGCTAGCGGATATGGTGCAGCAGGCGCTCGATGCCTCCGCCTGGCGCGACGACTTGCGGGTTGTTTCCGCCCGGCCGGATTGGTGTACGCTAGACGTCCGCTCCAAACTCGAAGCCGCCGAGCGGGCCACCCAACTGGTGCGCGAAATGACTGCCGATGCGCCCTGCGGCCCACGCGAGGACATTGCCAGCGCCTTCCGCGAATTGCTGATCAACGGCATTGAGCACGGCGCCGGATCGGATCCCCGCAAGCGGGTGCGCGCCACGCTGATCCGCACGGCCCGCTCGGTGGTGGTGGAGATCGAGGACCCCGGCAAGGGTTTTTCGCTCGAGCATCTGCCCCACGCCGCCATTACCAACCCGGAAGATTCGCCTACCCGCCACGTGGAAGTCCGCGCACGCCAAGGCAACCGCCCTGGCGGCTTCGGCATCCTGATGGCTCGCAATATGGTGGATGAATTGGTTTATAACGAGAAACGTAACGCTGTATTGTTCGTGAAATACTTGAAGTAGGCTCGATACCTTTACTTCGGCGCCACGGCTTCCACCGCCCGAAGAACGTCTATGCGGTAGCGCTCTACCGTGTCGTTGACCAGGCTGAGGCGCAATCGGCAAATCCGGGTGCACCTTCGACCACGCATCCGCGGGCAGGCCTTTTCCCAGATCGGCCCAACTTGGGTAGGTGTCCACGGTCAGGCCGTCGTAGCGCCTGAAATCGCGGCCGAAATCGCCGAGCACGCCACGGACGACGCTCTGACCGCGCGCGAAGTCGACGTGCTGCGGCTCATTGCCGGCGGCAATGCCAATAAAGAGATTGCGGCGCAGCTTTCGATCACCGAAGAGACCGTCAAAGGCTACGTGAAGAACATCCTCGCGAAACTCGGCGCCAAGGACCGGACCCACGCGGTCACCATCGGACTGAAGCGCGGGGTCATCGACCTGTAGTGCATGACCGCTTGAAAAGCTCCTATGGGGCAGACTTTAGTTTCCCGATGGCTGGCCGGGGGCCGGCCTTTTGCTGCTGCGCATTGGCGCGGCCGTTCCCCTCATTTATTTCGGTTTCTCAGGCACGGATGGAGCCCTCGATCAGCCACTGAATCTTGCCCCGCGCATCATTGTAGCCGCCGGCGGACTCCTTCTTCTCTTTGGTCTGTGGACGCCTGTTGCCGGGATCGCAGTGGCCATCGACGCTGAGGGGCCAGCAAGCGCCATGGGGTCGTCGCCGCAGACATCTGGCGGAGTGCGCCCCAATGGAGGAGTCCTTCGCCTGTGATGCTGTTGACGCCAGCAGCGGGCGACGGAGCAGACGCCACGGGTGACGCAACAAATGTCATGCAGCAGGTCAACGCGGAAGTCGTAGATCCCGCTCGCGGGGACAGGACCGGCGGATTCGGCGTCGTTTTATCCCGCGCGTCAACACCTGCCTGAGAAACTTTTCAAACTAACCGCCTGCAGGCCGGCAAGAGTCTTCGCTTGCTCGCCCCAGCTATCCTGGCAGCCTCTAGTATTACTTCGTTAAGTATCGGATGCGACTAAGGCGCCCTGACAAGGCTGCCGCAGTAGCAACACGATCCCGTCCAGATGCACAGCAACCGCTGAATTTCACGACGCGTCCTCGGCAG
>JBEKZL010000128.1:0-23703 GCA_049509915.1 Bryobacteraceae bacterium | reverse complement strand
GGGCGTTTTGGGTCTGTATCCCCCTACGCAGAGCTGTTATGCGAAACACCAGGGAGCTTCTGAAAGAAAAGCGGGAAGGACACTGAATTCCGCCCCGGGCTATTTTTCAGCATCCTGCTAAGTTATGACGAAATCATGCAGGGCGCCATCGGTAACTGCCCGCTCCTGGCAATTCTGGCCGGAATTGCCAACGCCAAACCCGCCTTCCTGCGGGACATGATTTCCGAACGGCCATGCAAGTTCAAAACCCACTACGGCAAGAAAGAATTCAATTCGGATACGTTGATCACGGTCAAGTTCAAGGATCAGACGGTGCTTGTCTCCAAGCTTCTTTGGAGAGACGAGGGCGGAGACCTGATCCATAGCCACGGCGCCGACGGTCCGAAAGCCAGTTGGATGAGTTATGCCGAGAAGGCATATATGCCCAGCGGCCGGAGACAACGGATACCCCGGTCTTGACGGGGAGCGGATTTCCGGCAGACGAGTAGCAACGCCGTGATTTCCATGGCGATTCCGCCTTCCGATGGGTATTACATCACGGTTCGCGAAGTTATGGGGCGAGCGTGTGGATGTTTCACCGCTCCGCCGAAAAAACGCCCGCTAAATTTCGCCGCGCAATCCGCAGGTGGAAGTAAGGAAAGCCCGGGCGGTTTCCATCGCACCAGAGCTATTTCGCTTGGCGCTGCCCGCCCGAACGGACAAGCGGGAATTGGCTTTGGAAAGGGGGAAATATGTCGACGTCATTCATTCGGGAACTCACTGGAGGGAACGGATGGTCTTCGAGTCCTGACTCAAATGATCCGGTCATTGTGAAACGTCAAGTCCATCTAAAGGTCAAAGCGGCTGGAGGGTTCTTTCTTTTTAATATGGGAGGGGACTCGTTCATCCGAGCCGGCCGCTGGCCCCTTGAGAGGATGTACCTCCTGGACGCCTGGAACTGGCGAGTGGTTGCCCGTATCAGGCCCTTCAAAGTGTTCACCGGGCGCGATCTCTCCGACGGGGGTGAAGTCAGGGTTCCCCAGACCGGAGGCTTCGTAATCGAGGCTGACGACTATACGACTCTCGAATCAGTAGGACCGGGCGTCGGTGACGGCTTTACGATCAACGGCAAGCGGCCTTCGGTGCCGGGGCCGGACTGGTTGATCTCCATCAACGGTCAAGCTGGAGGGTGGAACGGCAGCAATCGCTTCAAGATTAACCCTTATAACCCAAAAGATACGGAGACCGCTGGCGCGCTGCTTGCGGGTCTGGCGCATTCCCGCACGCGAAAGAAAGCGCTCAGCCAGGTGGACCTGAATTACGGAAGGGGACGGCCAGAGGTTGAGTACTGGCAATACGAATTCAGCGATACGTTCATTTCGGTGTTTTAGCCAGAGTTGAGAAGGCCAAAGACAGAGAGGGTTGCTTTCTACGATCTGCTGCAACTTCAAACTTGTAGTTCGAGAATGTCCGTCATCGCGGACGTCGCTGAATGCATGAAACTGCAAAGGAGGCTTCGTGAGTATCCCAGAAGCAGAAACCGCCGCCGACATCGTCGTTATCTCACTCAAAGAGAAATCGCTGAAAATCAAGAGGGACCGCCCTATTGTCTGCCCGTTGGACGTGATTAGTCGCGGAATGCATCCTGGAAGGCGCTATCTGAATACACTGATCGAGCGATATCAAAAGCGCCGGGGCGATCCGCCCAGACTCACGGATTGGCTCGTAGTTGTTGGAGACACAGCCATGTCCACCAATGGCCCACGCGTCAGAAAATCACGGATTGGCGCCCCTGACTTCAATTGGCGGGATTACGGCGCTACCTCATTCCAGTTCCTGATTCTGGGCTCTCAATCTGGCGCCACGTCCGCCCTGGAGAATCTCGGCGACTGGGTCAACACCCCGGGGGCGGCGGCGAATCATGTTGGATTGGCGAGGAGTGTCCAGGCTCTTGCCAGAGAGATGCTGCTCCGGCGCGTAGTCCCCGCTGCACCCGATCAGACAGAGTTAGTTGCGGATTCCAAAGACCGGTTCGAGTTGATCTTTCGCTTCTATGCCTTTCCTCCGAAGTTCGCTCTCGTGACTTAGAGACGCTATGCCGTGGAACAGGCCGCCATGGCACAATGGCGCGCCAAGCCCAGAACATCGCCAGGGCACTGGCAATTTGGGGCGAGGTCTGTCGACAGCGTTATGAGTAAATATCGGTAGCTGGCCGCAGCCCGGTTTCGTCCGCCCGGCAAGAGGCCGGAGACGTATATCCAGAACACTTTTGGGACGGCGTCGGCGTCATTTTCCGGGAAGATCGCAAGAACCGGACAGAAGCTCGGAAACTCCGGGCGAGGCTCCTCTGGCGTCGCCCTATCCCGTCTCAGCTCGGCGCGTGCTGAAACCACATCACGGGGAAACGTGCTATCTGTGAAGGTTTAGTTGAAGTGGCGTGCACGCCTCAATTCGGAAATATCCGATGAAAGACGCAACGCAATTGTGAGGAGGAACGATGGGGATTCATCCGCCGCAATCTGACGCAATTAATCGCCGGAGCCTGCTAACCCGCGGCGCGGCTTTGGTTGGAGGCGCGGCCGCCGGGCTCGCGCTCACAGCAGGAAACGCATCCGCCGGAGAAAAACCCAACATAGAAGCGCAATCCGCCGCCAAACCTGCCAGCGCTGTGGTACCCCCGAACCTGCACCCGCCCGTGGTCCAGGTCAACGGCGGAAAACTCCGCGGCTTCAAGGACGGCAAGATCTTTACCTTCCTCGGCATCCCCTATGCCGAAGCGGAGCGCTTCGAAATGCCGAGGCCCGTTCAAGCGTGGGAAGGCATCAAGAGCGCCCAGGCATGGGGGCCGGTCTGCCCGATCCCGCAGGCGACCACGGCTGGCAGCGACGATTTCGTCTTTCCCCATCGCTATTGGCTGGAAAACGAACACTGCCAGGTATTGAACGTCTGGACACAAAGCACGGCGGCGAAGCCCAAGAAACCCGTAATGGTGTGGATGCACGGTGGCGGATTCACCAACGGCTCGTCGATGGAGTCCTATGCCTACGATGGCAAGACGCTGTGCGAATTCGGCGACATCGTTGCCGTAAGCGTCAATCATCGGTTGAACGTCATCGGCACGCTGGATCTGTCGGCCTATGGCCCCGAGTACGCCAGTTCGCGCAACACGGGTATGGCTGACCTCGTGGCCGCTCTCCAGTGGGTTCACGAGAACATCGAAGCCTTCGGCGGCGATCCCGGCAACGTCACCATCTTCGGCCAGTCTGGTGGCGGCGGCAAAGTCACCCGCCTGATGCATATGCCGGCGGCCAAGGGCTTATTCCATAAGGTGATCTGCGAGAGCGGCGGCACCGTGAACTACCGCGACACCGACCCTGCCAAGACCATTCAGAGTCAACAGTCGGTCGCTGCCGAGACCCTGCGGAACCTGGGCCTGGACGGCAGCCAGATCGACAAGCTCAAGACGGTTCCCTACCGCGACTTGCTTGCTGCCGGCAACGCCGCCAACCAGGCCGTGGCCAAACAACTCGGCGGCCCAGCAATGGGCTGGAACCCTATCGCCGATGACCAGTACGTGCTGCGCGAGTTCTGCGACTGGGCTGATTCGATCCCCTACATTGTCGGCAATGTCATGAGCGAGTTCAGCAGCAACCTCGCAAAGGGAGAACTCACCAAGAACGAGTGGAACCAGAAGGAGATCGAAGAGCACCTCACGGCCGCCTTCGGCGACAAGAAGGACGAGGTAGTTGCCGAGTTCAAGAAGGTGCAGCCGCACAAGAAGATCCAGGATGCCCTTTTCCTCGACAACAGGTTCCGGCGCGGCACCAAGATCATGCTCGCCCGGAAACTGGAGAAATCCAAGGCGCCTGTCTACAACTACATCTTCACCTATGAGTACCCGGTCAATGGCGGCATCACGGCGTTCCATTGCTCCGAGATCGCGTTTGCATTCCATGCCCTGAGCGAGCCTCACATCCGGATCGCCACCGGCGGCGCGCCGGCAGCCCTGGCCTTGCAGGACAAGGTCTCGCAGGCATGGGTCAATTTCGCCCGCACCGGCAACCCGTCGCAGGCGGGCCTCGCCTGGAAGCCGTACACCGTAGCTGGCCGGGAGACCATGGTCTTCGACACCGCCAGCGAAGTCCGCTCGGTAAACGATGATAAGCTATTGTCCCTGCTGCCCCAGGACCGCCGCGGCTGACACGGCACTGTGCACAGGACAACTTCTGACAAAGCTGGTTTCACGGCGGCCGCCGACGGAAAGCAGTATTCCACTTTCGTCTGAAACAGTCTTTTGCCGGAGGGTGAAGGACTGGCCAGCGGATCGAAGCTTTGCCAGAGCTAACCGCGGTCGAGTCCCGGTACGTCCCCCCAATCTTCCGCCAGAACGAGGCTGGCGCGGTTCGCCTGTGCCCAGCATGGTTCCCCAGTCTCGGATCCGAGGGTGCCTAAGCGGAACCCTGGCGGCGCGGCCCCGGCGGACCAGGAAGCCCCTAATGAATTGCGCAAGTTGCACATACCGTCGAAGAGGACGGCTACGGGGACTCCCCCCGCCCTCGATCGCCGTCTCTTATCGGCCGATTCCCCACGGTCTAGTCCTCACAGTGCCGTCAACCACACAGTGAGCCAAGAACTCCCATTTTTCGGAATCCACCAAGGTACCCACAGATCCAATGCTTTGGGAGCGATTGTGATAAACTGGAAAGCGAATAGTCAGGAGCGGGTTTCCAAAACCTGTAACGGCTTTAATAGTGCTTTCGTCCATACTAGCGTAAGCCGGTATTTTGCACGGTTACGAACTGGGGACTGTTGTCATGGCTGACTTGTCGCAACCTAACAATCCGTTTGATGACCACCTGTCACGACTGCTGCCGGCGGAAATCGAAGAGCCCTTTTACAAGTCGTTCATCCAAACGATCAGGGAACTGATTCATCCTCCGCAGCTTCCCCCTCTAGTGCTTACCTCCAGGCCGGTTGCCGTGAAAGATATTTGGGGCCTGTACGGGCGCCAGAAGAAGTCTTTCATCATGTCCACCGGCGGCCAGATCGCTCTCGCGACTCTGGTGGTGGTGGTCATGTCGACCAAACCGGCCCAAAAGGTAATCGCCAACGCGACCTCGTTGATTCTGCCGGCCGATATTCCGCCGGATCTGGCGATGAAGCCCAAGAAACAGACTTCCCAGGGGGGCGGCGGTGGCGGCGACCGGTCGCTGACTCCGGCCAGCAAAGGACGGCTGCCGAAGGTTGCCCCGCGCGAGTTTACCCCTCCTTCGGCGGTAATTAACAATCCTAACCCTAAGCTGGCAATGGATCCCAGCATTCTCGTGCCTCCCGACGTGCCTCTGCCGAACGTCAACATGAATCAGTACGGCGATCCGCTCTCGAAATTCGGCGGCGCTTCCAACGGCACCGGTTCGGGCGGCGGCATCGGTTCGGGTTCGGGCGGCGGCGTCGGTTCGGGTAAGGGCGGCGGGTTCGGCCCGGGCGAAGGCGGCGGCTATGGCGGCGGCGTTTTCCGGGTTGGCGGCGGCGTCTCGGCGCCCACGCTGCTCTACAAAGTGGAGCCGCAGTACTCCGAAGAAGCCCGCAAAGCCAAGTTTCAGGGCACCGTGACGCTGTACATCGAGGTCGATCCCAGCGGGCGCGCTACCAATATTAGGGTCGTGCAGAGTCTCGGCTTGGGGCTGGATGAAAAAGCCGAAGAGGCCGTGAAGCAATGGAAGTTCCGTCCCGGTTACAAAGACGGCAAGCCAGTCACGGTGGCCGCCACGATCCAGGTCAACTTCCGCCTGCTGTAGACGCCTGACCAGCCGTTCGTTTAGCGTTTTCCGCTGCACTCCAGGCACGGACAGATCTCGCGAAAAAGGTCGAAGGAATAGATGCCGGAATTGTGTCCGTCGCTCCAGTGAATGCGGACGGCATAGCGGCCTACCGGCTCGGCGCTCAGAATCTTCAGCGCCGGCTGGAACAGGGGAAACGGAGAGGCGGGGGGTTCGGCTTGCGGCTGGCGGGGCGGCGTTCCATGAGCGCCGGTGCAACTGGCGCAGGGGCACCGGTCGCGCAGGTAGGCCAGCGGGTATTGGCTGTGATGGCCGTCTTTCCAATCGATCCCGATGCCCTTCGACTTCGAAATGGCGATGTGTTCCGGTTCGGTTGCTAGGGTCATGTTCAGTTGAGTAAGCGCTCGACGTCACGCACGCCGGATATGCGGCGCATGGCGGCCACCAGCTTTTCGAGTTGCTTCTTGTCGCGCACATCCACGGTCATTTCCACCACGCCGCCATCCTGATCGAGCTCGGCCTTGGCCTGCAGGCTGCGGATATTGGTGTTCTCGTCGGAAAGCAGGGCGGTAAGCTGGCTCAGCATGCCGGGGCGATCGTCGGTATGAACCACGATGCGCACGGGGAACGCGTCCTCGGCGGTGCGCACCCATTCCACTTCGATCTTGCGCTCCACGTCGTACATCAGGTTCTGCACGTTAGGGCACATATTGGAATGCACCGCCACACCTTTGCCGCGGGTTACGTAGCCCACGATCGACTCGCCGCGAATGGGATTGCAGCACTTGGCGCGATACACCAGCAGATCGTCGATACCGCGGACGCGGATCACCGCGTCGTGGTCGCCGGCTCGGCCGGGAACGGGAGGTCCGGCCGGTGTTCCGCCGGCCAATTCGCCGGGCGCGGGCTTGGGTTCCTCCGGCTCGTCGGAAACCACCCCCGGCGCCGCCTTGCTCAGCACCTGCCGCGCCGACATCTTGCCGTATCCCAGCGCGGCATAGAGGTCTTCGGCCTTGGCATAGCCGTAATCGGCCGCCACCTCGTCGAGCTGCTGGTTGCCGATGCGAGCCATTTGCACACCCAGTCGGCGGGCTTCCTTGTCCAGGTATTTTTCGCCGATCTCAATCGCCTTGGTGCGCTCGTTGGCATTGATCAGGTGCTTGATCTTGTTGCGCGCGCGCGAGGTCTTGACGAACCCCAGCCAATCCTTGCTGGGCTGGTGCCCGGGCTGGGTCATGATCTCGACGATGTCGCCGTTGCGCAGTGAGGAGCGCAGCGGCACAATGCGGCCGTTCACCTTCGCGCCGCAGCAGGTATTGCCGACGTCGGAGTGGATGGCGTAGGCAAAGTCGATAGGTGTGGCGTCCTTGGGCAGAATGATGACTTTGCCGCGCGGGGTGAAGGTGTAAGCTTCTTCCGGGTACAGGTCCTTCTTGAGCGTGGACATGAACTCGCCCGGATCCTGCATGTCGCGCTGCCATTCCACCAGGTGGCGCAGCCAGGCGATGCGTTGATCGTCGGCCGCCGGGCCCTTGCGCCCCTCCTTGTACTTCCAGTGAGCGGCGATGCCTTCTTCGGCGATGCGGTGCATTTCTTCGGTGCGGATCTGCACCTCGAAGGTTTGCCCGTGCGGGCCCACCACGCTGGTGTGCAAAGACTGGTAAAGGTTGGGCCGCGGGATGGCGATGAAATCCTTGATCCGCCCCGGGATGGGCCGCCAGCGGTTGTGAATCACGCCCAGCGCGGCGTAGCAGTTCTTCACCGAATCGGTGACGATGCGCAGCGCCAACAGGTCGTACACCTCGTCGACCCCGATTTTTTGCCGGCGGAGTTTCTGGTAGACCGAGAAGGGCCGCTTAATTCGCGCATCGATACGGGCGGGAATGTTCTCGAGCTTGAGCTCGGCTTCCACCGTACCGCGGATCTCTTCCAGGAATTCTTCGCTGGAGTGGCGGCGGCTCTCGATGGCGCCCAGAATCTCGCGATAGACGTCGGGCTCCAGGTATTGGAAGGCGAGGTCCTCGAGTTCGCCGCGCACTTTGCCCATGCCCAGGCGGTGCGCGATGGGCGCATAGATATCGAGCGTCTCGCTGGCGATCCGTTCGCGCCGCTCGGGGCCGAGGTAGCCGAGCGTGCGCATGTTGTGGATGCGATCGGCCAGCTTGACCATGATGACGCGGATGTCTTCCACCATGGCCAGCAGCATCTTGCGAAAGTTCTCCGCCTGACGGTCTTCGGCGGAGATGAAATCGAGCTTGGAAAGCTTGGTGACCCCGTCCACGCAGCGCGCCACTTCGGGGCCGAATTCCTTGCGCACCAGTTCGACGGTGACGCTGGTATCTTCCACCACGTCGTGGAGCAGGCCGGTCTCCATGGCCACCAGGTCCATGCGCATTTCGGCTAGAATGATGGCCACGTGGATCGGATGAGCCATGTACGGCTCGCCGGAATCGCGGCTCTGCCCCTGGTGATACTTGCGGGCGAAGGCGAACGCTTTTTGGAGCGGCGCGAGATCGTCCTTGGGACGGTACTCGCGAATTTTGGCTTCCAGTTCGCGGTAAAGCTCTTCCACCGGATCCAGGGTCGGCGGAGGGACACTACACGCGGGAAGAGTTAACGAATCACCCACTCTATTCCAATTGTAACCGTTTTCGCGGGGAAACCGACGGCAACCCACAAGCGTGCCCATCTCTGTCGCCGGGCGAGCCTGATGCTGTGCTGCTCGCCGGCCGCCAGTGGTCCTGCCCGCGATCTGGAAAACGTTTGATCGAAGGCATGGCTGAACTGCGCATGAGCGAGGCTGAAGTTCGCAAGCGATTTCGCGGCGGTGCGGGAGAACGTAGTCCGGCAGGGCGTCGATGTGGTAGTGGAACATGACCGGCAGCCGGTCGCGGTGCCGAGCCCCGCAATTCCACCCCGCCGCAAAGTCTCGGAAGTGTTGGCGCTCATGGAAAAATGACTCTCCCGCGGCCATGGATGCCGGCTTCGCCCGCGACGTCGAGGCCGCCATCGAGAGCCATCGCGAGCTCCCCTGAGACCACCAATATGGAATTGATTGCCACATCGCGGCCCGGACTGGAGTATTTCCGAGCCGCGACCGCAACGGAGTGCCATATGGGCCGTCGGCCCACCAAAAGGGATGAAGACGCACGCGGCATCCCCTTGGTGGGGCAGGCGGTTCCGCCTGCCCGCCGGTTGTCAACCGGCGTTCTGGCGGATGGTGCGAAATCAGCAACCTGGGGGCCTCTTCAACGGAGCGGTTGCCCTCGAATACGTTGCCTCACCTCCGAAGCGGTCTACTAAGCCGACGACCCGACTCGAAGCGCAAACGCTCCGCCCCCCCCGTGTTCTAATGAAAAGTTGAGCGGTTCTTGCGGGGCGCGTGTCACGGTGGTGATTCCGGCCTATCGGCCAACCGAGGCGCTGCCGAGGCTTGTGGAAGCGCTGCTGGCGGAAGGTTTCCGCGCCATCGTGCTTGTCGATGATGGCAGCGGCCCCGCCTACGATGCGATCTTTTCGCGCGCCTCCGCGGCGGCGGGCGTGCGCCTGCAGCGTCACGGGCGGAACCGCGGCAAGGGCGCGGCGCTACGCACGGGCATCGCCGAGGCGCTCGAGGCGGGCGGCGTGGACGGCCTGATTACGGTGGATGCCGATGGCCAGCACCACCCGGACGACGTGGCCCGCGTGGCCGGCGCGTTCGCCGCGAAGCCGCAAGCGCTGATTCTCGGCTGCCGTAATTTTTCCGGCGCCGTGCCGCTGCGCAATCGCTCCGGCAACGAACTGGCGCGCGCCGCCATGCGGCGCCTGGCCGGTCTGCATCTTTCCGACACGCAAACCGGACTGCGCGCGATCCCCGCCGAATTCGCCTGGCGGCTGCTCGATCTCACCTCGGATGGGTACGAATTCGAATTCGAAATGCTGCTCGCGGCGCGCGACTCCGCCCTGGGCATCGTCGAGGAGCCGATCCGGACCATCTACGAAACCTCGATCGCTTCGCATTTCCGCCCCGCCCTCGATTCCGCCAAGATCGCCTCGGTTTTGTTGCGGCACCAGCTTCTGGTTTTGTGCGGACCGCTGCTCGGGCTGGTAGCGGCCGCCTGGGTTTACGGGATGTGGAGCGGCGGCCTGCTGAATGCGACCACCTGGTACCCGCCCGCGATCCCACGGCTGATGTTGTACGCGGGCTACTGGCTGGCATGCGGGCTGCCGCTCGCCATCCTCGCGCCATGGACTCTGGCACCGTTCGCCGCGGCCGCCGCGGTAGTGCTCACCGCCATCCCGGCCGGCCCTCTGGCGGTGCTTTCAGTGGCGTTGTTTCTGTTTTCTTCCTGCCTGCTCGGCGGACTCGTTCTGGACGACGATCCCCCCGCCGCCTTGCCTCTGGCCACGTGCCTCGGACTCGGCTTTTGGGTGTTAGCGATGACGCTGGTGGCGCGGATCCCAATGCACTACGCGGCGGTTTGGTGGGCGCTGGTTGCCGCGCCAGTCGTTTTCAATTTACGGCGCGCCCGCCGCCTGCTCGCCACGGTGGTGCGGGCAATCGCGCACATCGACCTGCGCACGCCCGCCGATCGCATTGCCTTCGCCGCGTTGACGATGGTGCTCGGAATCGAATGGCTGGCGGTCTTGCGCCCGGAATCGAGCGCCGATGGATTGGCCATGCACCTGGCGGTCTCGACCAACATCGCCGCGCACCATGCGTTCGTACTAGAGCCATCGCGCATTCTCTGGTCGGTGATGCCGATGGGCGCCGACTGGATATATTCCATCGTCAACCTGATGGGCGGCGAGATGGCCGCCCGGCTGGTGAACTTTGCGATGCTGCTGATTGTCGAGGCGCTGCTCTACGCCGCGCTTCGGCCGATGGTTTCGCGCGCCACGGTATTTTTGCTGATGGCGCTGTTTGCATCGACGCCGCTGGCCATGCTGGTCACCGCCTCGCTGTTTGTCGAAAACCTATGCGCCGCCCTGGTGCTGGCGGCGATGACGGCGATCTGGCGGCTGGCGGAAACCGGCCGTCCCCGCTATCTGTACGTGGCGGCGATTCTGGCCGGCGCGGCGCTCGAATCGAAATACGGCGCGATCGCCTTCCTTCTGGCGGCGTTGCCGGCGGCCGCGTGGGCGGTACGCCGCCAGATCGAGCGGCCCGCGCGGGCGGCGGTGGCCGCGGTGTGCCTGTGCCTGGCGGCCGGACTTCCCCCGTACGCCATCGCCTGGTTCAAGACCGGCAATCCGTTATTCCCCTTTTCCAACCAACTCTTTCATTCGCCGCTGCTTCCGGCCGGCGCAAGCCTCGTGGATTACAGCTTCCGCGAACATGTCACGCCGGCCCTGTTGTGGAATCTCACCTTTCTCACCCACCGTTACCTGCAAGGCCAGGATGGCGGTTTGGGGGTTCAGTATTTCCTGCTGGTGCCTCTCGGGATTCTGGGACTGTCCCTGGCACGCCGCGGACGAGCGTCGGCGGGATGGGTCGCGGTGGCGGGTTCGCTCGCGGTGTTGTTCGCCACGCCCAACGCCCGCTACATCTATGCCGCGCTGCCGCTGGCGACGGTGTGGGGCGCGTCCGGTTTAGCCGCGATGGCGGAACGCCGGCCGGTGCTGTTTCGCGCCGCCTGCGGATTGTTGGTGGCGTGCCTCGCGCTCGATACCTGGCTGCTTCCGGTGGCCGGCTGGAACGACCGCGAATGGCGCCTGCCCGATCCGTTTCGCCCGTACGCCGCCGAGCGTCTCGCCGAAGTCTCCCCGCTTCGCGTGGTAGCCGCGGGCTTTCGCCGCGCCCATCCAGGCGAGCGCGTATTGTTCACCGCGGACAACGATCTGGCCGACCTCGCGGGCGACGCCGATGTGTATCACTGGCACGAACTCGGTCTGAGCGAAGAGATCCGCAGGGCTCGCGATCTGCCCGCGCTGGTGCGGATTATGGAGCGCCGGAAGATCGGCTACTTCGTCGCCCGGCGGCTGGATTCGAGCGGCTGGATCCGCCCCACCGCGCTGCGGGAATTGCTGACCTACTGCACCGCGGTGGAATCCCATGCCGGCGATTTCGATCTGCGCAGCCTCAGTCCGGAGTGCGTCGGGCAAACCGATGCCACGCTGGGGCAATTGGTCAAGGAAGAGCCGCCGCCCACGTCCCTGCCCGGCTGGTACGACGATCTCTCAACCAACCTGGATTTCCACGGCGATTGGGTGCGCAGCCGCAATTTTACCGGTCCGTACCTACATACGACCAGTTACTCCGATACGCCCGGCTCGGAAGTAGACTTCGCCTTCACCGGCCGCTCACTCACCTATCTATTCACCCGCGCTCCCAACCGCGGTGTCGCCGAAGTTCTGATCGATGGCAAGCTGGCCGCCACCGTCGATCAATGGGCACGCGGGATCGCGTGGCAGAGCCGCGAGACGTTATGCTGTTTCGCGCCCGGCCGGCACGAAGTGACGATTCGCGTTTCCGGGCTCAAGCGGGCAGAGGCCGAGGGCCGTTTCATCGATGTGGACGCCCTCGTCGTCGAGTAGCAGCTTGGGCTTTTGGGTATCTCGAAGGCGCCGAACCCGAGGTCCTTTATCTAACCGGTGATTCTGCGGGCAGCGAGCTCCAGGGGCGCTCGAGAAGATCGAACAGCCGCGCTGGTTGAATCGGCTTCTCCAGGTAGCCGTCCATACCGGCCTGCAGACATCGCTGGCAATCGCCGGTCATGGCATGGGCGGTCAAGGCGAGGATCGGGGTCCGGGTTCCGGTGCCGCATTCGTGTTCGCGAATCTTCGCCGTGGCTTCAAATCCGTCCATTACCGGCATCTGGACGTCCATGAGCACGGCGTCGAAAGCTTGCTTCTCGCAGGCCGACACGGCCTCGGCCCCGGTTGCTGCAACCAGCACCTTGTGGCCACGTTTCTCGAGCAGGCGAACTACCACCTTCTGGTTCACCACATTGTCTTCCGCAAGCAGAATGGACAACGGCTTGAACGGAACTGGCGAGTCCGATAGCGAAGGTGGGGCAACACCTTTCCGGGAGGGTGCGACGGTCCCGGCTGCGGCCGGCGCACACTTGACCAGGGGAATCGTGAAATGAAACCGGCTGCCGCTTCCAGGTCGGCTCTCCACCCAGATGCGTCCTCCCATCATCTCGACAAACCGCCTGCAGATCGCCAGTCCCAGGCCCGTCCCACCGTGGCGGCGCGCAGGCGACCCGTCAACCTGGCGAAACGGCTCGAAGATCAGCGCTTGCTTGTCCTCGGGAATGCCTACTCCGGTGTCGCATACCATGAAATGGAGTTGGGGGCCTTCCTCTTCCGCTTGGACCAGCACCCTGATCTGGCCTTGATCGGTGAATTTGATCGCGTTGCCCGCCAGATTGATCAGCACCTGGCGCAAGCGGTGGGGGTCGCCCAGCACCTGCCGCGGCACGTCGGGATCCAGACGCCAGCGCAATTCCAGGCCCCGCTGGCGAGCGCCACTGGCCACGGTCTTCATCGCCGTGTTCACAACGTCCGCCACGTCCACCTCAATGGCTGCGAGTTCGAACTTGCCGGCCTCGACCTTCGAGATGTCCAGAATGTCGGTAATGATGCCGAGCAACGAATATGCCGAATCCCGTACCGTCGTGAGAAGCTCTTTCTGGTCCGTTGTCAGCGGAGTGTCCAGAGCCAGTTCGGTCATCCCGATGATCCCGTTCATCGGCGTGCGGATCTCGTGACTCATGTTGGCCAGAAACTCGCTCTTAGCCCTGTTGGCCGCTTCAGCCGCTTCCTTGGCCTTGACCGCGCGGATGTCAACAAAACTCTCGACCAGAACCGTCCGCCCCTTCCGTTTCACCTTCGACACGGCTTTCAAAACCGGAACTTGCGCGCCGCCGGCGGCCAGGAGTACCCGTTCCGATTGATCGACGGATTTCCCCAGGTCGGTTATGGGGCACCGGCCTACCTCGGCCGGGCAAATGAAACCGTGGCACTGGTGGCCGACAATCTCCTGGCTGTTTCGGTTCGAAAGGTATTGCGCAAAGGGGTTGGCGTCAATAATCCTGTGGCTGCCTGGATCCACGACGATTACACCGACCGGCAGGTTGTCCATCAGAGTCGTGAGGTACGATTCTTCTTCCGCCACCCGGTCCGCGAACGATTCTTCGGTGGTTATTACCTCGGGTCTCACAGTCTGTAGCCTCCCAGGCGGCACAGGTACAGCCGGGCCTCCACTATTCATATCGGACATTGTTGCTTTGCTTTTGAAGGAATCGGACACAAACTGTGCCGCGACTTAAATCGATCGAGCCGGCACCGCAAGCTGTTGCTTGCATCTGATATCGATTTGCTGAATTTCTCCTCGCTCTGTGCAATACTCCGCAATCGGCCCAGCTACCCGGCCGCGCGACCCGCTGGAAACGCGCCCTTCGACACCTCAGAGATGCCCATCATAGTCACCGTGAGGCCCGACCCGGAACCAGACGATCTCGGATCCGTCAATCTGACCGGGAGCGTGATAGGCGAGGCTAATCCGGGCGGAGTTGATGTTGTTCTCGTCATCGACCTTCTTGAAATTCAGACTGGGGTGGGAAGGGTCGCGCCGGAACAACTGAGACACCTGCCGGGGTTACAATTGAATCCGCTCCGGCAGTGTGGCGTACATTTCGCGAAACCGCCGCGATGTGAACGACCTCATCCGAGCAGTTCGTCCAACGGGCGCGTCTCACCCCGGCGGTGCTTCTCCAGCGCCTCGCGGGCCATGGATCGCAGCACGGCGGGCTTTTCCCGGAAGCTGCGCGTCCGAAAAGCGACGGCCTCCGGTCGTCCGTGATAGGATGGGGGCGTTTCCATGGCGTTCCCTGCAATCGATAAGGAGCGGATGATATGGACAGACGACGGTTTCTACAAAGCTCAGCTACCTTCGGCGCGCTTGCTTCCGGCTTGGGTACGGGGAGTGTCCAAGGCGGCGAATCGGTGGACACCGAATCGCGGCAGAATGTGGGCCGCCCGGTTCGGGCTGTGAGCATTGGCTTCAA
Source organism: Bryobacteraceae bacterium (assembly GCA_049509915.1). GTDB lineage: Bacteria > Acidobacteriota > Terriglobia > Bryobacterales > Bryobacteraceae > JBEKYD01. The sequence continues at coordinate 8,951 of JBEKZL010000128.1, read as the reverse complement.
ACCGGGCCTCCCTCTGGAACGGATCGCCGAACTGGTCGACCAGGAGGGGACGCGAGGCACCGACATCGTGGCGCTACCTGAAACCTGCCGCGGTCAGGACGGCAAGAGCCAGGAGAACCTCGACGGCCCAACAGTCACTGCCATGGCCGGCCTGGCGAAGAAACACTCGACTTACATTGTCTGTCCGATCGACCGCGAGGATGGCGGGCGGCGCTTGAACTCGGTAGTCTTGCTCGACCGGCGCGGCAAGGTTGCCTTTCTGTACGACAAGATGTACCCGGTCTGGCAGGCGGAATGCCTTAAGACTCCCGCCGTCCATCCAGGCGAGTCGGTCGCAGTTTACTCCGCCGACTTCGGCCGCGTGGGGTTTGCCATCTGCTTCGATGTGAATTGGACGCCGGTCTGGGAGCGGTTATCGGACCTGGGAGCCGAAATGGTGATATGGCCCAGCGCCTACTCGGCGGGTAAGTCTCTTCAGGCGCAGGCCATTAACTTTCACTACTACATTTTGAGTGCGACCTGGACGCCCGATTGCCTGATCTTTGACATCGATGGCGACCAGATCGCGCACGACCAGAACAACCGGGACAACGGCACCAACGTAACCTGTGCCACACTCGACCTGGATCGTTGTATCTTTCACCAGGATCTCAACCTTCCCGATAAGTTGGATAAGCTACTTAAGGAAAAAGGGGAAGACGTGGCAAGAGAGAAGTGGCTCCCCATGGAAGGCTGGTTTGTGCTGAAGGCCAGGCGTCCGGGAGTCAGTGCGCGCGAACTGGCCCGCCAGTACGGGCTGGAAGAAGTGCGGCACTACATTAACCGGAGCCGTTGCGAGATCGATAAGTGCCGGGGATTCGTGTTTTCCTGACCCAGTGGCCTCATCCGGGCCGTTCGGCCGGGGGCTACCCGCGAAAACGGGAATAACCCCAGCCGCCGCCGCCGAGCAGGAACAACACCAAAAGTACAATCACTATAGTTGTCATCTGTTTTCGCCTTTCACGCGCTGTAAGGCAGGTGGAGGGCCAAAGCCGGATATATGCTTCGCCGATCTATTTCCGGGCGACCACACAGCAGTTGTGGCTCGGAAACGCGCGAAACCGTGTCGCGCCCGCTAGGGAGCGGTTGCTCATATAACTTCAGGCTCCGCTGGTCGTCCATGTGCAGGTCCTGCCATCCATAAGGCAGGAATTGCCGAAAGGCTATATTAGGGCTAGGCAGTGGCGTCGCTTGAGCCTCGCTAAAGTGGGTGATGTCTTCGGCCACGCGGCCGATGGGACATGGCAGGCGACCTGCTCTACCAGTGCGAGGTGAATTCAATGCGCGGATTATCATTTGCGGTGTTAGCTGCTGTCGCTGGAATCGGCTTCACAGCCGCGACCCCCAAAGCACGGGCTCAGGTCCAGGTCTCCATCGGAGTAGCCCCCGAATGTCCCTATGGTTACTATGACGCCGCTCCTTATGCCTGTGCTCCCGCCGGCTACTACGGTCCGGAGTGGTTTACGGGGGACGTCTTCATTGGCGCCGGCCCATGGTTTCATGGCCCCAGTAACTTCCAGGGACACGTAAATAACAGTTTCCACCCGGAACACGGCTATAAGGGCCCAGTACCAAAAATTGGCGAGAAACCGGAAGCGGCGAAGCGTGTCGATAGTGCACACTTCAAAGGAAACGAAGCGCGCGATGGACGCGGCCACGTAGCCGTAGGCAAGAAATAGCCGAGTCGGGGAAGTCTGGCCGGGATAGCCAGGGAGAGTCTCTGGTTATCCCATCCGTTCCCTTATCGGTACGGCCAGCTCATCACCAAGTTATAGGCGTTCACCGATCCGATTCCGCTGGTGAAGTCCCACCCCGCGCCGGCTCTATAGGCGGGTTGATCGCTCATGTTCGACGTGGAGAGGACTCCATATCGCGTCTGAGTCCGGTAGCAGTTGGTGAAAGTACCGTAACGGTCGGCTTCGCACGCCACATCGTTGTCGCCCTGGGTAATATCGTAGAAGATACAAGAATTGGAGAACTTGGTCACGGTATTCGAGTTGCACCTTTGGGAACCGAACACGCCGTACTCCGCGGCGGCCAGCGCATAATAGACTGTGTTCGGATTTCCCCACCTGCTGCCGGTCTTTTGATTGACGAGGGCCTGAACGCCGGCCATGACTACCGTCGAGACCGAGGTGCCCCCGAATCCGGCCCACGTGCTAGGGGCGCCGGTACACGTAAACCCGCCGCCGACCGCGGCGGCAGTGTTGGGATCGGACCAGCACGTGACGTAGTACGAGCCCCAGAAACCGTTCGATGCGAACAGGGAGAGATCCGGAATATCGCGGACGCCGTCATTGGGATTGCCCAGCACCTTCTGATAAGGCGGTTTGGGGTAGCCCTTGCAACTCCCGCCAACCGTGCCGGACGGCGGCGGCGTACCAGTGGCGCAGCCGCTCGGGCCGCCGCTGCCGGCAACCGCATTTAGGAGCGCATTGAGCGGGCCGTTCGGGCTGGTAACCTCCCTGTCGTTGCAAAGGCCAAGCGGAGTGGTCCCCAGGTAGCCCGCAATCAGTCCGCCGGCGCACGAGTCGTTCCAGGGCACTTCCTGAATGTAGGACAACGCCGAACTGTAAGTAGGACTATTCGCCGACCTCCAGTAAGTGCTGGCTGGGACATTATTCGGCGCGTAGCCGAAATCCAGTCCCCCCACCGACACGTTGTATTCGGTCGAGGTGAAACCGCTGATGCTGATGCCGAGGGTCGAGACATCCCCGTTATCCGCGCTCGCCGCGCCTTCGTCGCCCGAGGCTACGAAGACCGAGACGCCCTCGGCAACGGCCTGCTGGTAAGCGTTATTGTAAGCTAGGTTCGCCGCCGCTCCATTGGCCGCCTCGGCTTCGCCGTAGCTGACGCTGATGATCGAAGGAATGTTCGCCTGCGGCCCATTGAGTGTGTTCTCGATCGCGATCAGACCTCCGAAGGTCGTCGCGGTATCGGTACAGGCGGCGAGGATGATGGCGGCGTTTGGCGCCGTCGCCGACGACCACTCAACGTCGATCGCGGCTTCCGAGTCGTCGCCATAACCGGGGTCTTTCGGGTTTCCCTGGAACCCGGGGTTGATGCACCGGATGGCGCCCTGTGGACTCACCTGACTAAGCGTTCCGTCAGGATACGGCTTCGCCAGGCCAAAGGTCTTCCGAAATGTCGTCCAGTCGTCAGTTGAATAAAGATAGGTATCTTCGACAACCATGATGGACTCGCCTTTCCCGGTAACTCCGCTTGCGAAAAGCGGAGCTAGATTATAGATAGTCGCGATATCCCCGGGCACCACAGCTTGAAAAGTTCCGCTGGAATTGGTGAACGTATAATTCCCTCGCGGAGAAAGTACCGGCGCCAGCAAAGGCTTGGGGTGGAAGTTATGCAGCGAGACGATGCCCGCCACCGCCGGCTCCAGGGCCGCGGGAATGCGCGGATCGCCCATATTGGCAAAATGTTTGACGCCGTTCACATCGAGATTGTGGATCTCGGTGTGGAAAGCGGTGCGCACCTCTCCCGCCGTGCCGCTGAAATCGACGGCGAGTCCGCTCGCCGGGATTCCCTCCACCGTGAACCCGTGCGATGTCAGCCAGCCGGTCACGGCTGCGACATCATCCGCAGCGACCCCGTAGTGCTCGGCAAACTGCTCCGGCGAGAGCCATTCGTGATAACTCGGCGACTTGGAATCGTGCAGTTCGTCGATGTACTGCCGCAGTGCCGCCTCGCGGGCCGGTGACCTCTTCAACTGCAGAAGCATGTGACTCAGTCGAAAGTCGTCCGGAACCATGCCGCGATCGTTGCGGGCGTTGGCTTCGGGACGAGTGTTGCCGTCGAGCCTCACCAGTTTGGTTTCATCGATGGCTTCGTGGATGGTGCGTGTAGGATAGCCCGCCGGTTGAGCGTAACCCAGCAGCCCGAAAGTGAAAATCAGATAACCGGCCCCGCGCAGCGTCTTCATGAGAGATCCCCTTTTCGACAAATAGGTCAACGTCTCCATTTGTTTGCCAAGGACAGTCCCCAACTCAAAGGTTCTTGGTCCTTGAGATTATCTTTTAGTCGATGGCCAATGTCAAATAGAACGGTCGAAGGGCGATTAACGCGTCCTCAGGGGACAACCGCACCGGCGTGCTGCGGTTTAGAGCCGCGCTCGCGCGGAGGCTGCCGGCGATTGGAATGACTGTTGCCCTTACATGGCGGGGCGCTCGCTGGAGGGCGGGACAACGCCTTTGATGCGGAGGTAGACGGCGAGATAGCCGTACTCTTCGTTGTCGTGGATGGTATTGCGCATCAATATGGTCAAGCGGGCCGCTTGCATTCTACCGCCGCCAACGGTGTCGATTGCATTGGCGTCGGTGGTGGCGTCCCAGGCGGCGTCGCAAAAGTCGAAGGAGGATTTCAGCGCCGCCACGATATCCGCCTTGGCGGTCTTGGAGGCGGCGTCCACCGACTTCTGTTCGCCCTTAGCCATGCCGCAATAGCGCATCTGGGTATCGGCGATGTGGGCAATCAGGGCGCCGAAAGTGCGAATATCCGGCGAGGCCTTGAAGGCGTAGCTTTCTTCCGGCATCTTTTCGGCGGCTTTGATCAGGTTGTTCTTGATACCTGTATAGAGCTGCTTACCTTCGGCGGTCAGGCTGCGCCGCGGGGCGGGCTGCGCGGCCAAAGACAGGGAGCCGAAGACGGCGGCGAAAGTGAGTAAGGCGATCCGATGCATGGGCAGTGTGCTCCTCCACGAAATGATACCCCCATTGCAAGGTTTGCGGTAAGCTGTGAGTCTGTAAATTCGACCCCGAGGAGCCGCCGTGTTACCAAGCCGTGAATTGCGAAAATGCCTGCCGCTGATCGTCGCAGGAACGCTGGGGTGGGCGCAGCCGCTGATCGTCAGGACCGGCAACTTGATCGATGGCAAGGGAAACGTGCTGCGCAACCGGGAAATCTCGATCGAGGGAGGGCGCATCACCGCCGTGGGCGTGGCGCGGCACAATCCCGATTTCGACCTGGGCACGGCCACGGTCACGCCAGGCTGGATCGATACGCACTGCCATCCAGGTTGGTATTTCAACAAGGACGGCCGGCTCGAAGAGGGACCGGGCCCCGGGTCGAAGACCACCCCACAGCAGGCGGCGCTCTATACCGAAGCCAACGTTTACGCCATTCTGATGGGCGGCTTCACCACCATTCAGAGCCTGGGTCAACCGGTCGACGCCGACGTGCGCGACCTTGTCAACCAGGGAAGGCTGGCCGGTCCGCGCATCCTGACCGCGCTGCGGCCGCTGACGGAGACGAGCGGCACGCCGGAACAGATTCGCGAACTGGTGCGCCAGCTCAAAGCGGATGGGGCCGACGAGGTCAAGCTGTTCGCCACCGCCAGCATCCGCGACGGCGGCCGGATGACCATGACGGTGGAACAGATCCAGGCCGCCTGCGGCGAGGCCAAAGCGCAGGGGCTGCGGAGCGTGGTGCACGCGCACTCTTCCGATGGCGCACGGGCGTCGGTGGAAGCCGGCTGCACCTCGATCGAGCACGGCACGTTCCTGGACGACACCACCCTTGACCTGATGGCGGCGCGCGGGGTTTACTTCGATCCCAATTTTCTGGTGCTGCACAATTACCTGGACAACAAGCCCAAGTTTCTGGGTATCGGCAATTACACCGAAGAGGGCTTCGCGGCCATGGAAAAGGGCCTGCCGCTGGTGGCGGACGTGATTCGGCGGGCGCGGGCGCACCACGTCAAAATCGTACTGGGAACCGATGGCGTGGCGGGAGCCCACAGGCGCAGTGCCGAAGAGTTCATCTACCGGGTAAAGGACGGCGGAGAGACGCCTCTCAACGCGATCCTGAGCGGCACTTCGGTGGCGGCGGAATCGCTCGGCCTGGGGGACCGGATCGGCTCGATCGCTCCCGGCATGGAGGCTGACCTGGTGGCGGTGGCCGGAAATCCGCTGGAGGATATCACCGCTGTGCGCAAAGTGGTGTTCGTGATGAAGGCGGGCAAAGTGTATAAGTATGCGCCGCGGTGACAACAATCAGGGAGCGTGCCCAAGCTGTAGTTTGAATCAGTATGCACGTACATATCAAATGCTGACATTCGTACTATCTTGGGATGTTCGTGGAGCTTCCGGCTCCATGCCAGGATGCCGCTTCTGCGCGAAATGCGGGCCGTCAAGGGGTCCAGGCGCGGGCTCACCCCGAAGGGTGAGCATTTGAACCCCCTGTTCTCACAGGGTGATGTTCGATGGGAGAATCAGCTTCGACGGAATCGCAACCGTCAAAACTTTGTAGTTGGATCTTATTTCCCCTGGCGTCTCAAGTCAAGAAAAAATCTAGCCCCGAAATTTCCGGCCGTAACCGCTTCAAATTTGGGAACTTGCGAAGAAGCGCACTTTTCCACAGGATACCCTCAGAGGGCTCAAACCGCCTTCCGCAGCCTGAGGATTTCGGTCTAAGGCCCACAAAAGTAGCGGCTTATCGATGGCGAACGAAGTCATTCGAGGTGCAGGGTGATCATGGCCTCGGGCTCTTCGCCATGGCGAACATAGCGCGCCAAGGTCCTGAAACCGCCCACCAGAAGCCCGGACAGGACTGAAAAGCCGACAAGTATCCCTATGAGAATAAAGATATTTATGATGAGATTGCCAATGTTGTCGCGCTTGGTCGGGATATATTCGTCTTCCGTGATTTCGGCTTGATATCGGATTTTCCCTAGGAGCGTTTCCGCCTGAACCGGGTCGGGCGGCGACACGACTATAGCAATTAGAGGGCCGGTCCGCTTGGCCATGGCGCCCGGCAGTTTTTGAAAATCGCCGATTTTCCGGATGGCGATCTGAGGGCTGGGGTAGTCGAAAATGGCCAGCGTCAGATCCCCCTTGGAGCTGTGGAAAACGCCGACCTGCACTTCCGTGCCGAAATGGAAAGCGGCGGTGGCGGAAGGGATGGCGGGATCGAACTTGGCCAGGCCAGCAGGGCCGATCGCGTAACGTTCGCTGTTGGCGACCAGACCCGTGGAAGGCAGATAACCGGGCAAAATCGGCAGCGTGGTGTTGTCGACGTGATTCAGGGTTTCAAACAGCGCGCCGAGGTCGCCGGCGTTCGGTTTGTAACCGGAAAACCGCAGCAGATAATTGCCATGCACCAGCAGCAGGGTATCGGCGGTTTGGGCTGCCAGCGGAGCGGCTTTGGAGGGGACCGACTCCGCCGGGCGCTGCCAGTCGAACGCGGCCAGCGATGCCGTCGTGTCGGCCAGCCTCCACACCGTGACGGCGAGCTCCGCCTTTCCATTTTCGTAGGCGCCGGTTTCCGTGCCTCGGAGAGAGAGTTCCTGCCAGACGGCCGGGTCGGTCAGTTCCGCGGCGCCGCTTGAAACGCGGCGATAGGGCCCGATGGCGTCGGGCAGCATTGCGGCCGCCGCCAGGGCGGGAATCAGGAGAACGGAAGCGAGACGCATAAGGGCAGCCACCTGTTGTCAGTGTACAGTTGTCGGTTTACAACTCAAGGACCGACAGCTTTCATTCCATTAGACACCGCTGACGCAGGTTCCGGCTTCAGGAATTGGCGCCGTGGCACTTTTTGTACTTCTTGCCGCTGCCGCAGGGGCAGGGCTCGTTGCGGCCCACTTTCTGGCCCGCCGCAACCGTTTGCGCCGTGGTAGTGCCGTCGCCGCCCACAAACTGCAGGGCCTTCAACTCCTGCTCCTTCTTGCGCTGGATGTTGCGGGTGAAATCCTCTATGGTGGTCTTGGCCGCTTCGCGCTGCTGTTCGGAGGCCGCCCCGCCGCGGTTGTTGGGCCTTTGAGGCGCCTCCACCGCGTCGTCCTCCTCTTCTTCGTCGTCGGTGGGGAACGGAAGCGGGGGCGGCGCGCCGGCCTGAACCTGCAGAAAATACAGGTAGCGCACGGTTTCGTCCTCGATGCGGTCCATCATCGCCGTGAACAGCTCGTAGGACTCCTTCTTATATTCGACCAGTGGGTCCTTCTGGCCGTGCCCCCGAAGCCCGATGCCCTGCTTCAACTCGTCCATCGACAGCAGGTGGTCTTTCCACTGGTTGTCGATCACCTGCAGCATGATGATGCGCTCGGTCTGGCGCATGACGTCGGCGCCGACCAGGTCTTCCTTCTCCTGATATTTCTGACGGAGGTGGTCGACGATGGCGTCGACCATTTCGGCGCGCGTCAGGCCGCCCAGCGCGGCGATATCGATTTTGGTGCCGAACTGCGAAAGCACATCGTTGCGGAGGCTGACCAGATCCCAGGTATCGGGGTGCTTGTCCTCGGCGCAGTGCCGGTCGATGAACTGCTCGACGATGCCGGTCACCATATCCTGGACACGTTCCTTCTGGTCCGCGCCTTCGAGCAATGCGCGGCGCATGCCGTAGACGGCCTGGCGCTGCTTGTTATTGACGTCGTCGTATTCCAGCAGGTGTTTGCGGGCCTCGAAGTTCTGGACCTCGACGGCTTCCTGCGCCTTGGCGATGCGCCTGGTGATGAGCTTGCTTTCGATGGGCTCATCCTCGGTCATGCCCAGCCGGAGCATGAGCCGCTGCATGCGCTCTCCGCCGAAAATACGCAGCAGGTCGTCCTGCAGCGAAAGGAAGAAGCGCGAACTGCCGGGGTCGCCCTGGCGGCCGGCGCGGCCGCGAAGCTGGTTATCGATGCGGCGCGATTCGTGGCGCTCGGTGCCCACGATGTGCAGGCCGCCGGCGGCCACCACTTCGTCGTGTTCCTTATCGGTTTGGGCCTTGGCGCGGGCGAAAATTTCATCCCACTGGTCGCGGCGCACCCGGTAGAACTGGTCGTGGTGGGTGAAGAAATAAAAATGCTCGTCGGCCACGTACTGCGCCTGATCTTCGCTCAACCGCTCGGCCAGCTTGTCCTTCAGGCAGGCGTCCTTGGTCATGAACTCCGGGTTGCCGCCGAGCAGAATATCGGTACCGCGGCC
>JBEKZL010000127.1:0-21237 GCA_049509915.1 Bryobacteraceae bacterium | reverse complement strand
AGGCCACCAAAATTCGCATTGCCGCGCCGCGCCCCGGTGAAGTTCTTCCACTGCTTGCCAGTCGACGTGGCGATGGCGTTGAGCATCAAATCCGGATCGGTGCTGGGGAGTGTCAACAGGGTATCGCAGCGGCCCGCCTGAAAGGCGAAGTCGTGGTTGCGAAGGGTACAAAGATTGGCGGGCGCGTGAGCGGTATCGTCCGTGGCGAAGAACCCTATCCGTGCATTGGCTTGATTCTTCAGCCTGAGCGGGTCGAATTCGAAGGGCGGCAGGGCCCGTTCGCCGCCGATCAGATCTCCCTGCCATATATCAATCCATCGCATGTCGCGCACGATTTGTGCCCGTTTGTGCCCGAGCCGGGCTCCGCGGTACTGCAGTTTCATGGAAGCACCTTCCACAAAACTGCCGGGCAACCGTTGCTCTGGAGAACGCTGAAGCCGGAAGGCCAGTGAGAGGGCGAGGTTCGCGATATCGACTTTTCCCCGGCCTTCCGGTGCGTCGGATCACCTGCTAAGCTATTCGATTAGCTTATGACTGTCGACGAGATTCGGGAATTGATCAACCTGGCGGCCGAAACCGGAGTCGCTGAGCTCGAAGTGCAGCGTGGGGAGAACCGGGTGCGTATCCGCCGTGCGGCCTTCGCCGCTTCGCAGGAGTTCGTCGTCTCGCCCCAGGGGGCTTCCGCGCCCGCGCCGGTTCCGGTGGCTCCCGCCGCCGCGCCGCGCGCCGAAGACAAGGCCTCCGCCGCCAAATCCGACGCCAACGTGGCGCTGATCAAGTCGCCGATCGTCGGCACCTTCTACGAGGGGCCGTCGCCGGGCTCGCCCCCCTTCGTGCGCATAGGCGAGCGCGTCGAGCCGGGCAAGGTGCTCTGCATCATCGAGTCGATGAAGCTCATGAACGAAATCGAAGCCGAAACCGGCGGGATCATCGACAGCAAACTGGTGGCCAACGGCCAGGCGGTGGAGTACGGGGAGGCCCTGTTTGGCATCCGCACGGTTTAAGCGAATCCTGATCGCCAACCGCGGGGAAATCGCCGTCCGCGTTATAAGCGCCTGCAAGGACCTCGGTATCGAAACCGTCGCCGTCTATTCGGAGGCCGACCGGCACAGCTCCCATGTGCGTTATGCCGACCGCGCCATTTGCATCGGCCCGGCCAAAAGCGCCAAGAGCTACCTGGATTTCACGGCCATCGTTAGTGCGGCCGAAATTGCCGACGTGGATGCCATCCATCCGGGTTACGGTTTTCTCAGCGAAAATGCCGATTTCGCCGAAGTCTGCGAGGCTTGCGGGATTAAATTCATCGGCCCCAAGCCGGAAGTGATCCGCCTGATGGGGGTCAAGGAGCGGGCGCGGGCTTTCATGCGGGAGATGGGCGTGCCGGTACTGCCGGGCTCCGCCGGCGTGCTGGCCACCGCCGAAGAAGCTCTCGAAATGGCCGCCCAGGTGGGCTATCCGGTAATCTTGAAAGCCTCGGCAGGCGGCGGCGGACGCGGCATGCGCGTTGTGGAAGAAGCCAAGGACCTGCCGGCGCTGTACACTCAGGCGCAGCAGGAGGCTGGTGCGGCCTTTTCAAACGCCGATGTCTACCTGGAAAAGTTCGTCACCGCGCCACGCCACATCGAATTCCAGCTTCTGGCCGACGAGCACGGCAATGTCGAGATCCTGGGCGAGCGCGAGTGCAGCATCCAGCGCCGGCACCAGAAACTGGTGGAGGAATCGCCTTCGCCAGCCATGACGGCGCCCCTGCGGGAGGAGATTTCGGATGGCTTGCGAAAGGCTGTCGCCGCCGCGGGCTACACAAACGCCGGCACGGTCGAGTTCTTAATGGATGAAACCGGCAAGCTCAGCTTCATGGAGGTCAACGCGCGCGTGCAGGTGGAACATCCCGTGACCGAGTTCGTCACCGGGATCGATATCGTCACCAGCCAGATTCGCATCGCCCAGGGGGAAAGCCTCCGCGATATTCTGCCCGGGCCGGTGGAACTGCGCGGGCACGCCATCGAATGCCGCATCAATGCCGAAAATCCGGTCAACTTCACCCCTTCGCCCGGCCGCGTGACCGGGTTTCATCTGCCTGGAGGCATTGGGGTGCGCGTGGATACCTGGGTCTACACCGATTGCGTCGTTCCGCCGTATTACGATTCTCTGGTGGCCAAGCTGATCGCTTATGGCAACGACCGGGACGAAGCCATTCGCCGCATGCGGCGCGCCCTCGACATGTTCATTGTGGAGGGCATCCACACCTCCATTCCGCTGCACCAGCGCATTCTGGCTCACCCGGATTTCCAGGCTGGCCGCCTGGATACCAACTTCATCGCTCGCCTGCTGGCCCGATAGCTGGGGTTTTCGGTCTTTCTCGTTCAAGTAAACGACATTGCAGCGAAACCCACGCCCCGCGCCCCGGCCTCCGGCATTCCAGTTACAATATGGGGGCATTCCAATGAAGCGCAATTGTGTGGTTCCTTTTCTGCTGCTGGCGGGCTTGCCGGCGGTTTCCTGCAAGCATACGCCCCCGACCAACGTAGCGGCGGAGGTCAACAACCACGCGATCACCTATACGGAGCTTGAAAAAGCCTACCAATCCCAGTATCCGCAGCAGCCCGACGGCATCAGCCCGGACCTGGTCATGTCGCAAAAGCTGGACTTGCTCGGCAACCTTATCACCAAGGAAATCATGCTGCAGCGCGCCGAGAAATCCGGCCTCACGGCTACCGACGCCGACGTCGATACCGAGCTCAACAAGATGAAGGCCCCGTTTACCAAGGAAGAGTTCGAGCGTCAGCTGAACGGCCGTCACATGACCCTGGACGATTTGCGCGCCCAGATTCGCCAGCAGTTGACCGTGGAGAAGCTGACCAACAAGGAAATCACCTCCCACGTCACCATCACCGACGCCGACGTGACCTCTTTCTACAACGCCAATAAAAAGGGCTTCAACTTCGCCGAGCCCCAGGTGCACATGGCGCAGATTCTGGTCACCCCGTTCCCCGACGCCAACGTCCGCAATCTTAAGAACAGCAAAGCCCAGAACGACGCCGAGGCTTCCGCCAAGATCAAGGACCTGGAAGCGCGCCTGAAACGCGGTGAGGATTTTGCCATGCTGGCCCAGAATTATTCCGAAGATCCCAACACCGCGCCCAACGGCGGCGACATGGGATTCATTCCCGAATCGAACCTGGAAAAGGCCAGTCCCGAACTAAGGCGCATGGTTATGTCGCTGTCGTCCAATGCCGTGTCCCCTATCATCCACACCCAGGACGGCTACCGGATTCTGAGAATGATCTCCAAGGAACCCGCCGGGCAACGCGACCTGAACGATCCGCGGGTGCAGCAATCCATTCGGGAAACCCTGTTAAACGGCAAGGACCAGCTCTTGAAATCGGCCTACTTCGAAACCGCGCGGAACAACTCGACCATTCACAACTATCTGGCGCTGAGCGTGGTGGAAAATGCGGGGAAGAAGTAAAGAGGAGTGTTATCTCCAGACCGAACATTCAACTTCTGCCGAATCCCACTATTAGAACCTTTTCAGGCGGTCGCAGACCTAGGGTTTGACTCAACGGCATCTGAGATCCACTTCTGTTTCCTTCCGGAACACGCCGGAAGGTGCCATCACTTCCGATAATGAATATTATGTCAAATATTGCGTTTCGACAATAAACAGCCCTTGCGCTTCGCTACTACTTCACCACCATGCAGGTTGTAGAGGGGACTTTCACCCCTGAGCTGTCGAACATGCTCGGCACTCAAAAAAAACGGCCCGGTCCCCGCTGAATGAGACCGGGCCTATGGGAAGAAACTAATGGCAAATTGGGAAGACCTCTTCTAACGGCGCCCGCCTCCGTGGCCGCCACTGGCGTGAGCGCCACCGCCGCCGCTGGAAACGTGCCCACCACTACCGCTGGTGCCGCCGGAACTACGAGGTGCGCTCTCGCCGGAGGAACCGTAGTGAGGTTGCGACGTGCTGTAGCCGGGCGACGAAGAGCGCTGCGGTTCGCTATAAGACGGTCGGCTATAGCGGGTTTCCGGCCCGCTGGAAGCATTGCCACCGCTGGATCGCTCGCGAACCACGGGCGGTGCCACTCGGTAACCCGCAGAGTTCCCGCCTGGACGATCGTTGCCCGCCCCAGACGGCGCGGAGCGAAGGCTGTTGGCACCCTGCCCGGACGGTTCGCCGAAACGCCGCCAACCACCGGCCGAACTCGCGCCCACACCCTCGCCCCCATTGGCAGCACGTCGCGCAGCGCCTGCCTCACCGGTGCGTCCGGAAGCCGCGACGGTCGACCCGCCAGCCTGGCGCGCGAACGGCACCCGTGTCACGCTCGCCGGATTCTGATGGGTAAAGAACGACTGTGACGCTGTCGACCGTGGCGTGAAAGTGCTGGTTCTCTCGCTATAGCGCAGATTTGCGCTAGTCGGCGACAGAGGTACCTGGCCCCGAATTAACCCGGCACTGCGAATCTGGTCCACGGACGCATGCCCGACGCTATTGAACCGGCCACCGCGGAAATCGGCTACGCTGAGCGAAGACACGCCGTTCGCGATTCGCGCGTTTCTGTAATTACTATATATATTTGCGCTGCCAATATTAAAGCCACGATTGAATCCTGCGCCGTAGTAGGAATGCCCCCACCAGGGATGAAACATCTCATAAGGAGCCAGCGGCACCCACCCGAGGTTTCCAAAACCAAAACCAACCCCAAATCCTCCGCCGCCGAATCCGAAAAAGGCCACCAGGCCGGGTGCCCAGTAGTGCCTGACCCCAATCACCCCGGGATACCATAACCAGCCGTAGTTGGCGCCCCAGAACCAACGTCCATAGTGGAACGGAGCCCACCCCCACGCTGAACAATCCACCCACGTCCAGCCGTACCAATCTTCCCAAACCCACCGCCCGCACGAATAAGGGGACCACCCCGCGACCACCGTCGGGCGCCATACCGAGCCATAGTCGGGAACGTTCACCCAGGTACCGTAACCGTCCATGTCCTCGGCCCCATACACGCCTTGAGGCACGTGCTGCGCGCTAGTCGATTCCATCAAGACATGGTCACGCGATTCGTTCCAGCGATCCCAATCGTCAAGGGCCGCAGCCCCTGCGATCCGGAACTCGGGATCGGAGGCGGAACCCCGTGCCACCATGGCCTGCCCGGCGTTTACCCACTGCGATCCTTTGGGGGTGAACACCTCAACGTCACCCGACCTCACGGTGACATGGGACTCGCCGTTGTCGGTCACTGAAATCCGGTAAACTCCAATTTTTGAAGGTCTTACGGAAACATTCTGAGTATCGACTTCAATATTTGCATTGGAAAGGCGCAGGACATTAAAGGTTAGCGTCCCCCGCGCCATTTCCAATTGATAGCGGTCGGCTTCTAGGGTGGTCAGGTGGATCTCACCCAAGCCTCCCAAACGCAATAGGTTAGAGCTGTCAAACTGAACTTCCGCGCGAGAATTGGGGCCGGTCGAAATGTAATCTCCCGCCATCAGCGGCGCATTCACTACACCAGCCACCCAATCTCCGGAATCGCCGCGCCGCACAGAGACGTCACCATCCATCACGCTGATCCGGCCTACCCCACGCTGAAGGTCGTCGGAGCTCTGGGCCCGCACGGGAGCGGTTCCAAACCCGGCGGCAAGCACCACGCCGAAGGCTAGAGCATGAATTTGAAGACGTCGCATAGCACTTATTTCTCTACCGCGGCCTTTATGCACGGCCCATACCAAATCGTAAATAGTTGAAAATAATCGACCAATGTCTAGGCTGGCAGATTCGCGAATGGCCGAAAACCACCACTGCTGGCTGGGTTGAAGCAGGTTGGGAGAGTCCTGGATGGGCTAAACGCGCGTCCAACACCTGGATGTTATACTCTGTGGCACGATGGGCCTCTTGGGTGACATTGCGTACGGTTTTCGGTCCTTCCGAAGAAATCGCGCCTTTGCCCTTGTTGCTACGATATCCCTTGCACTTGGAATCGGCGTCAACACCACCATTTTTACCTTGGTGAACTCGGTGCTGCTGGCGCCGCTTCCGGTCAACCGTCCAGGCGAACTGGCCGAAGTCTACACAGTAGACAGCCACGTACCCGGCACGTGGCTGGTTTCCTACCCCAACTATAAAGACTACCGCGACCGCAACACAGTTTTTTCCGCGTTGATGCTTTCCGGCTCCGTGGGAGTCAACCTCACCGGCCGGGGCGAGCCCCAGCTCCTGGTGGCTCAGTTGGTGTCGGGCAATTACTTTGAAAGTTTGGGAGTCCGAGCCTTAGCCGGGCGCGCGATAGGACCACAGGACGATCTTGAAGGTTCCAGCCCGGTGGCCGTGATCGGCTACGGTTTGTGGGCGCGACTTTTCGGCCGCGATCGACGCGTGATGGAGCACGGCCTGGAACTCAATGGCCTTTCCTACCGTATCGTGGGCGTAGCGCCGAAGGAATTTCGCGGGTTAGACCTGCTTTACGGCGCGGACGTGTGGCTGCCTATGGCCGCCTACCCGCGCGCTTTTCCCATCCCGGCGTGGGTCAATCAACGGCGCGTGCAGGCGTTCGCGGTGACCGGCAGGTTGAAACCGGGCGTCAGTCTCTCCCACGCGGAAGCTTCGCTGAACGCACTCGCCAGCGAATTGGAACGCGAGTATCCGCGAGAGAATGACGGCAAGCGAATCCAGCTCGAAGGTGTTTCCTGTGCCTTGGTCAGACCCGCGCTACGTTCCAGAATCGCCAGCGCCGGTTCCGTGCTGGTGGTTGTCTCGGGCCTAGTGCTATTGATTGCCTGCGCCAACGTGGCGAACCTGATGCTGGCACGGGGGGCCGGCCGCACGCGCGAAATCGGCATTCGTCTCGCCCTGGGAGCCAGCCGGTTTCGTCTCATCCGCCAGTTACTCACCGAGAGCGTGTTGCTGGCTGTGGGGGGTGGTTTGCTGGCACTGCTGCTCGCCTGGTGGGCCGGCGGCGCGCTTTGGGCTTGGCGTCCGGAACCATGGAAATACGCCATTGCCTTACCGCAGCTCGATCGCCGCGTACTGGGTTACAACCTGGCCATTTCGCTGGCCACCGGCCTTCTGTTCGGCCTCTTCCCTGCTCTGCGCGCCACGCGCGGCGACCTGGCCACCGATCTGAAAGAACGTACCGGCCAGCCCCCTGCCGCCGGCAAACGCTGGAGCCCGCGCTCTCTATTAGTGATGGTGCAGGTCGCGCTTTCCCTCATCGCTCTGATCGGAGCCGGCTTGTTCGTCCGCAGCGTCTGGGATGGAGACCAAATGAATCCCGGCTTCGACGCGGCCCACCTGGGGACGATCGCCTTCAACCTCGGAGATCAAGCCTATACGGAAGACTCGGGGCGCCAATACCAGCAGCGGGCGCTGGACGTTGCCCGCCGCGTGCCGGGAGTGGATTCCGCCGCGTTGGCCAAGGACGCCCCCTTCACGCTGACCTCGCGGAACGTGCTCCTGGCCGGACGTGAAACCTCGCGGCCCGGCGTGGGCTGGCCCACGTACGTGCGAGTCGTCGGGCCCGGTTATTTCGCCACCCTGCGAATCCCCATCGTCTCGGGGAGGGATTTCAGCCCGTTCGACCTGAAGTCGGCTCCGCGGGTGGCTATCGTCAACCAAGCGGCGGCAACGCATTTCTGGCCGGGCCGCAATGCCGTCGGGCAAGTGATCTCGTTCGCCGGGGAGAATTTGCCGGTCCAGGTTGTCGCCGTGGTACGCAACGCCAATTACCTAGCCCTGGGCGAAGCACCGCTGCCGTTAATTTATCTTTCGCTGATTCAATATTACTTTCCGACCACGATGTTGTACCTGCACACGCCGGGCGACCCCGCACCGGCGGCAACGGCCGCGCGCCGCCAATTGCAGCCGCTCGACCGCAACCTGCTCCTGCGCGACGAGAGCCTGCGCGATTTCATCCACGAAGTGCTCTGGCCGCAGCGCGTCGCCGCCAGCCTCCTGTCCGCCTTCGGTACCCTGGCGTTGCTGCTGGCGACAATCGGCATTTATGGCGTGATCTCCTACGCCGTGGCGCAGCGCCGGCGCGAGATCGGCCTGCGCATGGCTCTCGGCGCGGAGCCGTCGGCGGTGTCACGGATGATCGTGCTTGAAGGGGTTCGCATGGTGGCTATCGGCGCCATCGTGGGACTGCTGGTGGCGATGGCGGTTTCACGCTCGGTCGCCGGCCTGTTGGTTGCGACCAATCCCCGCGACGCCACGACGTTCGTGCTGGTGCCTACCATCCTGATCCTGGTGGGAGTGATCGCCTGCTGGCTACCAGCCCGCCGTGCCACCCGTATCGACCCGGCAAAGGCGTTGCGGGAAGAGTAGCCGCTCCTGCTGCTGGCTCCAGGTCGCGCCGGAGCGCGTAAAGACGTACGCCGCACCGACGAGGTCATTTGCACCCGGACGGCGCGGTGATTTCCGTCCGGCACTCAGCCCAACCCTCCTTACTCCACCTTACCTCGCCTTCGCCGGAACAGCCAGGCGTCCTGGCAGGGGTTGCCCCGCGCTCCTTCCGGAATGAAGTCGACCACCTCGAAGTCTCCGCTTAGGCAATTGCGAACATAAGCTTCGGGATGGAAGACGTTGCACAGATTGGTACCCGCGCTGTCGTCGTATCTCGTCACCAGCCCTCCCACCAGGAATTGGTGCCGCTCCGGTTCGTTCAGCCGGGAAATGTAGTGTGCGCCGTGCAAACTGAGCACGAGCAGGCCGCCCGGGCGTAGAATCCTGTGAAACTCGCGCATCCAGGCCATCTGGGCACTCTCCGGCAGGTGCGTGAACACGGAAAGGGCATAGACCAGGTCGAATCGGGAGGCGGGATAGCGCGTCGGAGGCGCCAGTTGGTTGGTCCCGATCCGAACGAAAGACAAGTGCCGCGTGCACCATGCGGTAAGTTCGGGATTGTAATCGGTCCCGTGCAGTTCCGTGCCCGCCAGGTCTTTCCAGAAGCGAAGTACGCGTCCGCAGCCACAGCCGAAGTCGAGAATGGCCCTGAGGTCTCCCATCTCGATCTGGTTCCGCCGCAAGATATCGCGTATGCTCGCCGCTGCCAGTTGGCCGCCGTCGAGGTACACGCCAATCTCCGCCGAGCCGGCTACGGCCATCAGAAGACGCCCCGGTGGCATGTCGATCCCGTCCGGGGAAGGCCGGTAAGGCCGGTTCTTGAGGTATACGCGGGGGTTGAGGCGGCCGACCCATTGATAGACACGAAATCCGAACGCCAGCAGGCCGAGTTTTTCGAAAGCCGGCCCCAACCGATCGATCAGCACCCGCTATGCCTGCGCGCTGGCGCGGTTCAGCAGCGCCTTCATATAGGCGAATCCGTAGGCCGTCTGGGCGTAGTTCTCACCCACCATCGCGGGTGAATGGTCCAGGATGACGATGCCGTCGAATTTCACGTCGTGGAGCGCCTTCATGATCTTGTACATGTCGTAGTAGCCGTTGTCCATGAAGGTTTCGACAAAATGCGGCAGCGGTGCCGTGACGTTGCGAAAATGGATCTTCCAGATCTTGGCGGCGCCGAAATATCGGATCATCTCTTCGGGATCTTTCCCGGTCAGCGCCTTGCCACCTTCCAGCCACGTCCCGCAGCACAGGCAGACCCCCACGTTGGCGCTGGCGGCGATTTCCATCGCCCGCTTGTAGCCTTCGAAGTTGCCGAAGATGCACCGCGGAACCCCAGCCAGCACCGGCACCGGCGGATCGTCCGGGTGGATACCGATGCGCACGCTGTTCTCCTCCGCCACCGGCGCCACCTGCTTGATGAAGTAGGTGAAGTTCTCCCAGATTTCTTCCTTGGTAAACACCCGCCCGTGCGAGAGCGGCTCGGCCCAGGTTTTCCCGTCCCACACGCCGCGCTTGTCCGGGCTTGCCATATCGAACTCGCGTGTTGGGCAGCCGCGGGTCTTGGCCCGGCCGCTCGACCAGATGCCGTTGCCCATGTGCGCGTAAGTCGTGTAGTAGATCCCCGCCTTGCCCAGGTTGCGGATGTACTGCTTGTATTCCTCGATCTTCTGGTCCCGCCCCGGCAGGTTCAGCGTCACTTCCTGCATGTTGTGTACGCTAGTGTTGCCAATATTCCAAACCGTGATGCCGGCATCGGCGTACCGTTTCTTGATGGCCAGAAAGCCCTCAGCCGTGCGCATTTCCGGAGGCGCTCCAACGCTGACGTATTCGGCGCCGATCTGTTTCAGATACAGCAACTGGTCGTCGGTCGGGGTGGCGCCCGACTGCGCGCACAGCTTGATGCCCGGCGCATTCGCGTGCACCGCCGCGTTGGATTCCTCGGCAGCGAGAAGCGCTCCCAGCGCCCCTCCCAAGGCCATTTTGCCAAAATCTCTGCGTCCCGGCTGGAACATCTCTTGCCTGCCCATAATCACCTCACCAGTCAATCATAACCCCTGCTTCAGCCCTAACGCCGCCAGCTTCACCTGGCGGCGTCGCTAATAAGACAGGGTGACACTGGTGGAAGCGGCGATGCTGCCCGCCGTGCCTGTGACCGTGATTTTGGCGCTGCGGCCGGTGGGTGTCCCGGGGGCGGCGGACAGGGCGAGACTGGTCGAGCCGGTCGAGTCTACGCTGAGAGGCGTGAACTTCCCGGTGACTCCCGAAGGCAGCCCGGTAACGGAGAACGTAATCACACCGCTGAAGCCGGCGTCGGGATCGACCGTGATCGAGTCGGCCGCGGGCGTACTCGGCGTCACCAGGACGCCGCTCGATTTCGCCGCCAGCGTGAACGCGGTTCGCGGCGTGACCTGGAAGCTTTGCTCGACCGCTGGAGCGGCGGCGTAGCTGGCGTTGCCCGCCTGCGTAGCCTGAATGGTGCACTTGCCTACCGCATTCAACGTGACGGTGGAACCGGCTACGGTGCAAATGGCCGCCGTCTGCGAGCTGAAGGCGACCGGCAATGCTGAGCTGGCGGCGGCGCTCACGATAACCGGGGCCGTGCCGAGCGTGCGCGCCGGCAAGGCCGCAAACTGGATGGTCTGGGACCGCGCCGCGGTTCCGGAAAGCCCCGTGATCGCGGCCGGGCCGTCGAAAGCCGGGGCCGCGGTCACCGTGCCCCCCGTAACCGGCCCCAGCGTTGGCGCCACCGGCGCGAATACGATATCCAGCGTGCAGCCCGATCCGGGCGCCAGCCCGCCACAGGCGTTGGTGCCGAAGTTGGTACTGGCGGAAAAGCCCGCGGCATTCAGCGCCTGATTGCCGATGTTGAATACTTGCACCGTTTGGGCTGCACTGCTGCCGCCGGTCGCGGTGGGCGGGAAGGGCGGCAACGCCGGCGCTCGGGAGCGCGGAATCTGGGTCACGTTGCCGGTGAGGCTGGTCAGGTAGAGATTGCCCGGGCCATCGAGCGCCAGGCCCCAGGTCAGGCCCAATCCCGGAAGGATCTGGATTTGGGTACCGGTGCCCGGTCCGCTCCCGGTGCCGGGGACTTCCACGATGCGGTTGTTGAGTTCGTCGCTGATGAAAACGTCTCCGGCCGCATCTACGGCTACGCCGGCGGGGTTTTGCAACCCGGTGCCAATGGAACGGGGCGAACCGGTCGCCGGCAATTCCACTACCCGATTGCCCGGATAATCGGTCACGAACAGGTCGCCGCCGGCGTCCACGGCGATACCGGTGGGATTGCGCAAGCCGCTGCCGGCGGTATTGACGGTCGATTGCGCGCCCGTACCGGCCGCCACTTTGACGATGCTGCCGGTGCCGCTGAGCGGGTTGGCGGAAAAGCTGTTGGCGATATAGAGATTGCCCGCGGCATCGAAGGCCAGGCCCATCGGGAAGGAGATACCAGTAATCGGAAGCACGCTGGCGGTGCTGGCGCCGTAGGCGAGCTTCACCACGCGCATATTGCCGGTATCGGCAATATAAAGGTTACCGGCCGCATCCAGGGCCAATCCCAAGGGCAATGTCAAGCGGGACGGCCCCGTACCGATGGTGAAGGAGATGGTCTTAGACGGGCCGTTGGGTGGGACTTCCTTCAGGGCGCCGGTGAGGGAGTCGATGCTGAACACATCCCCCGCTCCGTCCACGGCGACGCCGGAGGGCGATCCGCCGGCGAGCAAGGTTTTCGAGTTGGCTCCGGCGAAGGTGAGTTGCGAGCCAGTGCCGATGCCCGAGATGTAAGCGGTCGAGACGGGTTTGCCGTCGTCGCCGGCGATGACCACCGCACCTGTCCGCAAACCGGCATACAGCGGATTGAAATCGATGGTGACCGAGCAGGTGGCGCTGGCCGCAATACCGGTGACGCAAGTGTTCGTGGCGAGAGAGAAATCGCCATGAGCAAGGTTCGGTACGCCCTCGGTGAAGACCGTGACCGGGGCTGTGGGAGACACCGCGCCGCCGGTGGTCGCGGTATAGGTCAGCATAATCGTGCCGGCGGAGGAAGTAATCGCGGGAGGGCCGACTACCGGATCGGTGGAGGGCACGACAGAGAAGCTCTGTAAGACCGAAGTCGCCGGAGCATAGCTGGCATTGCCCAATTGCGAGGCGGTGATGGTGCAGGTGCCCGGGCTGAGCAACGTCACCGCGCTACCGGAAACCGTGCACACCGTTTGCGTGGAGGACGAGTAACTCACGGGCAGGGTGGAGCTGGCAGTAGCGGTAAGAGTCAGAGGGGATCCCACGACCTGGGTAGGAATCGGGTTGAACGTGATGCTCTGCGGCGCGGTCTGGGCGGCCTGATTCACGGTGATGGTTTGGCCGAGCACGCTGATGTGAGCCGTGCGCACCGCGGCCGACGCATTGGCGGAGAAAGAGAAACTCACCACGCCGGCGGTTTGTCCCGTGATGCTGAGCCAACTCTGGTCGCTGGTCGCCGTAAATGCCACCGTGGCTGGCAGCACCGGCAGCATCTGGTCGTCGCCCGCGGATGCCGGTTCGGTAAAGCTCGCCGTCGGAACCAATGCGTAGGGAAGCTCCTTAATGGCGCTGTTACTTGTATCCGAAATGTAGACATTCCCGGCGCGGTCGACGGCGATACCCCAAGGTCGATTCAATCCGCTCGAAACCAGCGTTGCCGTTTGCTGGGTAACCGGATTCCACTCCACTACCGTGCTGGCGCCGGGCGCCGCCGCGTAGAGGTTCCCCGCGCCATCCACCGCGAGCCCATACGCAAGCGTCCCCAGGTTGATCGCGGTGAACTGCTGCGTCGACGGGTTCCACTCTTTCACATCGGGGTTGAGGGTACTTTCATACACATTGCCGGCCACATCCACGGCAACCCCCCAAGGCTCCTCGAGAGCCGACGAATCCACCGTCGTCTCAAGGCCCGTCAATGGAGACCATTCCAACAGCCTCGATCCGTTCGCGTCCGCCACATACACATCCCCGGCGCTATCCACCGCGGCGGCCACGGGCCCATCCGCTTGGATAGGCAGCGTCCTGGTTCCAGTCGCGGCGCTCCACTCATAAGTAGGGCCAATCTCGCTCGTGGAATAGACATCCCCAAGACCATCCACGGTCACGCCATAGGGAAGTGACTCGCTAAACAGCGTGGTCACCTGACCGTTGGAGGCCGTCCACTCCATCACAGCGTTGTTATTGCCATCGGCGATATAGAGATTCCCGTTACTGTCCACAGCGATGCTTCTCGGGAATAGCAGCCCGCTCGAAATCAGCGTGTTCACCTGGGTAGCCGGCGCATACCCCGCTCCCGCCTGCGTCACGTTCAGCGTCAATTGCAGGCTCCCACTCGAAAACGCGACACTCCCGGTTCTGGTCGCCCCCGCGTTGGCATCATAGTTGAAGGTGGCCAGCCCGGCGCCCGTTCCGCTTCCGTTCAGCAGATGAATCCAACTGGTTGTCGTGGTTGCGGACCAACTCGCGCCCGCGGCCACATTCACGATGTCGGACCCGGAACCGGCCGCCGGCCCAAACAGCTCCGAAGCCGTGCCCAGGCCAAAGACGAAGAAGCTCTCGATCACCGCCGCCGGAGCGTCGGTCGCATAGCCCGGTTGCGCAGCCGTCAACGTGCAGGTGCCCGTAGCCAGCACGGTCACCATGGTGCCCGACACCGAACAAACCACGGGCGTCGCCGAGGAATATGTCACCGGCAGGCCCATGCTATCGGTACCCGGAAGCGCCACCTGCGCGCCCACCGTCTGGGTGGCAATCGGAGGGAGGCTGACGTTCTGCGTGGCTTCTTCGAACTCGAACGCGCCCATATCGCAGCCCGCGCCTTGGGGACGCAGCACGCCGCGCTGATCCATGAATATGGTCGTGCCGCAGCCGCTCGATCCCGGTGGAATCGCATCGATGGCGGCGCTGCCCGCCAGCAGCGGAATGGTTTGGGTGGGCCCGCCATTGGCCGACAGAGCTCCGAGGTTGGCGTTCTTGTTGTCGCTGAGGGAGTGATTGGCGGCACTGAAGCCGCACGTTCCATCGTCATCCAGGTTGTAACCCCCGTCCACAAAAGTGCTGCCGACACAATTGCCGCCGGCACCCAGGGCGCCGGTAACGAGGGTGTTCTGGAGCGTGACGGTTACCGTGGATAGTCCTGAAATAAATGAGGCGTAGATGTTGCCCGCGCCGAGTATGTTAGCCCCGGAGATGGTGCTATTCTGCACCAAAACGGAATAGGTACCGTTATTTACCGGTACGAATATGGCACCGCCAAAACCTGCGCTGTTTGAGGAAAAGGTGCTGTTCCTCAAGGTCAGGCCGTTAGCCCAGATGCCGCCGCCATACTCCTGGGTATTGTTGCCTAAGAACGTGCTGCCCGTAACGATTGTGCCGTTCGCTTCACTTGTGATACCGCCGCCGTAAGCCGAGGCATTGTCAACAAACGTGCTATTGGTCACAATTAGAGTGGCCGACGAAGAGAAGTACACGCCGCCGCCGTACTCTATGGCTGTGTTGCTGGAAAAAGTACAATTCGTCACCACCAGGCTACCGGTTTCTTGATACGCCCCGCCGCCGTTCTCCGCCTTGCCGTTGGCGACGGTCAAGTCGTTCAATACCAATGTGGCTACCGCCGAAAAGATCCGAACCGCACTTCCACCGCTCAGGGTGATCTGGTTCCCTACGCCGTCAATGGTGGTGTTGGCCGACACGGTCAGCGGCCCGTTGCCGGAGTTTACAGTGATGGTTACCGGGCCGGCTCCGCAGCTAAAAGTGATGCGCCCGCCGGCCGCCACCGCGGTCCTGAGTCCCGTATCGTCGGTGCAATCGGTCACCACCGTGGTTGGCGCTGCCACAAATTCATACGCGCCCATGCTGCAGGCTGCGCCTACGCTTCCCGGCCGTGCCATGCCGCGCTGGTCCGCCGCGGTGCCGCATCCATTGGCCCCCGCCGGAATGGCTCCAACCGCATCGCCCGCCAGCAGCGCGAGCGTCTGCGTCCAACCGCCGTTATTGGCCAGAGAGCCAAGAGAGACCGTGGTGTCGCCGCTCTTCGATCCGGTGGCCGTGAAACCGCACGAACCGTCGTCGTCCAGGTTGTAGCCGCCATCGACGATGCCGCCGCCGGCGCAATTCACGCCATTGGGCGCGAGTGCGGACTTGTTTGCCACCAGTATGGAGTTCGAGATCGTGGCGCCACCCGAAATGGTTCCGGCAGCCGAGCCGAAATTGCCCGCAATGGTGCTGCCGGAAATCGTCAGCGTGCCGCCCTGGTTGAGAATCGTCGCATACGGGACGGAATCGTTGGTGTTTATGGTGCTGTTTGCAATCGTCAGCACGCCAAGATTGACAATCTGGCTCCCGTTGGCGGCGTTGTCGGCGATGGTGCTGTTCGTCATCACCAAATTGCCGGCGTTGTGGATCGCGAGATTGGATTTCTGCAGGGTCAGGTGATTCAGCCCCACCGATACGCCGGAGTTCACCGACAGAAGCTGGACCTGGTACGTATTTCCGTCCAAAGCCACGTTCTGGCCGCTGCCATCGATGGTGGTATTGCTGGTAAAGGTGATGGTGTTCGCGAGCGTGATGGTCCCGCTGCACGCAAACGTGACCGCGCCGCCGCCGTCCAGCGCCGCGAACAAATGATCCGAGTCGCAAACGCCGACCACCCCCGCTGCCCGCGCGGAAACGGCGGTCAAACCCGCCAGCAGAAACAGCCACCTAAGGAAACGCCATGAGCCAAGCGTGTTATGTCGCGGTTTGACAGGAAGCGTATACATAGTGAATCTGCCTTTCAGAACGTGCCCTTCATATGCACAGGGCGAGAAAGCTTCGCTTCGGCGATCACGGACTTGGGAAAAACTATTTGATACTGCTACGGGGTCAGCGGGAGAGCCGGCAGCAGACCCGGAGGCCCACGTAGCGCAGGCACTCGCGAGCGCCGTGCGGAGAATAGGGTCGATGCTGTACACTTAACTCGTGGCGCAGGCTGTCAAGCCTGGAGAGCCGAGAGTCCTCTCGGCTTTTCTTGGCTAAAACGAACAGTATTGAGTCCAGAGTGGAGTCGTCTCGGCACCCGCTAGCGCATGGTACGCCGAGCGACGGTGCCGATGCGGCGCGCACGAGTACATGTGCCACTCTCGAATGACCTGGCTGACGGACCTTAGAAACCTGCGCGTTGCCGCTGCCGGCGCAACTCGGCGAAACTGAACAGGGCTTCCTGAATAGGGGTACCCACTACTTCGATGCGCTTCAGGTCGCGCGTCCCGATTCCTACGCCCTCCGCCAGCCGCAGCGTGCTGTCGCAAGTTTCAAACGGCGGCGTGCCGCGGTCGGCCAGCGGGTCGAATCCCATCACCGCCATCGAAACCGCGTCTACGTTCACCGGATTCGTACCGGCCACGATCACGCCCGGCGCCACGGGTTTGCAGCCGGGGATCCAGGGACCTTCGCCCCCGGCCATGGTGCGAATGCCTTCTACCACCGCCAGGTCGATCGGCCGCGCCGAGATCAGGTCCACCACCGTCCGCGGCACGCGGTATCCGCCATCGCGCGGCGACTTGGGGTCCTTTTCGGGCGGCGCGATCTTGGAAGGCTGGCGGTAGCCGGCGTGAACCATGTCGCGCCCGCCGGTAGGGACAAGGGTCGGCTCGTCCACTCCCGCGCCCGTTCCGTAAATCGTGCAGGGCGTCAGTCCGAAGCAGTTCTTCATCGAAAGCGTGATGCCCGCCGTGGCGTGTTCTTTCATCTTGGCCAGACTCACGAAGACGTCGCAATCCCGGTAAGAGTGGTTCAGCTCGAAACCCGGGTACATCAGCCCGCCCTGGGGCACCATCATGCGCGCGTACTGCTTTCCCCGTCCCAGGTAGTTGGTGTTTTCAAACTCCACGTTGGGCGCCGCGCTCAAAATATCGCGCGGCTCCCAGCTCGATTCCAAAATCACCTGCTCGATCGGGTCCGCGGTGGACCACGGGCTTTCGAGCAGGCGGATACGCCGCGCCCCGGCCTTCCCCAGCAGGTGGACAGTGGCCGCAATCACGTGCGGGTGGGTGTAGTGGGTGTCCTCCGCTGGCAGGTAACCAAGCCGATAACTGGCTGCGCCGGTCAAGTTGATCTTTATGGCCACAGTCTTGCCTTTGACAAGCCGGCCTAAGCCGCCCAACTGGTCGAACATTTTATCCAGCAGGGGCACTAGTTCGCCGCTATCGTAGGTCCTCAATTTCGCCACGGCCACGCGCGAGGCCGGCGCCGTCGCCGCTTGGACTAGCGGTTTCTCCCACAGACAGGCGCCCGCCACGGTCGACCCGGCCATGCGCAACCAGTTTCTACGTGAATATCGGCAGTACATATTCCCCTCCGTCAAACCTCCGGCGGGGCCACGAACCGGCGCTTACCGCGACCCGGTCAGTGCGGAGATCGTCCGATTCCGCTTTGCCGATTGCCCGCATGTCCTTGCCCGGCAAGCTCATATTGTATCGCGAATGCACCCGCTACCCACCGCCGCACGACGCTCGGCCGATCCGGTGAAGTTCCGTTCCCGGCACCGCTGCCTGGCGGTGCGCTTGGTAATTGTGCCTCAGTTGCCTGCGGCATTCAGCATCTGGTTGGCCCAAGACGTCGCCTCGACATAGGCGTCCCGGACCGCCGGCGCTTGCACACCGTACGCCTGCGCGAGAATTTCCACCTGGTCCCAGTCTCCACGCTCGTAAACGCGACTGAGATGGTAGGTTCGCGACAATGTGCTCTCGTCGGACGAAGTCCCGAGCAGAGCTCTGGTGATCTCTGGCCCCAGACCCACGGAACGAAGGGCCACGTCGAGCGGCTGGTCGAGCAGCGCGTCCAGTAGCGAGAACATTCCCATCAGAAAGGCTTCGTCCGTGAGCCAACTCCCCGCCAGCTTGATCAAGCTCTCGCAAAAGCGTGCCCGCACAATCGCCAGAGTCGCCAGCTCGCCCGGCTTGTCCACGGCCAACCTGGGCAGCGTCGTCAGGCCCGCCCACCGGCGAATATTGTCGGTGCCCAGAATCACCAGGGCGCGCTCGATCGACTGGACCTGGCCGTCCCGGGCGAACAGCGCGGAGTTCACGTAACGCAGCAGTTTGTACGTCAATGCCACATCGCCTCGAATCACGTTTTCCAGTTTTCTGACATCCGGCTCCGGCTTTTGTACCTCGCTCAGCAGAAGCAGGCACGTCAGCTTCGACGCCGGCACCTCTTTGCGGGCAATCATGCCCGGCCGCGCGAAGAAATAGCCCTGAAAGTAGTCGAAGCCTGCTGCCCGCACCCTCTCGAATTCCTCGTAGGTTTCCACCTTTTCGGCGAGCAGTTGGATGCCCCGCGGTTTGTAGGTGTGAAGCAGGCGTTCCTGTTCGGGCACCGAGGTGCTTCGGATATCCACCTTGATCAATTGAGCCAGATCAGTCAGCGGCTCGATCTGCGGTGTGGAAACAAAGTCGTCGAGCGCAATCATGTAGCCCTGTTGACGAACGGCGCGGCACAGCGCGATCAGGTCGGCCGTCGGGGCCACCGTTTCCAGAATTTCAATCACCGCGGCCTGCCGCGGAAGGCTCAGATAGATCCCTTCGCTGAGCAGGCGTTGATCGAAGTTTACAAAGCCCTTTTTGTCGCCAAGAATATTGTCCAGCCCGATGGACATTATTGTATTGGCGATCACTCGTTTAGTGGCGAGGGCCGATTCGGTGCCGTCGAATTCATTTTGGGCCCGATCGGAGCGGTACAACAGTTCATAGCCATAGACTAGGCGATTGCGGTCGAAGATCGGCTGCCGGGCAAGGAGGGCTTCCACAATGCATCTTATCGGCTCACGACTGCGAAAGCGTGAGCACACGGGCGACAAACGTTTGCCTCGGCTATCCTTCGTGGATACGAAATCCGCAAGCGGTATACGTCACCCGGAGGTATGATAAAGACGAGGGCGAGATGAAGCTTACCCAGTCGTTGCAGTCCGACGTCACCTACGTCAGAGACCTTATTGGAGCCGGATGGGCCGGTCTCGATTCCGGGCGGAGGGAATCCGGCGAACGGGTCATCACTCCCGCCTTTAGGCGCACGGTGTGGGTGCCGATCGCGATCGGCACGGCCCTGGGCGTCCTGGCCGCCTGCTCGAAAAGGAGCGGCAAGGTCCGTCACGCCGTGGTCGGTGGCCTGCTTGGTAGCGTGGTCGGATTCGGGGGCGGCGTCGCATGGGCGTCCCGCGGCGTCACCGGTGCCGCTGCCCGCGGCGCGGTCGATAGAGTGAACACCGTTCGCGATGCCCGCTGGCTCGAAAAAAATCCCATCGCCTACGCCTAGCCACCGTAGCGCACGCACGCTGTTGCGCCTTATCGAGCTGTGGCCGCCGGGGAGCGGTTTCCGGGCAAGCGAACCGGTGCTTCGCGAACCGGTAACCGCACCTGAATGATGATAGCCTTCCAGATGTGATTCACCGCTGGCTATTGATCGCTCTTCTCCTTCCCGCCGCTGGCGCCTACAGCCCCGCCGTAGATTCGGCCGGTCCTCTCACCATCCGCATCCTGGATCCCACCATCGGTAGTTACGGAGCCGGCGGCGCGGTAACGCTGAATCGCGCCGGAGCGCCCTTCGCGCTTGCCGTTTCCCTCGAAAACCGGGGCGCCGCGCCGCTCGATGGACTACTTCGAATCGCTGTCATCGACCGCTGGACCGCGCAGCCAACCGGCCGCGTGCCTTTCCATTTGAACCCGCACGCCACCACGCAAGTGGAGTTCACCGTCAGCGTCGGAGAGGGCTCGTATAATGCTAATTATCCGATCCACGCTTATGCTGAATTCGACCAGAGCGGGGAGCGCCTGGTGGCGCATGCGGTGATGGTGTTGCCGGTCGCCCTGCCGAATCCCCCACGCGCCCACCTGCCCTTGCCGTGGCAACCGGTCGCGGTTCCGGCCGGCAGCGCCCTGGGGCTCGCGCGGCTCCCGCTGAATCGCGTCTCGGCCACGATATCGGCCGCCGACCCTCCCGTCGTTCCGACGCCGGCCGAGAGCTTTGGCGTCGCCGCAACGGTGCGCTTTTCGGGCGATTCCATCGTCATGTCGCTCGGCCCGAGAGCGCCCTCCTTCCGCGAACGCGTGGACGCCGCGACGGTCGAGTATCCGCTTGCCCTGCCCGATACGAAGCCCATCCGTCTCACATTTTCGGCAACCGGGCCGGGCACGACGCTGCGCGTTCGGGTGGACGACGCGGTGGTGTTCGAAGAGCCGGGCAGCAACGGCTCAACAACCTCATCGGTCGATCTGAGCCGCTACGCCGGGCGCGTTATCCGGCTGGCTCTCGCCGCGCAGACGGCCGAACCAGCCGCGCGCCAAGCCACTTGGGCTGAACCGTACATTTTCGCCGGCGCGGAACCGGCAAGAGGCGCCCTCCCCGCCGAAACCCTGCGAGCCGGCAATTTCGCCGTACGCATTCAGCCGGGGCGGCGCGGCATGCTGGACGGGACCGTGGAGTTCTCGGGCTTAGGCGGGACGCTCAAAATCTCCGGGTTCCGGGTACGCGTCCTGGGCGACGCGCTCGAATCCGCGCGTTCCACCAACCAACTGGTCGAAGTGCGGAGAGAGCAGGCCAACGGACACATCCGCTTCCGGCATCGTTTCCAAGGTTGGGCCGGGAGCTTCGACCTGATTTGTGAGATATGGCCGAATGGCGATGCCCTTGAAACGCGATGGAAGCTGGAAAATCAGCCGCCGCCGAAACCCTGGCTCCCGGTGTATCTGGAAAGCGTGGCCGCCGGCCCATGGAGCGATTCCTTGCGGCGTGTCTACGCCGGACCGGGAAACGCGATCGAGAAGCCCGGCCCGTTTCAATTGGGCTTCGATGGACACCACCTGGCGACTTCGTTCGTCGGCTTCGAATTCGAGAACGGTATTTCC
>JBEKZL010000126.1:0-23515 GCA_049509915.1 Bryobacteraceae bacterium | reverse complement strand
CCCCACCACACGATCGTCGGCGTAGCGCACGGCCATCACTGCGCCGCTAGCTACCTTCTTCCGCCATGCTTCCAGCCAGAGGTCGAAAACGTAGTGCAGGTACACGTTCGCCAGCAGCGGCGGAATCACCGCCCCTTGCGGCGTGCCTACTTTCGTCTCCGACCACTCACCGTCCTCACTCACTCCCGCCTTTAACCATTTCTGGATCAGACGCAAGATGCGCGGGTCGGCGATCCGGTGTTGGACAAACTTCATCGTCCACTCGTGGCTCATCTGGTCGAAGAACCCGCGAATGTCCGCGTCCAAAATCCAGTTCACTTTCTTCCGTTGGATGCCCACGCTCAGCGCGTCCAGCGCTTGATGCGGGCCTCGCCCCGGCCGGAACCCATAGCTGAATCCTCGAAAATCCACCTCATACACTTCGTTGAGAATGGTCACCACGGCCTGTTGAACAATCTTGTCCTCCAGCGCCGCGATGCCGATCGGACGCTGCCGTCCGTCCGCCTTCGGTATATAGATCCTTCTGCTGGGCTGGGCCCGATACGCGCCCCGGTGAATCCGGTCCTTCAACCCGGCCAGCCGAGTCTCCAAACCGTCCTCATACTCCGCCCACCTCACCCCATCCACCCCCGGCGCCGCTTCCTTCTTTAAGTGCCGGAAACCGGCCCGCAGCAGATCGATGGTCAGATGGTGAAGCAAGCTCGTGAACTGTTCCTGCCTCCTGGCCCTCGCCACTTCGCGCACACCCGCCAGGCCCTGGGACACGCGTGGCCCGTCCTGTGCCGGTGGCGTGCGTTCCTGACTGGTGTTCTCCTTGGTTGGCGTCCTTCCCTCCACAGACTCCGTCGCGGCGACCTGTTGCTCCGCCTCTTTGTTCGCCTGCTTCATCGGTACTGCGACGCCATCCGACTCCTCACCGCCGTTCGTGCGGACGTTGCGGCCTAAGCCTTTGCCCGCCGGACTACCCGATTGCCTGGCAGTCGACGATGAGGTCTCCCGGTTCTCGTCCATGCAGTTTCTCAGCGTGCCTGGGGTCTGCGACTACGCGGGATCTCGGCCTGGACTCGCTCTATCGCCCAGGCCGGCGCGGCCTTCCCCTTCTGTCCACAGGGTCGGCATCCCGATTGTTCATTCTCGAAGCTCAATACCCAGCCCACTGATGCCTCGCGCCTACGCTTCGACGACGGCCTCGCGACCGCCGCCGCAAGACTGGAGGTCAGGTGGTTCGCTACTCCTTTCCTGCAGGACTCTTTCATTCCCTACTGCATGCCGGTTTATCCCGGCGCTCGGACAGCCTAAAGTATTTCCACGAACGGCCGATCTTCGAGGCGGGGAAAGAGAAAAGAAGATGGGAGCCTCAAGATAGAGGTCAGAGTAGAGCGGCGGGCGCCTTCTTTCGCCTGGTGTCTCCTGTCTTCTGTCTTGCGGCCGCGCTCAGGCGCCAGCCCCGAAAGGCAAGGAGGTACGCGGTGAGCCGCCAATTGTCGCAGCGGGAAATCGATGCGGTATTCCAGAAGCAGGAGCGCAGGCGAGAAACTCCGGCGGTGCGTTTCGACTTCCGGCGGCCGGACCGCATTCCGAAGTCGCAGGTTCGGGCCATCCATTTATTACACGACACGTTTGCCCGCAATCTGGTCTCAAGCCTGTCGGTCTATCTGCGCTCCTACCTGACGGTCAATCTGGTGAGCGTGGAGCAACTCTCCTATGCGGAGTTTCTGGATGGGCTTCCATCGCCTACGTGCATGGTATCGCTCGGGCTGCGGCCATACGACGGCAACGGGGTTCTAGAGCTGAATCCGAGCCTGGTATTTCCGGTGATCGAAATGCTATTGGGGGGCAGCGGAAGGTGTTCACCCCCGCTGCAACGCGACATTACCGAAATCGAGCAGAAGCTGCTCGACGGGTTGATCCGCATCATATTAAACGACTTGCAAGAGGCTTGGAAAGGCGTCACGGCGGTGGACTTCACGAGCGAATCGATGGAGACCGAGCCACAGTTGCTGCACATACTGGCGCCCAACGAGGCCGTGGTGGCGATCGGAGTGGAAGTTCGGATCGGCGACGCGGTGGGGATGATGAACATCGCGCTTCCCTCGATCGTGATCAAGATGATGCGGCAGAAGTTCGACCAGCAGTGGTCGATGCGCAAGACGCGCGCCAGCGACAGCGAACAGGCGCGCGTGCTCAAGTTGCTGCGGGACGCGATGATTTCGCTCGAGGGGCGACTGGATGGACCGGCCATCACGGTGCGCGACCTGCTGCGGCTGGAAGAGGGCCAGGTACTGACATTCGATTTTCCTGTGGGGCGGCCCATCACGCTGCTGGCCAACGAGTTGAACAAGTTTTCGGCGCAGGCGGTGACCACCGGGCGCAAGCGAGCCTGCCTGATCGAAACCGTGCATCCGGCGCCGAATCAGGAGATCGCGAGCGGCGAAAAGGCCGGGCCGGGAGGAATCGCAGCAGCGGCCGGGTAGGACTGGCGCAGAAAATCCAGAAAAGCGCGGCCGCGGCGGCGCCCGTTGTTGGAGTCCAGTTCCATACGTTCGAGAAACACCAGGATGGCTAGGATGTCTTTATCACGGGTACGGGCTATGCCCAGCCCGGCGGTTTCCTGCTTGCGGAAGTCCTCGATACCGCTTTCGAGCGCGCGGAACAGGCTGGCGGCCAGCGGGTTTTGCGGCACGGTCTGGTAATACAGACCGCTGGCCATGGTGCGAAAGGTTCGGATCAAGGCTTGGAGGGCCTCGCGGATATCGAAATCCACGGCTCCGGAGGTGGCCAGCACGGCCCCGACCAGACGGTGGATGAGGAAGGCCAGCAAGACCTCATTGTTGTCCAATATCTCATTAGTAATGACGATATCGGGATCGCCTGCCGCGGCGGGATCGATGGCAACCGGCCGGTCGTGCTTGCGCGCGTCGCGAAGATATTCGCAATCGAGCGGACATGTCACCGTCACCTCACGCTCGGTGCCGCAGCAGATGCTGCAGATTTCGCCGCGCACGCCGGGGCAGATCCGACGCGGCCGCCGCAGATTGCAAATCGCGCACGCCATTCCTTATAGTATAGAGTTTTGAGGACCGCGCACGGATGAGGGTGACGAGCCTGTTTTTCAAAGTGGAAGTGGAGCACGACGGCGAGGAAACGCCGGAGAGGATCGCGGGCGAAATCTGCCGCCAGATCGAGCGCGTTTACGGCGTGCGGATGGCAGAGTTGTCGAGCTTTCAGCATGCGGAAGATTAATTTTGCCAGGCGGAAGGAGGACGAGTACAATCCTGACCGGGGAGGCGCGTTGACAAATCGGGCTTAATGTCATAGCATCCGCTTCTATGCCGCAGCAAGACTATATTCCGGTAGCAGGAAGTCTGGCCCTCTCCACCGCGATCGCGGCTATCCCCATCGTGGTGCTGCTTTACTGTTTGGGAATCAAGCGAACTTCCGCGTGGGTGGCGGCTCTGTTCGGCCTGGGGACGACGCTGCTCGTCGCCTTGTTCAGCTACCACATGCCGCCCGAACTGGCCGCCAGCGCGGTGGCCTATGGGGCCGCATTCGGATTGTTCCCCATTTGCTGGATCATCGTTTGGGCGATCTTCCTGTACCGGATCATGGTCGAGACGGGCAAATTCAAGATCGTCAAGGACTCGATCGGGAACCTGACCACGGACCGGCGCCTGCAGGCGCTGCTGATCGCATTTGCCTTCGGATCGTTCATCGAGGGCGCGGCCGGCTTCGGGACGCCGGTGGCGGTGGCGGCGGCCATGCTCACCGGACTCGGGTTCTCGCCGTTCTACGCGGCGGCGATCTGCCTGCTGGCCAATACGGCGCCGGTGGCCTTCGGTTCGGTGGGCGTGCCGATTGTCACGCTGGCGGGCATCACCGGATTGCCGCTCGACCACTTGAGCGCGGGGGTGGGCCTGATTTGCGCGCCGATCTCGTTGCTGGTGCCGGCCTACGTGATTCTGGTAATGGGAGGGTGGAAGGCCCTGCGCGGCGTTTTGCCGGCGGCGGTCGCGTGCGGGGTGGTCTATGCCCTGGTCCAGTTCCTCGTTTCCAATTACGTCGGGCCGCACCTAACCGCGATCCTGACTTCTCTGGCCGCGATGGGCGTGCTGGCAGCGGCCGTAAAGATATGGAAACCCTCGGGAACGGTGACGCTTGAAGGCGACACGGGAATGCCGGCCAACCCGCCGCACCATACCGGCCGCGAGCTGGTTCTAGCGTGGTCTCCCTACATGCTGCTGGTCGTCTTCGTGCTGGTGTGGGGGATGGAGCCCTTTAAGGGCTGGCTCAATTCGGTCACGGTTATTTTCGGATGGCCCGGATTGCACAACCGGATTCTGCAGGTGCCGCCGGTGACGGCCAAGCCGACGCCTTATGCGGCGCGGTTCACGCTGAACTGGCTTTCGGCCTCCGGCACGGCCTGCCTGTTCGCATCGCTTTCGTCGGCGATCGCCCTGCGGTTGCCTCCGCGGCGCTTTTTCCACCTGCTGGGCGCAACCCTGAAGCAGTTGACGGTTCCGATTGTGACGATTGCCGCGGTGCTGGGCATGGCCTTTCTGATGAATTATTCCGGTTCCATCGGCACACTCGGGCTGGCCTGCGCCGCTACTGGGGTCCTGTACCCCTTCTTCGGGACGTTGATGGGATGGCTGGGCGTGTTCCTGACCGGTTCCGACACCTCGTCCAACGCCCTGTTCGGAAACCTGCAGGTGGTGACTTCCCGTCAACTGCACCTCAACCCGGTTCTGATGGCTGCGGCCAACTCGAGCGGCGGCGTGATGGGCAAAATGATCAGCCTGGCGAGCATCGCGGTGGCGTCGGCGGCCACCGGCATGGCGCCTCACGACGAGGCAAGGCTTTTCCGGTTCACCTTGCGCCATAGCATTCTGCTGGTGTCGCTGGTGGGGTTGTTGGTGCTGTTTTATGCCTATGTCACGCCGCGGTGGATACCGTAGGGCGCCGGGGGAATGGCCAGTTCAATCGGCAACCGCTCGCTGGCGGGGCCGCGGTTCAGTTTCGCGCTGAAACGCGCCCGGACGCCTTAGGCCTCCAATTGGAGGGAACAGGACCCAGGTGTGGACCGTATGACTGGAACTGACGGGCATCCCATCTCATGAAAGCCTCTATGAAAATGAACAGCACCCTAGCGGCAACCCTGATTGCTACCGCCGCCGGTGTCGGCGCGTGGTTCTTGGGCTTGGCTAAAGTATCTGGCCGGACCATCCGCAAGTTGCCGCCTTCGCGATCTCTATCGTAGTCAGCGTAGTGGTAACGCAAGTCTGGCCCGTCGATGTCGGCCAGAAAAGAATCTGACCCTTTGCCTCATTCAACTCGCCGTCACCGCAGCAGATCGCGGATCAGCACGGCGGGATGTTGGGCCTTGGCACCGCTCAGTTCCGTCACCTGATGACGGCAGCTCGTGCCGGGCGCAACCAGCACGTCGCCCGGCTCCATCTTCCGAACTTCGGCCAGCAAGCGCCGATTGGCGATAGCTTCCGAAATCTCGTAATGCTCCTTGTAATAGCCGAACGATCCGGCCATGCCGCAACAGCCGGCATCGAGATCGACGGCCTGCGCCGAGGGAATCCGGCCGACCAGCGCCATAGTGGCCGCGAGCAGCCCCAGCGACTTCTGGTGACAGTGGCCATGCACCAGGATCCGCCTGGGGCCGGGCGCCAGCCGTAGGTCGAGCTTGGCCGCGAATTCGTCGAACAGCATGCATGCGCTCGCCACCGTCCGCGCCTGGCTCTGTTGTTCGCCGCGCAGGAGCGCCGGGGCATCGTCTTTGAAAACGGAAAGACAGCTCGGCTCGCAGAACAGGATCTTCTCGCCGCGTTCGGCGATCGGTAAAAGAGCTTTTACCACGTGCGCAACCTGCTCCCGGGCCTCACCCAGCAGTCCCTGTGAAATCAAAGGGCGCCCGCAGCAGCCGGGCCGCACCACCCCGACCTGGCAGCCTCCCTTCTCCAGAACCGCCAGGGCCGCGATGCCGATCTCCGGGTCGTAGTGATTCAGGAAGGTATCGTTAAACAACGTCACCCGCGTGCCCACCGCCGAAGTCCGCGGAGGGTGACCGGCGAGCCACCGCTCGAACGTCTGCCGCTTCCAGGCCGGCGGCACGCGGCGGCGGTCGATGCCCAGCAGCTTTTCCATCGTCCAGCGCGCGGGACCACTGGCGGCGACCCAGTTGGACAGGGGAGCGAAGCGGCTGCCCCAAACCGAGAGCCGGTGGATATTCCCCAGCGCGCGCGCCCGCGCCGGCGTCCCGTGGCGATTCCAATAATCCGCCAGGAACTCGCTCTTGAAGCGCGCCATATCCACGCCGATCGGGCATTCGGCTTTGCACGCCCGGCACTGCAGGCACAGATCGAGCGCGCCGTATACGCCCTGGTCACCGAGTCCCGCTTCCCCCAGGCCTCCCGTCATCGCCAGCCGCAACGCGTTGGCGCGGCCCCGCGTCGCGTGCGCTTCGTCGCGCGTGGCCATATACGAAGGGCACATCGTACCCGAAAGTTTCTTACGGCAGGCGCCGATGCCGCTGCACATTTCCACCGCGCGGCCCATGCCGCCGAACTCCGAATAGTCGAACCAGCTGGGCGGATCGGGCGTCTGGTAATTCTTTCCGAAACGTAGGTTCGCAGCCAGCGGCGGCGCGTCCACGATTTTGCCAGGATTCAGAATGCCGTCCGGGTCAAAGGTGCGTTTCACCTCGCGAAACGCTTCATACAGCACCGGGCCGAACATCTGCCGGTTGAACGGGCTGCGCGTCAGGCCATCGCCATGTTCGGAGGAAAGCGAACCACCGAACTCGAGCACCAGATCCGCCACCTCCTGGGCCATGGTTTCGAACTTCCGAATCCCGTCCTCGGTCTTGAGATTGATCACCGGCCTCACGTGCAGGCAGCCGACCGAGGCGTGCGCGTAAATTCCGGCGGTGGTTCCGTGGCGATGGATAATTTCAAGGAAGCGGCCGATGTAGTCGCGCAGCTTTTCGGGCGCAACCGCGGTGTCTTCCACGAAGGAAATCGATTTTGCGTCGCCCCGCATGGCCATCGAAAGTCCCAGCGAGTTCTCGCGCAGGCTCCAGATTTTCGCCTGCGCCGCCGGGTCGGTTTCGGAACGGTAGGCGTAACCGAGATTGCGCCGCCGCAGATCGTCCTCGAGCGCCTGGAGCCGCGGCGGCAGGTCCTCCTTCCGGTCGGCATAGAGCTCCACGCACAAAGTAGAAGCCGGGTCGCCGTCGATATAGGCGTTGCGAATGCGGTCCAGGTTGGCGTTCTGGCGGGTGTAATCCAGAATCGATTTGTCCATCACCTCTACGGCCGATGGTTTGTGCTCCAGGATTACGGGGGTGGCGGCCAGCGATTCCAGCAGGTCGTGGAACATGATCGCCATCACGGCCTTCGCCTTCGGTAGCGGCACCAGCCGCAGCTTGGCTTCCAGGATGATACCCAAGGTCCCCTCGGAGCCGACCATGATCCTGGCGAGATTCACCGGCTTCACCGGATCGGTAAACTCGTCCAGGTTGTAGCCGCCCACGTGGCGCAGGATTTTGGGGTAGCGGCGCTTGATCTCGTCGGCGCGCTCGCTGGCGAGTCCGAGCACGGTGCGGTAACAGGCGGCCTCCAGCGTATCGCCGGCCGGCACTTCGGTGCGCGGAATCTCGCGAAAGTGAACCACGCTCGCGTCCGACAGCGCGACCACCATTTCCTGCACGTGGTCGATGGTTCTGCCCCACCAGATGCTGCGCGCGCCGGCGGCGTTGTTGGCCATCATGCCGCCGATGGTGGCGCGGCTGGCGGTGGAAATGTCGGGCGCAAAGCGCAACCCGAGCGGCGCCATTTGCGCATTCAATTCATCCAGCACGATGCCCGGTTCCACGCGGACCCAGCGCTCGTCCGCGTTCACCTCCAGCACGCGGTCGTAGTATTTGGAAATGTCGATCTGCAAACCCGCGCCGATCGACTGGCCGCACTGGGAGGTGCCGCCTCCGCGCATGGTGATGGGGCAGCGGTAACGCCGGCAAATCCCGAGGCTGCGCAGAATGTCTTCGCGATTCCTGGGAATGACGACGCCCGCCGGGGCGATCTGGTAAACGCTGGCGTCGGTGGAATAGAGCGCGCGAGTGACCGGGTCGAAGCGGACTTCGCCTTCGATTTGGCTCTCGAGTTCGCGGCGGAACGCGCCCGAGTCGATTGGCGCCGCCGTTCCGGACAAGATGGGAACGGTTGTCACCCTGTCACGCTTTCCTGCCCGATCAGGTAATCGAGAGCGGCGGCGATTCCGCCCTTTCGGTGCGGAATACCGGCAAGCTCGAGCCCCATTTCGACACCAGCCAAAGTACCCGCCAGCATGAGATCGTTGAAATCTCCCAGGTGACCGATGCGAAAGACCTTGCCCGCGGTCTTTCCCAATCCCGCCCCGAGCGACATGTTGAATCGTTCCAGCACGACTGCCCGGAAGGCGGATTCGCTGCAGCCGTCCGGCAGCAGAACAGCCGTACTCGAACTGCTGTACTCGGCTGGATTCGCGGCCCAGATCTCCAGATTCCAGGCGCGCACCGCACGGCGGGTGGCCTCGGCCAGGCGGTCGTGACGGCGAAAGACGTTTTCGAGCCCTTCCTCCTGGAGCATTTTCAGAGCTTCCCGCAGGCCGTACAGCAGGTTGGTGGCGGGAGTATAAGGAAAGAATCCACGAGGGTTGTTAGCCAGCATTTCTTCCCATCGCCAGTAACTCTTGGGCAGTTTGGAGTTCTTACTGGCCGCGATAGCTTTCGAGCTGACCGCATTGAAAGAGAGGCCGGGCGGAAGCATGAGCCCCTTTTGAGAGCCACAGACCGAGACATCCACGCCCCACTCATCGTGCCGGTAGTCCATCGCCGCCAGCGAAGAAATGGTGTCCACCAGCAGCAGGCCTGGATGCCTGGCGTCGTCGAGCGCACGGCGGACGGCCGCGACGTCGCTCCGGACGCCGGTCGAAGTCTCGTTGTGGACCACCAGGACGGCCTTAATCTCGTGGTCGCTGTCGGCACTTAGCTTGGCCGCTGCCTCCGCCGGGTCCACGCCGTGTCTCCAGTCGCCCGGCACAAAGTCCACCCGCAGGCCGAGGTCTGCCGCCATCTTGGCCCAAAGCGTGGCGAATTGCCCGGTCTCGAACGCCAGCACCCGGTCTCCCGGACTCAAGGTGTTGACCAATGCCGCCTCCCACGCGCCCGTGCCGGAGGACGGGAAGATAATCACGGGGTTGTCGGTCCGAAAGACGGCCTTCATGCCCTCCAGGCAAGACTTGCCCAACTCCGCGAAACCCGCGCCGCGATGGTCGATCGTAGGATTGTCCAGGGCGCGCAGAACCCGGTCCGGAACATTGGTCGGACCCGGTATTTGAAGAAAGTGTCTGCCGGTCGGATGTCTCATCGTTACTTCTCCGGGCGAAGTGTCACCGCAGCCCGTCGTCGCCACAGTTGGCCGTTTTCAGAATCTTATCAGACATAAACGGCCGCGGGTTGGCGGACCCGCCAACGGGTGCTTAACCGATTTGGGGGATTCACCGTTCAGGCGCGGCAGCCGCTCCCTCGCGGTCGCGGCTCGGTTACGGGCACCGCGCGTTTTCAATCACTTACTGAGCTGCAACCGCGGAGCGGTAGCCGGGAACGGATCTCCCCGGACCGGTAAAGCACCCTCCGCCAACGCAAGAACCGTCTGGACGCGTGAATCTGGAGTAAAATATTCCGGCAGGACCCCCACTGGAGGCGGGGCTCATGAAAAGACTTTTGTCTTCCCTACTGCTATTAAGCTTCGTCTTGACTGCTCAAACCAAGAAAGTGATTGCCAACCTCTCGCCCGAGATGTTGAAGGAACTGGCGGTGACTGCTCCAAACGTGAGGATCGTGGCGGCCCGCGGCGCCGATCTCGCCAAGGAAATCGTGGATGCCGACGCCATGGTAGGAGTCCAGTTAACGCCCGAGTTATTCAAACAGGCCAAGCAGTTGAAGTGGCTGCACATCTCGAGCGCGGGTGTCGAACCCCACGCCGAGCAGGTCGGTCTGTTCCCGGCATTGATCGATAGCGACGTGGTAGTCACCAATGCTAAGAACGTCTATGGCCCGCAGATCGCCGATCACGCGTTTGCCTTCCTGCTGGCGCTGACGCGCAGGTTGAACGTTACCATTCCCCGGCAGCATCTCGAAGAATGGCCGCCGGGACGGAGCGGAATGTTCGAGTTGGATGGCAAGACGGCCGTCATCATCGGCGTCGGTGGAATAGGCAGCCAGATCGCCCAGCGGGCGCATGGCTTCGGCATGAGGGTCATCGGCGTGGACATCCGCGACATTCCCACGGGCAACACGGTGCAGCGCGTCGTGCCCCCGGACATGCTCGATTCGGTGCTGCCCGAGGCCAATGTCGTTTTCATTTCGGTGCCGCATACCAAGAAGAGCGAGGGAATGATGGGCCCGCACGAGTTCGAACTGATGAAACAGGGCTCGTATTTCATCGCCATGTCGCGCGGGGCGATCTACAGCCACGCGGGGTTGGTCAAGGCGCTCGACAGCGGACGCCTCGCCGGAGCGGGCCTGGACGTCACCGACCCCGAGCCGCTGCCCAAAGGCGACCCCCTCTGGAAGTTTCCCAACGTCGTGATCACGCCCCATACCTCCGGCGGTTCCGACAATCTGCAGGCGCGCCTGAATCACATCGTCAGCGAGAACATCAGGCGGTTCGGCGCCGGACTCCCGTTGCTTAATGTAGTGGACAAGAAGGAGGGCTTTTAGCTCCTTCCCAGCGCCGGCGGCGAAGAGTGCCGGCGCCACTTAGGGCCGGCTCCCTAACAACCGCACCGACCGCTCCCTTACGTAAAGGAGCGGTTCCCGGTCATTGGAGTCGGGCGCTTAAACAAAATCGATGCGGAAGATAGCGCCGCTCGACGGGCTGTCGCGATCCGTCCAGCCAGGATGGACGCCGGCGTCGCAACTGATCAGAGCGCCGTCGTGAAATTCCAGTCCGTGCGGGTCGGCGGAGCCGGGAAGGAACTCCGCGGTTTCGAGCAGGCGGCCGGTTTGGGCGTCGTACTTGACTAAGGCGGGCCGGCCTTCGGCAAAGCTCTTGCTATCGTTCCCCATCACCTGCCAGATGGCGCCATCCCGATCGAAAGTCATGTCGTGCCATCGCGGCATCTCCGCCGTGTGGTGGATGGGGATCAGCAGCTCCGGCTCCCAGGTATTGGGATCGACGCGCAGGAGCCCGGCGATCCGGTTCGCCACGATCCATAGCTTGCCTTCGTGCCACTGGGCCCCGTGACAGCCGCCGCCGTCATTGACGGGCCCGAGCGGAATCTGTCGATGACTGACTGTCTTCGATTCCATGTCCGTCTGGAAAATGCCCTGCGGTTCCGTATTCGCGCCCATCCAGACACAGCCGTTGCCATAGGCCATTCCGCTGGTGTTTCGAGACTGGGTCGTTACCGTCTTCAGCAGCCTGCCATTCCAATCGACCAGCCAGGCGGCTTCGTCCCGGTCTTTCGGAACCGGTTGGTTCCATAGGGCGGCCTGCTGCGCCGAGAGTTTTTGTTGGGCGATCCACAAACCTTCGGGCGCCACCGCAAGCCCGTTCGGGTACATGCCCGGCGAGCGGAACAGCACTGTCGTTTTCACCTTACGATGGGGAATGCCCACCCCGCCGCGGCCTCCGGTTGCCTGCTGGGGCCCTCGCGCAAGAACCGGGCGCCCACCCAGCCACCCGACAACCAAACCGGCGCCGATAAAGTCTCTTCTATTGGTGTCCACGTTTCCCGCCCCCCCGAGGAGCCGGTCTTGGAGCCCAGGCAGGAGTGACCTAGCCCGCCGCTCCCGTATCACGCGCGGAAGCGCGGTGTAGAGACTCGCCGCGGAGCCGAAGAGTGCCGGCGCCACCTTAACTCGCGGAATCCGATTATACATCCAACCGCTTAAGTCGAGCGGATTGGTGTTGTATTGTTTCCTTATTGTCTTGATTTTCGCGACGGATTAGTACACAATATCACTCGTTGTCACTCGCTGATCTGTTTGAGACGGAACTGTTGCAGGAATGTCCCGGCGGCAGTGGGCGATGCTTCAACCGGGTTCGTTGAAAGAAGGTGGGAAATGTCACGGTGGTATAGCATTCTTCTCCTCGCTGCGTTGCCTGTATTCCAACTTTGCGGGCAACAGTTCGGCGAAATCACAGGCACAGTCACGGATGCCAGCGGTGCGGTCATCGCGGGAGCCCAGGTTCGGGTGACGAATACCGCAACGCAACAAGCTCGTAGTGCGGCCAGCAACGACTCGGGCGTATATTCCGTTCCCTATCTGGTGCCGGGCGCGTATGCGGTTCGCGCCGAGAAATCCGGATTCAAGGTCACCACACAGTCGGACGTGGAGGTACACGTCGGCGATGTGGCGCGTATCGATTTCCGGCTGGAACTCGGCGAGATCACCCAGCAGGTGGAGGTCACCGGCGGAGCGCCGCTGCTCAACACCGAATCGGTCGCGATCGGCAGCGTCATCGAATCCACGCAAATCGTGAACCTTCCCCTCAACGGGCGCGACTATCTGAGCCTGGTGATGTTGAGTTCCAATGCGGTGGGAGAAATGACCGGCGGCGGTGGCAGTGGCTTGCAGGGCGGTGTCCGCGCTTCCACGGCGATTTCCGTCGCCGGGCAGCGCCTGGAATACAACCACTATACGCTCGACGGCGTGGAGAATACCGATCCCAACTGGAATTCCTACATCGTCCACCCCTCCGTGGACGCCATTCAGGAATTCAAGGTGCTGACCGGTGTTTACTCAGCCGAGTTCGGGCGGGGAGCCTCGCAGATCAACGTCAACACCCTGCCTGGAGCGAATGCCTACCACTTGGCCGCTTTCGAGTTCCTGCGCAATGACGACATGGACGCCAAACAATGGGAGCAGGTGGGCCCAAAGAATCCCTTTCGGCGCAACGATTACGGCTTCACGCTGTCGGGGCCGACCTCGATCCCCAAGATATTCAATGCCAAGAACCGGCTGTTTTTCATGTCGAATTTCGAAGCGCTCCGCGATCGGACCACTTACCAGGAGATTGCTCCGGTGGCTACCGACCTGATGCGCGCCGGCAACTTCACGCAAATCAGCCAGATCATTTACGATCCCCTGACGCGCGTCTACAACACCTCCGGGGCGGGCACCGCCAACCCGTTTCCGGGAAACATAATCCCCTCCTCGGAGATCAGCCCGCAAACGGTGAACCTG
This sequence comes from Bryobacteraceae bacterium, assembly GCA_049509915.1. Taxonomy (GTDB): domain Bacteria; phylum Acidobacteriota; class Terriglobia; order Bryobacterales; family Bryobacteraceae; genus JBEKYD01. The sequence goes on along the minus strand of JBEKZL010000126.1, from coordinate 10,275 downwards.
CTCAAGTACTATCCGACCACGACCATCCCAGGCGACACGCTGAACGCACGCAATTTCCATCGCAACGCCCTGTCGCCGACCGACTCCACCCAGTTTAACCAGCGCATTGACTGGAACGAGAACTCCAAGTCAACCTGGTTTGGCCGCTTCAGTTGGGGCAACGACTTGCAAGAAGCCGCTGGGACTTTTTATGGGGGAGACACGATTACCGGGACTGTAGTTCGGCAGGCGGTGCTGGCCAACACGCGCATTCTGAGTCCCTCCCTGGTGAACGAGGCCCGTTTCTCCTGGAACGAGTTTGAAAACAATCTGACCGGCGATTACGCCAACACAACCAACGTGCAGGGCACGCTCGGGATTACCGGCCTGGCGGCTCCCAGCCCATTGGCTTACGGCATTCCGGCGATCGGTCTTGGGGAGGGCATCACTGGCTACGGCGGAGTCACTCCATGGATCACCCGGGACAATAACTTCCAGGGCACCGATACCGTCTCGATTCTCAAAGGCAACCACAATATCAAGGTCGGCGCCGACCTTCGCCGCCAGCGCTACGACCAGTACGGTAACCAGAAAACCGATGGCGAGTTCGATTTCGACGGCCAGTCCACCTGCAATCCGGCCAGTTGCGCTTCGAGCGGTTTCATCTTTGCCGATTTCATGGTCGGTCTGCCGTACCAGGCCTACCGTGCCCTGGGCGAAGCCAACGCCATGATGCGCACCACCTTCTTCGCCGGTTACCTCCAGGACGACTGGAAAATCAGCCGGCGGCTGACGCTGAACCTTGGGTTGCGCTATGAAAACGAACGCCCGTGGGTGGACAAGTACAACGACATAATGAATATCCAGGCGTTCGACACGGGCGTGGGTCCGGCCGGGGCATATTTGATTCCCAATGCGCAGGCACCGATCTTCACCAGACCGGGAAGCGGGAGCTTTTACCCCAACAGCACGTGGGAGTTTGGGCAAGGACAGGCAACCCAAGTCAGCAACGTGATGGGGCGAGGCCTGGTCAACCCCAGCGACCGCAATTGGGGGCCGCGCATCGGTCTGGCCTACAACCCGGCGGAACATTGGAGCATTCGAGCCGGCGGCGGGATGTTCTATGTGCAGGACATCACCAATATCGTTTTCGATATGGCTCGTAACCTGGCTGCAAAAGACGGATACGTGATCCCGGTGAACGCGCGGACCACCTACCTGTCTTCTCCGTGGGCCACCGAGTCCGGGAGTCCCAATTGCCCGGGCTTTGGCGGGGTGTGCCTGGCGGCGCCCCAAGTCCAGGCCACCGATCAGAACAACCGCACGCCGTACGTCGAGCAATTCTTGTTGAACGTGCAGCGCGAGCTGTCGCACCACATCGTGATGGAGGTCGGTTACCTGGGGAATGAAGGACACCATCTGGACCGCTACCAGGTCCTGAACCAGGCGATCCTTCCGAGCGGGCCGAACGACCACAGCAGCACCGCGTCGCGCCGTCCCTGGCCGCTATACGGCAATCTTCAGGAAGTGGCGGGCGTGGTCAATTCCAACTACCACGCACTCAATTGGAAACTGACGCAGACGCCGGTCAAGGGCCTCGCTTACACCATTGCGTTCACTTGGTCGAAGGCCATTGACGGGGGTAGCGCGACGCGCACCAATAGCGGCGATACCCTGTGGCCTAACAACAGCTACACCCTGAACACCATGCGCGGGCTTTCGCAATTTGACGAGGCCCGCCGGTTTGTGGCTTCCTACGTGTACAATCTGCCGATCGGGCGCGGCACCAGTCTTCTCGGCTCTGGCGCTCCCGGCGCGATTCTCGGCGGCTGGCAGCTCGGAGGCATCCTGACGCTGACGGATGGCACGCCCGAACAGGGCTCCACCTTGGGCGACACCACCAACATCGGCAACCTGGCGGATTTTCCGGAGGTCACCGGAATCAGTCCGGTCCCGGCGAACCGCTCCGCGAATAACTACTTCAATGCGGCCGCATTCAATTTCACCAGTCCGACCTTGTCTTATCTGCCGGGTGACGAGGGAAGGAACGTGCTGTTCACCCCTGGAGTCGCGGACTTCGATGCGTCGCTGGTGAAGCTGATCCATATCAGGGAGAGCCACGCATTGATGGTGCGGTTTGAGGCCTTTAACTCAGTCAACCATCCCAACTGGAATGTGCCGCCCAACGATCCGCGGTCCCCGACCGTATTCGGCATCGTGACCAGCGCCAGGACCATGCGGCAGTTGCAGGTCGCGCTGAAATATAGTTTTTGACGAGTCGAGCACTTTTCCGCGGCATCTGATGTTCGACAGAGCCGTCGGATTTCCGTTCGTTAAAGAAGTTCGGAAAGGAAAATCATGAAGCGTATTGCGAGGGGAACTTGTCTGTCAGGTTTTTCACTGGCGATGGTGTTTGGCGTGGTGGTCACGCTGGCCCAAAACGGCGACCAGGCCTACAAGGCGAAGCGAATCAATCGAGCGGTTGAATTGTTGGCGGACGGCCAGCCGATTTATTATACGGGGTCTCACACGGGAGCGCCGGGCGGGGGTGCGAGTGCGGAAGCCAGTTTTGAACAGGGTAAGAAGGACGCGCAGACTTACGCCGACTATATCAGCTACGACATGGAGCATACCGCTTATGACATTGTCGGGCTGACCGCGTATATGAAGGGGCTGGTGGCGGGCGGCCCGACCAGGAGCGGCCATCGCACGCCGGCGGTGATCGTCAATGTGCCGGTCAATGGATTGGACGCGGCGTCGGTGCGCGCCAATGCCTGGATGTTCCAACAGGTGCTGGCGGCGGGCGTGCACGGGATCATGCTCACCCATGCGGACGACCCCGGCGCCATTCGGGAATTCATCGAAGCCGTCCGCTTTCCGAGCCACAAAGAGGGGATCGGGCCGCTGCTTGGCGAGGGGCACCGGGGCGAGCATGGATCCGGACCGGCCGCTGCGATCTGGGGAATTTCGTTACAAGAGTACGAGCAAAAGGCCGACCCCTGGCCGCTCAACCCGAACGGGGAGCTTCTGCTGGGCGTAAAGGAGGAAGATAAGTATGCCCTGGCGAACGTGGAAACCAACCTGCAGGTGCCGGGCATCGGAATGGCGGAGTGGGGGCCGGGAGACATGGCGCTGTCGCTGGGCGTACCCTCAGGGCGGGACGCCGTCAATGACCCCAGGATGGTTGCCGCCAGAGCGAGAGTATTAGCGGCATGCAAGGCCAACCACGTGGCTTTCCTGAATTCTCTGGCTCCCGGTAATATAGTCGATATGATCAAGGAAGGTGTCATGGTGGGGCCGGCCAGTCCGGAGACCACCGAAATCGGCCGTAAGTTCACCAAGCGCCAGATGCCCTGGTAGTTACGTAGCGCTTTTCTTTGCCGCCACCGAGCCGCGACTGTCAGGGAGCGGTTCTTTTCCGGGCGGATGTTTCAGACGGAGCAGTCGAGAAACCACAACATATGAAACGATACGTAAGTTCGATCGGCGTGATGCTCGCGATGGCAGCGGGCCTGTTCGGCGCGGACAACGTTCTAACTCCCGAGGAGAAATCTCGGGGTTGGGTGCTGTTGTTCGACGGCAAGACCTTGAATGGCTGGGATACGGCCGTCCCGTGGACTGGCGGGCAGGGGCCGGGCGCACCTGGCGCCGGGGCTCCAAAGCAGGCGAAAGCCGTGCCGCGGACCGGCGGCTCGCCGGCGCAAGGCTCCAATCCGCGGCCGTGCTCGACCGAACTGGGGATGGCCGCCGTCCCGCCGGGCGGTTCGCACTGGGAAGTCATGGATGGAGTGCTTTCGCCGTGCGGACCGGTTTCGGGTTACCTGACCTCAAAGCAGGACTATAAAGACATGGTCCTTACCGTGGATTTCAAGACCGGCGAGGACACCAACAGCGGCGTATTTGTTCGCTCTCCGGTGGGCAAGCTGGGCTACGAGGTGCAGATCTGGAAAGACCAGCCTGCGGGTTATAACACCGGTTCGATCGTGGGCGCGGGCAAGACCGACAAAGAGTACAAGTTCATGGCTGATCAGTGGAACCACTACGAGATCACCGCCGATGGCGATCACCTCGTGGTCGTGCTGAACGGAACTAAGACGCTGGATATTCACGACTCTTCGTTTTCCGATGGCCGCATCCGTTTTCAGTATCAGAAATACCCAATCGAGTTTAAGAATGTCAAGATGCGAGAGATTAAGCACTGATGGACTATAGTGAGTCATGCTCCGAGTCAGAGCCGCGACCGTTAGTGAGCGGTCGCCCGCGGTGGACTTGGTTATTCGATGACAGGCCAATAGAATGATCCCTCTGCGGCAGAGCACCGAACCGCCTTCGAATGCGCCGGCTGGTCCGCGGGCCAGCCGGGTGCGCTATCGCGTATTGGGCTTGAGTTTCCTGATGGCGTTTCTGATGTACATGGAACGCGGCGCCATCGGCGCGGTGGCTCCGGCCATCATGCGCGAATTCCACGTGAATAAGATCTCCATGGGCTGGGCGGTTTCGGCGTTCAACTGGTCCTACGCGCTGTTTCAGGTGCCCGGCGGCTGGATGGCCGACCGTTTCGGTCCGCGCCTGATTCTGGCCGGGGCCATGGCGTGGTGGTCGGTTTTCACCGCGGCCACCGGGTTCACCTTCGATGTCTCTTCGCTGGCGGCCACGCGGTTTCTGTTTGGCGTGGGCGAAGCGGCGGCGTTCCCGGCCGGTTCGCGGGCGCTGGTCCGTTGGCTGCCGGTCAGGCGGCGTGCCTTCGGACAGGGATTTCAGCATTCCGGCTCCCGGCTGGGCGCGGCGTTAGCTCCGGCGCTGGTAGTGACGCTGACCGCGATCTCGGGCTGGAGGCCGGTCTTCTACATTTTTGGCGTAGTGGGAATCGTGTGGGCCGTCGCGTGGTATTGGTATTATCGCGATTATCCGCGCGAGCACGCGGGCGTCAACTCCGAAGAATTGGCGATCCTCGGGCCGGCTGGTTCGCGGCCTGTGTCGGCGGCCCGGCCCGCCGTGCCCTGGGGACCGATTTTACGCAGCCGCGACTTGTGGTACCTCAGCACGATTTATTTCTGTTACGGCTGGGTGCTGTGGTTATATCTGGCCTGGTTTCCCACTTACCTGCGGGAAGCGCGCCACTTCACGCGGCTGGGGATGGGGTTGGCAAGCCTGCCCCTGCTGGCGGCGACTGTCACCAATGTCATGGGCGGGTTGTTATCGGACCGGCTGGCCCATCGCTGGAACGACTTGCGCCGCGGCCGGTTGATGGTTTCGATCGGCGGCTTCGCCATAGCGGGGATGGCCCTGTTACCGGGGGTATTGGCGGCCAGCCCCATCGCGGCGATGATTTGTCTCACCATCGCGCTGGCTGGGCTGGAACTTACTGTCTCGGTGTCGTGGGCTATCTCGATCGATATTGGCGGCGACTTCAGCGGCTCGGTTTCTTCGGTCATGAATACCTGGGGCAATGTCGGCGGGGCTGTATCCGCCGTAATGGTCGGCTATCTGGCTACGCTGCTTGGATGGACCTCGCCGTTTCTGGTGGCCAGTGCCTTATGCCTGTTCTCGGCCCTGGTTGTCAGCCGCATCGATCCGCGGCGGTCGGCCACCGGCCAACCTGTGAGAGAATACAATTCTTCGGGGAGCACACCTGTATGAGAATCGACCCTGCGAAGTGCGTGGCCTGCGGAAATTGCACTTACGTGTGTCCGATGGGCGCGATCTACATCGATCCCGCTATCAAACGCGCCACCGTGAACCGCGACGAGTGCGTCGAGTGTTATGCCTGTTACAACGGCCTGAGCCAGGAACACCTGAATCCAACCATGGTGCGGACGATGCGCAAGGTGTTCCAGATGATGCGGCTGCGTTTCGACCCCGAGCCCGATGTCTGCCCCACGGCGGCGTTCGCGCCCGAGGATCTGACTTGGCCGAGAGTGGTGCGGCGCGCGTTTTCCGACCCGCGGGTTCCGCACGAATCGACCGGCGTGGAAGGGCGCGGGACCGAAGAGGTGAAGACCAACGACATCAGCGGCCGGGTGAAGGTGGGCGAGGTGGGATTCACCATTGAATTCGGCAGGCCGGGGGTGGGTGTCTGGTTCCGTGAGATCCAGGAGATGGCTTGGGAGCTGGCGCGCGCCGGAGTGGCGTTCGAAAAGAAGAACCCCATTACGTCACTGATGTCAGACGTTCCCACCGGCACCATCCGCGAAGACATTTTGAATGAAAAAGTGCTGTCGGCAATTCTCGAAATCAAAGTACCGGTGGAGCGCACCGAAGAAGTGATCCGGCTGGTGTGGGACGTGGAGAAGAGGCTGGAAACGGTGGTGGCGCTGGGAGTGGGAACCCGGTGCGACGCGGACGGAGAAGAGCGGACGGTGGCGCCGATCCTGGAACATCTGGGATACAAGCTGGAGCGGGCCAAGACCAATACGGGACTGGGCCGGATCACCAATGGCGCGCCGGTGAGTTAACGGCGTTTTCAGAGCCGCGACCGTAAGGGAGCGGTTGGTGCTGCTATTGCGCAACGTGCCCTTAGGCGGGGAGACAAGATGACTAACACTCTACATCGGTACGGAGACGCGGCCAGTTTCCACGACGATTACGTGGTTTTCGCCATCTGCAGTCGTGGCAAGAACGACGAGGATTCAGTCCCCAAACTGCGCCGGTTTTTGGAAATGGCGCTGCCGTTCCAACCGGTGAACCTGGGTGACGCCAGGCACGGCGGGGCGCTGCGGCCATCGAAATCGATGAACCCTACGTCGCACTGGAAGCGGGAAGCGAAACCGGATTTTCAAGCCGTGATCGACGGCCTCGACACTCCCACCACGGCGGCGGCGGTGTTCGACAACCGCGTGGCGGCGGAAGATTTCGTGAAGAGCGTGAAAGCCGCGGACCTGGGCCTGAGCGTGAATATCTCGACCTCCATCGATGGCGCTGAACAGTGCTGCCACGCGGCCGATATTTGCCGCCACAGCGTGGGCTACTCGCTGGGCTTCGAGGGCAAGACCGGACACCTTCCTAACGAAGACGTGCTGAAGCTTTCCACCATGTGCGGGCACGGGATGGTGAGCGCTTCGTTTGCCAAGAAGATGGTGGATTGGGTGAAAGAAGGGCGGCGAACCCCGGCGGAGGCGGTGACGTACCTGGCCCGCTTCTGCTCTTGCGGAGTATTCAATCCGGCGCGCGCCAAACGGATTCTCGAAGATGCTCGCACCAGAACGAAATAGAGTTACCTTTCTGGCGGTGCTGCTCGTGGCCGCCTCCGCGCTTCACGCCGAGATCAAGGTGCTGAAGGGTTTCACCCTGATCGACGGCTCCGGCCGCCCGCCGGTGGCCAGCGCCGCCATGATCGTCGACGCGGGCAGGATTGTCTGGGTGGGCCGGATGGCACAGCTCAAGGCTCCGGCCGGGGCGGAGACGGTCGATCTCGCCGGCAGGTACGTGATGCCCGGGATCATCAACCTGCACGGGCACCTCGGCAACACCATCGGCCTGACGCAGGATGCCAAGTTCTTCACCCGCGAAAACGTGGAGAAGAATCTCGATACGTATGCATCTTACGGCGTGACGGCCATGCTGAGCATGGGCACCGACCAGGACCTGGTTTTCGAGATTCGCGACCGGCAGCGCGCCGGCAGGCCTTCGACGACGCGGGTTTTCACCGCCGGCCAGGGATTCATCTTCAAGGGCGGCTACGGCGGCATCGCGGGAGTGAACCAGGGCGTATCGAGCGTAGCCGAAGTGGAGCCGGCGGTGGAGGCGCAGGCGCGCAAGAAAGTTGACATTATCAAGCTCTGGATGGACGACGAACTGGGCCGGCTTCCCAAGATGCCCTATCCGATCGCCAGGGCCATCATCGATGGCGCGCACCGGCGCCACCTGCGCGTGGCCGCGCACATCTTCTATTTGCAGGATGCGAAGCAGTTGACCGATTTCGGCGTCGACGGGCTGGCCCACAGCGTGCGCGACAAGCCTATCGATCACGCGCTCGTCGACAGCATGAAGAAGCACGGCACCTGGCAGATGGCAGCGACGCTCTCGCGCGAGGCGTCCATGTTCATCTACGCCGGCCCCGCCCCGTTTATGCGCGGCGTGTCGCCGGTGGTCATCGAGACGCTGCGCACTCCGGCGTATCGGGAGTCGATTTCATCCGGCGCCCATTTCAAAGAGTACCCGGCCTTTCTCGAGACCGCCAAGAAGAACCTCAAAACGCTGGTGGATGGGGGCGTGAAGTACGGTTTCGGCACCGATACCGGCCCTCCCGGACGCTTCCCCGGCTATTTCGAACATTGGGAAATGGAACTGATGGTGGAAGCCGGGCTGACGCCGATGCAGGTGCTGACCGCTGCCACCCGCAACGCGGCGGAGTTTCTGGGGGCGCAGGATCTGGGCACGCTGGAACGCTCGAAATGGGCCGACCTGATCGTGCTCGATCGCAACCCGCTCGACGACATCAGGAATACCAGAACCATCGACGCGGTGTATATCGCCGGCAACCGGGTGAAATGAGGGCCTATTGCGTAGATTCGATGACTGCCCTTGGACCGCAACCGAACGAAGCCAGCTTTCAACAGCATCGCTTCGGCATCCGCCGCAGTTAGGCGCGGCAGCTTAGTACCCCATTTCGGAATTACAGCCACGTATCAAGAAAACCGCTCCCTTGCGGTCGCGGCTCGGTTTCGTTTGTTTCCGAGCCACGACCGCGAGGGAGCGGTTGCCCGGAAATACGTTAGGGAACTTATGAAGCTGTGAACTTAGGCATGGACTTCGACCGCGGTAGTCAGAATCTCCCGGCTCAGCGCGGCCGAGCGCTCTTCATCAGTCAGAGTCTCCAGGAAGAGCTCGATTGCCTCACGGATATTGACAAGTGCCTCCTCGACTGTCTTGCCTTGCGACTGGCACCCCTTCAGTTCCGGGCACCACGCGTAGCAGCCCTGCTCGTCCCGTTCGATTACGACGCTAACCTTGCCCGTCATCAACCGCCATTGTACCGCCAGCGGCTGACGACTGAATGTGCGGGTCGAGAACCAGTTTGCCCTCGCCGATAAACGCCGCGGCATCAAGGGAGGATCTGTCGCGATTATCCGCGATGTTTGGTGCGAAGGGGATTTCGTTACGGGAGTCGAATGCAGGCATCAGCCCACCAGTTTGGGCGTTACGCGGCCAAGTGGAATCCTACTGGCCCCGGCCGAGGAAGCCCATGGTTGGCGTGGGCGCAGCGTTGCGACCTCAGGTCGGTCCCAGGCCGAGGTAAGATGTCTAAGGGACACTGCGGGGCTTGGCGCCCGGTGCTCTTGAACTGCCCGTTAATCAATTGCAATGCCGAAAATAAGCGCGCAAGACAGGTCTGATCCGGAGACCGCTCGCGAAGTGATCGAGTCGGTCTTCGAGCATACGCCCGGCGCTGCCGAGCAGAGCTATATTGAGTTTCTGGCGGCATCGATAGAGTTTCTCTCAAAGCGACATCCGGACCGCTGGGGAAATACGCTTTTTGGATGGGGGGTGCGTCTGAACGTTGGCTGGGTAGAGTCCCTCGTCTTGTACCCGGATGGCCTAAATGTTCTAGTCGAGGCAGAATCGGCTCCGGCTGGTGCGACATGACGACGGTGTCACTTGCCGAACTTCCCGAGTCTCTGACACCGCTCGCCGAGTCGCACTTCGCGGCATTGTCGATCGCGGCAACGGGCCACCCTCCTCGAGCCATACGCAACGCGCACTCACCCGGTCTGACAGCCTTCTTGTCTCAGGTCCTTCGTCGCCAGATGCGAGATCCCTCTTACTATGCGCCTTCGGCGAAACCTCCCCTACTCTTGCAGTTTGATGAAGAAACGGCTGATGAGCCTCATTCGGAGGGTGGGCGAGTCACAGTGCTGGTGAATCGCTTTGAGCGGGACTCCCGTGCTCGCGAAAAATGCGTCTCTCATTATGGCTTGCACTGTTCAGTTTGTAACATGAGCTTCCGGGAGCGCTATGGCGAGGCAATGAAGGCTTTCATTCACGTCCATCACCTCGTCCCTCTGGCTGACGTGGGCACGGAGTACCAGGTAGATCCCATCAGCGACCTCCGACCGGTTTGCCCTAATTGTCACGCCGTAATTCACCACGGCGACCCGCCACTGTCGATTGAGCAAGCCCGGGCATTGTTGAAACGTTGATGGCGGTTTCCATGCTAGCACCGGGGCCAATACTTTTGCCCACTGCCACGTGAGCGCGCAATCGGCATCCCGGCGAAGTACTTGGTTGGTCCGTCAGAAATGTTCGTTGCGATAACAGCCCTTGGACGAAGCCGCTTCGCGGCAGTTCTGGTCGGCG